>NZ_JALNPO010000073.1:0-206 GCF_024520895.1 Pantoea sp. Fr-CA_6 | reverse complement strand
AGCACGGCGGCTCCGGAAATCACGAACAACACCGAGGACGAGCTGGCCGGTAACGCCGAGCCGGGCGCGGTGATCGTGATCACCGATCCGGTCAGCGACAGCGTGACCAGCACGGTGGCGGACGCGGATGGTCACTGGAGCATCCAGCCGAATCCGGCGGGCGTGGACGCCAAAGACGTCGTGGTGGAAGCCACCGACGAGGCGGG
>NZ_JALNPO010000072.1:0-217 GCF_024520895.1 Pantoea sp. Fr-CA_6 | reverse complement strand
ACCTGACGGCGACGGCGGTGAACGCGGCGGGGGTTTCCTCGGCGGAGACCGGCGCGTTTAACGTGGTGCTGGACACCATGGCACCGGAGGCGGCCGTGGCGGCGCTGATGGACGCCCAGGGTGAGGTGCAGGGCGAAGTCGCCAGCGGCGGGGTAACCGACGACCGCGCGCCGGTGCTGAAGGGCACGGCGGAAGCGGGCGCGACGGTGACGGTATA
>NZ_JALNPO010000071.1:0-218 GCF_024520895.1 Pantoea sp. Fr-CA_6 | reverse complement strand
AGCACCACGTTAAACGCGCCGGTCTCCGCCGAGGAAACCCCCGCCGCGTTCACCGCCGTCGCCGTCAGGTCATAGCGGCCGTCCTCGCCCAGCGCCGCCGTGGTAATGCTCCAGCGGCCGTTATCATCCGCCACGCCCGAGCCCGCGTTTACCCGGTTGCCGTCCGCATCCGTGGCCCACACGATGACCGTCAGCCCCGCGCCCGCGGTGCCGTTCAG
>NZ_JALNPO010000070.1:0-230 GCF_024520895.1 Pantoea sp. Fr-CA_6 | reverse complement strand
GAGATGGGCAAGGTGCTCGACGTCCTGGCCGCGCTCGGACTCGCGGTCGACCTGGTCACCACCCCCGTGGCCGAGGCCACCGACGATGACCCGTTTGCCGGTCTCTTCGAGGACGGCTCATGACGGCATTCCTGAACGTCTACCTCGACGGCGTCCTTGCCGGACAGCTGGGGCAGACCGCTGGTGGGGCGCTCGCCTTTGCCTACGACAGTTCCTACACCGCCCGTGCC
>NZ_JALNPO010000069.1:0-231 GCF_024520895.1 Pantoea sp. Fr-CA_6 | reverse complement strand
CAATAAGGAAATTTATGGTAACACTCTATCTTGCTTCCGGTTCACCGCGTCGTCGTGAGCTGTTAACTCAACTTTGGCTGACATTCGAGCTCATCGTGACTGACGTTGAAGAGCAGCGTCAGCCGAACGAAGAGGCGGAAATCTATGTCCGCCGTCTGGCCAATGATAAAGCGCAGGCGGGGGTCAACCTGGACGCGCAGGATCTGCCGGTGCTGGGCGCGGATACGATTG
>NZ_JALNPO010000068.1:0-233 GCF_024520895.1 Pantoea sp. Fr-CA_6 | reverse complement strand
GAACGGCGGCGCCGGCAGGCTGCCGGTCAGGCGCAACAGCACTTCGAGGTCTTCGCTGCAGGCGTGCAGGACTTTGAGCACCGCCGGGTTTTCCAGCAACGCTGCCAGAGGTTGCCAGGCGTTGATGGTCAGCGGATCGATCAGGTAGGCGCGTTTGCCGTCGCCGATCTGCAACAGGCCGGCAATCGGGTAGAAGGTGTCGACCCGCATGAATTCGGTGTCGAGGGCAACGA
>NZ_JALNPO010000067.1:0-234 GCF_024520895.1 Pantoea sp. Fr-CA_6 | reverse complement strand
CTTCTACATCCTGTCGTTCGCGCAAATGGCTATACCATCGGAATACCTATCATTAGAAGCAAAGGGAATTCTATGGATAATACTCTTCGGTTTGGCCAAGACATTCCAATATGGAGGAATTACCATATTAGGTGTTGAAGGTTACAAAAGAGTAAAGAATTGGATAAAGAATAAAAACGTTTAATATATTAAGCAATAAAAAATTATGGAAACAAATATAACAATCAATAATAA
>NZ_JALNPO010000066.1:0-234 GCF_024520895.1 Pantoea sp. Fr-CA_6 | reverse complement strand
ACCCGATCTTATAAGCCTAAGTAGTCTTTCCTTGTTAGAAGACACAAAGCCAAAGACTCATATGGACTTTGGCTACACCATGAAAGCTTTGAGAAGCAAGAAGAAGGTTGGTTAGTGTTTTAGAGTCAAATATGACTTGATGTCATGTGTATGATTGAGTATAAGAACTTAAACCTCATCCCGATCTTATAAGCCTAAGTAGTCTTTCCTTGTTAGAAGACACAAAGCCAAAGA
>NZ_JALNPO010000065.1:0-235 GCF_024520895.1 Pantoea sp. Fr-CA_6 | reverse complement strand
AGACTTTCCCACGCAGGAGGTGAACGGCAAAATCTGTAAGCCACTGATCCGCGTCACAGCCCCAACTGAACCCAATCAGCGTGCGCTCACGCTAAGTATTATCCGTGGCCTCGGTGGTAGGGTACTGAGCAAATGCAGCACACCGGATTTGTACGATCAAGCGTTGCGCCAGCTAGAGATTGCGAAAGTCAGGGCGATCATCGTCGATGAAGTACAACATCTGGCAGAGCTACAC
>NZ_JALNPO010000064.1:0-236 GCF_024520895.1 Pantoea sp. Fr-CA_6 | reverse complement strand
ACCGGATACAGTTGTGTCCTGCGGACTGAAGTCCGAAGGATTTTGCGCTGAGGCAAGGCGGCAACCGAGCGATACGAAGGAGCATACTGAAGTATGTGACGGAGTAGCGCGAGGGCGGCCAACGCAGCATCAGCACAAAAGACACAGGACAGAGCACAAAGAATTTGCCTGGCGGCTTTAGCGCGGTGGTCCCACCTGACCCCATGCCGAACTCAGAAGTGAAACGCCGTAGCGCC
>NZ_JALNPO010000006.1:306694-325348 GCF_024520895.1 Pantoea sp. Fr-CA_6 | reverse complement strand
CGGGGTGGAGCAGCCTGGTAGCTCGTCGGGCTCATAACCCGAAGGTCGTCGGTTCAAATCCGGCCCCCGCAACCAATCATTTAAACACCTGAAAGGGTGTTTTTTTGTTTCTGACGTTCCCAAAAGCCGCTTCAGCCTCTCTCTGCCCTGAAAAGCGCGCGGATAGCCCGGCTACCCGCACTCTTTTACCGATGGGCCAGTGCCGCCCCACTCTCCACATACGCTTTGATGCCGTTCAGAATCGCCTCTGCCACCTGATGCTGGTAACGGGTGGTTCGCAACTTGCGCTCCTCCTCCACATTACTGATAAACGCCGTCTCGACCAGAATTGACGGGATATCAGGCGCTTTCAGCACCGCAAATCCGGCCTGATCCACGGTGCGTTTGTGCAGATGGTTGATGCGCCCCATGCGATTCAGCACCTCTTTGCCGAATTTAAGGCTGTCATGAATAGTCTGACGCTGCACCATATCGAACATGGTGTGATCGAGATAGCGGTCACCGCTTTTGCTGACGCCGCCAATCAGGTCTGATTCATTCTGAGTCTGAGCCAGGAAACGAGCCGCCGCCGAAGTGGCACCGCTGGTTGATAAGGCAAACACTGAAGAGCCGCGTGCCGCGCGGCTGGTAAAGGCATCCGCATGGATCGACACAAAGAGGTCGGCACGCTGTTTACGGGCTTTGGCAACCCTGACGCGCAGCGGAATAAAGACATCTTCATTGCGCGTCATATAGGCTTTCATATTGGACTCTTTATCGATCAGCGCTTTGAGTCGCCGTCCAATCTTCAGCACAATATCTTTCTCGCGGGTCTTATATTTGCCGTGCGCGCCCGGATCTTCCCCACCGTGACCGGGATCGATCATGATAATGATCGGACGATCGCGCCCCGCTTTGCCGGGTAAGGGCGCCTGCACCCCTTCATCTTTCTCCAGATCGCCCTGGTTGTAATCTTTCAGCAGGGCCAGCAGTGGATCGTCCTCAACCTGGTTCTGGCTCGGATAGAGATCGACCACCAGCCGGTGATTGATCCCGGCGACCGGCGAGAGATTAAAGATCTTCGGCGCGACGTTGCGCTTTAATTCCAGTACCACGCGCACCGTGTTGCTGTCGAACTGACCGACACGGGCATTTTTAATAAAGGGATCGTCGACCCGAACCTGCTTATCTACCCCTTTCAGAACCGGATTGAGATGCAGCCCCTGAATATCAATCACCAGGCGTTCGGGATTGCTCAGCGCAAACTGCTTGTACTTCAGCGCAACATTGGACTCCAGCGTCATCCGCGAGTAGGTCGATGAGGGCCAGATACGCACCGCCACAATGTGGTTCTTCGCCGCCAACCCTGTCCGGCTGACGCTTAACAGCAGTAAGGCGCCCGTCCCCTGTAAAAATCGTCTGCGTGAAAAATGGGAATTAACGTCTGACATGCCGCTCCAGCTGCTGTGTAATGTCTAAAAAAGCGCCAGTTACTAAAATGGCGGCGAAAACTTTATCCAATCCGCAGCATGATGTCACCCCGGAAACCCTAAATAATGCAGGCTGTTAGCGGCTTTGACACCCAGAAAAACGTAAATTTTCGTCAGGATTAAGACTTGCAAAACCGGACGTAAAAGCATAAAAATACAAAAAATACGAATAAACATTCACTGAGGGTTGGCCGTGAAGGAACGTAGTACCGAACTGGTTCAGGGTTTTCGCCATACCGTTCCCTATATCAATGCCCACCGGGGTAAAACCTTTGTCATCATGCTGGGTGGCGAAGCGATTGAGCATGAGAACTTCTCTGGCATCGTTAATGATATCGGCCTGCTGCACAGCCTGGGCATTCGCCTCGTCGTGGTGTATGGCGCACGCCCGCAGATTGATGCCAGCCTGGCTCAGCAGCAGCTGGAGCCGGTTTACCATAAGTTTACCCGGGTCACCGACGCGCAATCGCTGGAGTTAGTGAAGCAGGCCGCTGGCCGACTGCAGTTAGATATCACGGCCCGCCTCTCAATGAGTCTCAACAACACGCCGCTGCAGGGCGCGCATATCAACGTGGTCAGCGGCAACTTCATTATTTCACAGCCGCTGGGCGTGGATGATGGCGTGGATTACTGTCACAGCGGCCGTATCCGTCGTATTGATGAAGAGGCCATTCATCGTCAGCTGGATAACGATGCGATTGTGCTGATGGGCCCGGTTGCGGTTTCAGTTACCGGCGAAAGCTTTAACCTGACCTCGGAAGAAGTGGCTACCCAGCTGGCGATTAAACTCAAAGCGGAGAAAATGATCGGCTTCTGCTCTGAGCAGGGCGTGCTGAACAGCGAGGGTGAAATCATCTCCGAGCTCTTCCCGAATGATGCGCAGGCCCGTATCGATGAGATTGAAAAGGAAGGCGATTATCTTTCCGGGACCGTTCGCTTCCTGCGTGGGGCGGTGAAAGCCTGCCGCAGTGGTGTTCGCCGCAGCCATTTAATCAGTTATCAGGAAGATGGCGCGCTGTTGCAGGAGCTCTTCTCACGCGACGGTATCGGTACCCAGATCGTTATGGAGTCGGCAGAGCAGATCCGTCGCGCCAATATCAATGATATCGGCGGCATCCTCGAACTGATCCGTCCGCTGGAGCAGCAGGGTATTCTGGTGCGTCGCTCGCGCGAGCAGCTGGAAATGGAAATTGATAAGTTCACCATCATTCAGCGCGATAATCTGACCATCGCCTGTGCAGCACTCTATCCGTTTATGGATGAAAAGATTGGCGAAATGGCCTGTGTGGCGGTTCATCCTGACTATCGCAGCTCTTCACGCGGTGAGATGTTGCTGCAGCGCGTGGCACTTCAGGCACGCCAGATGGGGCTGGAAAAACTGTTTGTGTTAACCACCCGCAGCATCCACTGGTTCCAGGAACGCGGCTTTACACCGGTAGATATTGAGTCGCTGCCCGAGAGTAAAAAAGAGATGTATAACTATCAGCGCCGTTCAAAAGTGTTGATGGCCGATCTCACCTGATTCAATCCGTAAGGGACAGGCACCCCCCGCGTGGGCTGTCCCCTCTCTTCTCAGCCGGTTTCTCCCAGTCGCTCCACCAGACCGCTGCGTCGCTGCGTTTGCAGCTGCACGGCACGCTGAAATACGCCGGGTTCGCTGTAGATGGTCAGTTGCCGCCGTGCACGTGTAATCGCGGTATAGACCAGTTCACGGGTCAGCACCGGCAGAAACTGCGTGGGCATCACCAGCGCGGTATGATCAAACTCCGAGCCCTGTGATTTGTGCACCGTCATCGCCCAGGCCGTTTCATGTGAGGGTAACCGGCTCGGCTGAATCGCCTTGATCGATCCATCCGGCAGCGGGAAAAAGACCTTCAGGTTGCCCTCTTCATCCCGCATCGTCATGCCGATATCGCCATTAAACAGGCCGAGCGCGCTGTCATTTCGGGTGATCATCACCGGACGCCCTTCATACCAGCGGCTGCCCATGCCAGGACGACGGATGCGCTGCAGCTGCATCAGTCGCTGCTCAATACGCTGGTTCAGACCCTGCACGCCAAATGGCCCGTCACGTAATGCACACAGCAGCTGATAACGGCCAAAAGCGGCAATCACTTCTGCGGGCGACGACTGCTGTCTGATCAACTGCAGGAAGGGCTGATAACCCTGGGCTACTTCATCCAGCATCGCCTGATAAGCGTCAGCGCTGTTCAGCGGCTGGTAACTGATATCCTCATAAGCCGCAGCAAATACCGCCCTGACCTGCTCTGCATCGCCACGGTTGATCGCTTTTGCCAGCTGGCCGATGCCTGATGAGTCATCAAAACGATAACTCTTCTGCAACAGACAGATACTGTCGCGGACTGCGGGTGCCTGCACATCGTCACTGCCCTGCAGTGTGCAGCCGGTCAGCAGGGCGAGCTGTTCTGCCCGCGCCAGGCTGTAGCCGCTTTCGGTGCAGCGGCAGATGTCGCCCAGCACCGCACCGGCTTCGACCGAGGCCAGCTGATCGCGATCGCCCAGAAACACGACGCGGGCATGGGCAGGCAGCGCGGCGATCAGTTTTGCCATCATTGAGAGATCGACCATCGACGCTTCATCAACCACCAGCACATCAAGATGCAGTGGGTTACCGGCATGGTAGCGCAGCCGCTGAGTGTCGGGCTGAGCGCCCAGCAGGCGATGCAGCGTGGTGGCTTCGGCAGGAAAACGCCGGCGTTCTTCGTCGCTGACCGCCAGATCCTGCAGTGCGCTGCCCAGTGACTCGGTCAGCCGCGCGGCGGCTTTGCCGGTCGGTGCCGCCAGCTGAATCCGCAGTGCACCGGGATTCAGGCGAATCAGGGCAGCGAGGAGTTTCGCCACTGTGGTGGTTTTACCGGTACCCGGCCCGCCGGAAATAACCGCAGTCTTGCGGGTCAGCGCCACGGCCGCCGCAATTTTCTGCCAGTTCTCCGGCTGGTCGTCAAACAGGCTGTTCAGCACGTCGCCTGCAGCATGCATATCAAACGCAGTTTTTACTTCCTGCGCAGCGAAGAAGTCGGCGACCCGGCCTTCGCTTTGCCACAGCCGATGCAGATATAAACGCTGGTTGCTCAGCACCAGCGGCGTAACCAGGCTGCCATCACTGACAGCCGACCAGTCAGCAAAGCGTGCTGTCCAGTCTTCCGGCGCACCAGCGGCGTGCCAGATCGCCTGAGCCAGCGCAGGCTGGCGACCAGCGAACAGATTCGCTTCGCAGAGGTTGCTCAGCGGTAAACAGACGTGCCCCTCACCCGCGTCAGCGCTGACGCAGGCCGCAGCGAGCAGCAGCCCAGGCTGTGATTCCGGGGCCACCAGTTGGGCAAACTGTATATCCAGCGGTCGCAGGAGACGCTTCTCTACCGCCTGCAGCAGCAGACTCAGCATGTCACTCATAACATCTCCCCGGTTTCACCAAACAGTGCATCAATTTCTTCCACAAAGGCTTCAGCAGGTCGGGTGGCGAAAATGCCGTTGTCCGGCGAGCTGCCATCCATCCCGCGCAAAAACAGATAAAACACCCCACCAAAATGACGCTGATAGTCGTAGTCCGGCAAACGATGCTGCAGATAGCGATGCAGCGCCAGCGTATAGAGCTGATATTGCAGATCGTAGCGGTGGCCAATCATCGCCTGCGCCATCGCCTCTGGCGTGTAAGCGGCGTGGCTATCCCCCAGCCAGTTCGATTTGTAGTCGAGCAGATAATATTTTCCCTGCCAGCGGAAGACCAGATCGATAAAGCCCTTCAGCATGCCCCGCACCTGACGAAAATCCAGGGGGGCGGCCTGCTGAGAGAGACTGTCGTGCCGGCGCAGCAGAGCGTCAAGATCCGCCGCAGTCAGCAGATTGTTGATCGGCAGATAGAACTCCATCTCAATCAGGCGTTCGCTGCTTTTTATCGCCGACAGCGTCAGCCCCTCAGCATTGAGCGGCGTATGTAAGACCCGGTCAATCCACTGTTCCAGAACCGGCAACCAGCTCAGCGGATAGCCATTATGCTGCAGCTGATCTTCCAGCCAGACGCTGTCCGGCGGTTCGGTAAAGTCGATCGACTCAAACAGACCGTGCAAAAACGTACCAGGTGCCGCTCCGCGCGGAAAGTGGTGGGGTGTCAATGCAGCCTCTTCACCCTTCTCTTCTTCGCCCGCTGCATCAAGATCAAAGTTGGGCATCGCATCCAGCAGCGCCGAGCTGTGATGCTGTTGCAGGCCTGAATAACTGGTTACCCGCCAGACGTCAGCCAGCGCGCGCGTAATGTCGCGGCTGCTTAAAACCTCATCGCCCTGCTGCGCATCCTGCCACATTTCTCCCGGCAGCAGAGCCTCTTCAACCAGCGCAATCCCTTCACCGGTTAACGCATTCAGTCGCTGACTGAGCTGCTGCGCATCCGCCGCCTCGCCCTGCTGCACCAGGTAGCCCAGCGCGCTCTTGTGCAGGTCGCTTTCGCCCTCTTTTTTGCGGGTGCCTTTGATCAGTGGCGCAATGCCGACGCTGCAGTGATAGACCGAACGGGTCAGCGCCACGTAGAGCAGACGCAGATCCTCCGCCAGGCGCTCCTCTTCGGCCAGCGCCAGACTTTGTGCATCACCCTGCACATCCAGCAGTGCCGTGAAGGTGTCGCGATCGTGATAAAGCGCGCTGGCCGCCTCGCGGAACCCGGCAGCAAATGGCAGCCAGACCAGCGGATATTGCAGTCCTTTCGATTTATGGATGGTGATGATCTGCACCAGATGGCGGTCGCTTTCCAGACGCAGCTGCTGGCTGGAGGCCTGGCTGTTTGGCCGGGCAATCTGCTGCGCCAGGAAGCGCACCAGGGCGTGCGGACTCTCCAGCTGCACCGAAGCCTCCTGCAGCAGTTCACCCAGATGCATCAGGTCAGTCAGGCGACGTTCACCGTTCTCCGAGGCCAGCATATTCTCTGCCAGCTGCCGCTTGATCATCACGTCACGCAGCATCGGTAACACGCCGCGTTGATGCCAGAGTTGCTGCCAGACGGCAAACTGCTCCACCAGCGCATCCCACTCACGTTCATTCTGTGTCAGCGCGTCGAGCGTTGCTGCATCAATAGCAAAGATTGAGGTCGCCAGCGCGCTGCGCAGCAGACGTTCCTGCTCAGGTGCCTGTATCGCCTGCAGTAACCAGAGCAGTTCGCGCGCTTCCGGCGTGGTGTAGACACTGTCCCGGCTGGAGAGATAGACCGAAGGAATCGACAGCGCATTCAGCGCGTCGCGGATTAAACCGGCCTCATTACGACTGCGCACCAGCACGGTGATATCGGAAGCCCGCACCGGCTGCAGCGCCTCGCCTTTGCCCAGGCGGGCGCGCCCCTGCTGTCCGGCCACCAGCCAGCGGCTGATATCGGCCGCACACTGCTGTGCCATAAACTGCTGGTAATCGCTGTTACCCACGCCCTCGCCAGGCTGCAGCCAGAACCGTAACGCCGGTTGCTGCTGCTCGTCAAAAATCAGTTTCAGCGACTGATTGGGCGCAGCAGGCTTAACTGGCTGAAAGGGGATCGCCGAGAACAAAAAAGGCGAATCGAGCTGAGAAAAGAGGCGGTTGACGCTCCCGACCATCTCAGGTGATGAACGCCAGTTGGTATCGAGCGTGTAGTGAGCGCTGACTTCGTTTCTGGCCCGCAGATAGGTAAAAATATCCGCACCGCGAAACGCATAGATCGCCTGCTTGGGATCGCCGATCAGAAACAGTGCCTGTTCAGGCTGATTAATATAGAGCGTGCGGAAGATGCGGTACTGCTGCGGATCGGTATCCTGGAATTCATCAATCAGGGCCACCGGGTAACGCGCCCGGATGGTTTCTGCCAGCAAAACGCCACCTGGCTGCTGCAGCGCTTCATCCAGTTTACTGAGCAGATCGTCGAAGCCTAACAGCGCACGTAACCGTTTCTCGCGCTGCACCGTGGCGCGCACATCGGTCAGCGCCTGCGCAATGATGACATCCCGCAGCGACAGCGGTTCTGCCAGAAACTGATCGATCGCCTCAAAAAGCGAATGACGCGGCGCTTCACCCTTTTTAGTTTTCTCCTCCAGCACCTGCTGTCCAAAGCGCTCCAGCTCTTTGGGCAGCTGATAATCCAGCGTGTCACTGCTGGCCCACTGCGTGACGCGGGCGACCCAGTTGGGCAGATGTTTACTGCTGTAGCTGCGCTTATCAACGCCAGATGCAGTGATAATGCCCTCAACATCGGCGCTGAGCGCCTGCCACTGCTGCTTGATGGCCTCGATGCGCGCCAGATTGCGGGCGTGCCGTGATGCCAGCGTCTCATCGGCGGCAGGCGGACGTTTCAGCCCCGGGGACTCCCCCTGTAGCCAGGGGCGCAGCGTGGCCAGCAGACTGTCCGGCCCGCTCCACTCTGCGGCGATGATCCGCGCCACATCCAGACTCAGTGGATAGCACTGACGACGCCAGAAATCGGCGGCCGACTGCTTCAGCAGCGCCTGCTCATCTTCAATCAACTCCTGCTCGAACAGCATGCCCGACTCAAAGGCATTGAGATTCAGCATCCGCTGACAGAAGCCGTGAATGGTAAAAATGGCGGCTTCATCCATCTGCCGCTCGGCAGCCAGCAGCTGCGCGGCGGCCTGAGCCAGATCAGGCATCTGCTCCAGCAGTAACTGGTGCATCGGATTGCTGCTTTTGCCGCGGATACAGGCCAGACGTAGCTGATGAATATTCTCGCGGATGCGCCCGCGCAATTCGGCGGTCGCGGCCTCGGTAAAGGTCACGACTAAAATTTCTTCGACAGAGAGCGGCCGGCTGTAGGCGTTTTCACCGCCCAGTCCCAGCAGCAGGCGCAGATAGAGCAGACCAATGGTAAAAGTTTTTCCGGTGCCCGCTGACGCCTCAATCAGCCGCTCGCCTCTGAGCGGCAGCGTTAAAGGATTCAGCGATACGGGAGGTAACTGCGTCATTGGGTCTCACTCTTTACCGGCAGCGACTGCTGCAGTTGTGCCACTTCACTCCAGGTTTTCCAGCCAGGCTGACGGGCAAACTCAACTTTGCCATTGCCGGTGCCTGCAATCTGCGAGGTCATCACCATGCCCTTATGTTCGATCACGGCCTGCCGGAAAAAGTCTGCCAGGCTGGTCGGGGTTAACCGCTGAACCTGCTCTGTCATTTTTTGCCGGGTATCAAAATGATCATTCTGCCGATCAAAGTCGCGGCTAAAGCGATCCGCTTCCTCAAAGAGCGTCTGAGGACGCTGCTGCAAATCATTGATCATCGCCTGCTGATACTGGGCAAAGTCTGCCTGGCTCATACTGCGCAGACGTTTTTCCGCCTGCGGGTAGAAGGCCTGATAGCGCTGCAACAGCCAGCCCGGTTGTTTGCTGTTACTTTGCAGCAGGAAGCCGATCCCCCACTGGCGACCCACAGGCATCTGGAAGGCAAACACCGCGTAGCCGAGCTGCTCTTTGGTGCGTAACTGATTGTAGAACCACGGCTGCACAATCTGGCTCAGCATGGAGCTGTGCGCCATGCTCTGATATTCACTGTATCCCAGTGGAACATAGAGCGCGGCAAGAGCGGAGTCGGTGCTGCTGCCTTTTTGTTGCAGGTTGGCTTTCAGCGGTTTTTTAATCGAGACATACTGACTATGCCAGTCGCGGGTCGCATGACTCTGCATCTGCTGTTTAAGCTCATGCCCCAGCTGCGTCACGCTGTCAGCACTGAGGTTGCCCACTACCAGCATCTCCGGCGTCGCGTCGCGGAACAGCGTATCGCGATAGTCAGTAACATCCTTAAGTGAGAGTGTGCTTACCAGCTTGCGGCGAGCCTCGCGCTGGGTATATGGCAGCTGCGACAGCAGTTGCATCGGCTGAATCGCCTGTTCAAACGCTTTGCCCTTTTCCGCCGCGTCCAGCCGCTCCAGATACCAGGATTTCGCCTGCTCCAGCTGCTGTTCTGTCGGCTGGAAAGTGGCATAACCTTCCACCAGTTTCTTCAGCAGGGTCGGCAGACGCTGAGTGAAGCCGTTGGCGCTGAATACCAGCCCTTCATCTTCACCCGTTGAGAAGCTGATACCGCCCACTGAAGCCTGTGAATTAAGCTCGTCCAGCGCCAGGCTGGAAAGGTAGTCATTCAGGCCAAACAGCACCTGCTGACGGGCATCACTGATGGTGTGCTTATTGCGTAACGCCAGGGTGATCGCCGCTTTTGGCTCGCTGGCGTAATAACGACTGGGCATCCAGTAAATACGCATATCATCCTGGTTATCCAGTCTCACCGGATGCTGATACGTTTTGCCGTCTGACGGTAACAGGGTGAAGTCGTCCGGGATATAGGGGTTCAGCACGGGCATCGCCAGCGTAATCTGGCTGGCGCGCTGCTGCCAGTCTGCAAAGGTTTGTGGGGTTATCTTCTCAACCTGATAAGGCGAATCCACAAAATAGGCTTTTTTGTTGTGCGGCTCCTGCGGGCTGATGTACCAGATACGCGCATGCTGCGGGGTCATCTCTTCCAGCCGGGCATTAATCGCGGCGGCATCGTACTGATCCGCCAGATAAGGTGCATCCAGCGTATGTTCAACCGGTACGCGCAGCATGGTGTCGGCCAGCCATTCAATGTAATCCATATCGCGGGTAATTGAGGGATAGCGGAAGTCGAGCGCCAGCACATGCGAAACTTCATCGAAATAGCGTTTATCATCCCCCTGCTGACGCAGAAGATTGATGTAGCTGAATATCGCCGCCACGACCTGGTCGCGCTGCGCCAGCCCTTTATCAGTCAGTGACGCGGTAATCGCAAACACGCCGCTGTTACGCTCGGTCATTGGGTCAGCACCCGCATTCACCCCGTCGGCCAGTCCCTGTTTTTGCAGCCAGTCAGTCAGCGTGTTTTTGCTGCGGTTACTGATTAAATAGCTGATCAGCGTGTCGGTTTTACTGCGGAACCGATCGCTGTTGTTGGCAATGCGGAATTCAATTTTGAGCTGCTTGCGCGGCTGAGCCGGAACGTAATGGATGATGATGCCCTGCTGCGCATCGGTCACCACCGGCACCGTAATCTCCGGCACGCTGGCGTCATGATTTTGTACCCGGCCAAAGGTTTTAGCCGCAATCGACGCCATCTCCGGCAGCGGTTTGTTGCTGTAGATCACCGCTTTCATCAGATTGGCGGAGTAATGCGTATGATAAAAGTCCTGCAGCGCCTGGTGCAGTTTGCTGCCTGGCTTATCTTTCAGGGTCTCAAGATTGCCGCCCGAAAAACGTGACGCCGGATGCGCCGGGTTCAGGGTTTCTGCGCCGACCTGGGCCATACGCAGGCCATCGCGCGAGCGCGCCATGGTCAGCTCGGCATTCACGGCGTGGCGCTCGCGGTCAGCGTTAACCGGATCCAGCAGCGGCTCAGCCACCGCATCCGCCAGGCGATCAACCGCCGGTTCCAGCGCGTCATTTTCCACTTCCAGATAAAAGGCGGTGCGGTAAGAGGCTGTGCTGGCGTTGTGGCTGCCGCCATGTTTTTTCAGGAATTCAGCCAGGTTGTCGGGCTGCGGGTAGTGCTTTGAACCCATCAGCACCATATGCTCAAGGTAGTGCGCCAGTCCCGCCTGCTGATCGGGATCGTCCAGCGATCCTATCGGCAGCGTCAGCGCCGCCAGCGATTTCGGTGCCACAGGATCGGAAACCAGTAACACCGTCATCCCATTATCAAGCCGGATAGCCTGATAGTGGCGGGGATCCTGTTCACTTTTGCGAATAGTGTCGTTAACCGGCTGCCAGCCTGATGATGCCTGCTCCTGCGCCTGCGCTGTGCAAGCCATCAGGCTTAACATTAGCGCCGCTATCCAGCGTGCGTGTACCCGCATGTAAACCCCTCTCGTTTCCCGATAAACCGCCAATGTCGGACGCGGCGGCTCAAAGCAGAGCAAAATTTCTGTGTAATGAGTCAGTCAGCAAAAACGCCTTCTGATCGGCTATTTATCATCCTGATGTGCAGCCAGCACCGGTAAATACCAGCGCTGTGCCGCCTCAGTTATCTGCTGTAGTTGTGGCTCATCCAGCACCCGGCAAAGACGTTGCAGATAGGGATCGCTGCCTTCACCCTCAAGCTGATAGTTGCCTGACCAGGCCGTCAGCAGGCGATTACGCGCCTTAAGCTGGGTTGCCTCATCAGTCAGTAACTGCTGACTTTTTTTGTCGTAGCTGGCGGTCAGCCATGCGCCGCCACTTTTGTTAAGCAGCATCAGCGGCTGACGCATACCCGCGAGATACCCCGTGACATACTCATTCAGCGCAGCAATCGCCTCTGCCTGCGGCACAGCAAGGAAGCACCAGCGGCTCTGCTGCCGGCCAAACATCCGGCTGCTGCCGGTGCCGCCCAGCGCGCAGTAGACCAGATGTTCCAGCCAGAGTAGCAGTCCGTCGTTCATGTTGAGTACGCCAGGCCGCCAGCGCAGCAATCCATCACTCTGAACCTGCGTCAGCCACCCGGTTAAGCTGACCTGCTCCAGTTGCAGATTCACTTCCCAGCTCTCGCCGTCGCTGCGCTGGGTGACCACTTCTGCCGCTACTTCCTGCATCTCATCGCGCTGCGCCTGCCAGAACAGCTCACCGAACGCGCCATAAGGCAGATTACCGGCCGCACGATGGTGCGCATAAAGCCGCTGAGTATCCTCGCCTTCGACCAGGGCATTCAGCAACTGCGCGTTGATCTGATAACGCTCAAGGTTGTCGAGCGCAAACGGCTCGCTGTCGGGCAGTTCGTTCTCCTCCAGCCAGAAACTCACGCCAAGCCGCTGGTGGAACCAGGCCCGGACCGGATGTCGCCAGAAGCGCAGGAACGCCTCCAGCGTCAGCGCGTCAATTAACGGCGCCTCCAGCGGCTGCACAAAATCGGGCTGCGGCTGCCCCGCGCCTCGCGCAGCAGGCAGCCACTCACGGGCGAAACTTTGCAGTCTGGCAGCAGGCTGGAAGTTTTCGGCAGCAAACGGCATCCGGCTGTGCAGGTGCTGCAGGTGCATCCGCACTCGTTCGGCACTCTCATCCAGTTCAAGATGACCATCACCGTCCAGATAAAAACTCTGTCCAATGTAATCCAGCAGTTCTGTGACCAGCACCGAGGGGTAGCGTTCCGTATTATCCTGAATCGCGCGGCCGATATAACTGATATAGAGCTGCTGCTGTGCCGAAATCATCGCCTCCAGGAAGAGATAACGGTCATCATCGCGGCGACTGCGGTCGCCTTTGCGGGACTGCTGCTGCATCAGATCAAAACCTAACGGTGCTAAAGTACGGGGATAGACGCCGTCGTTCATGCCCAGCAAACAGACCAGCTGAAAAGGAATGGAGCGCATTGGCATCAGGGTACAGAAGTTAATCTGCCCCGCCAGGAAACGCTGACTGATGCGCTGTTGATCAAGCCGGCTACGCAGATCATCGCGCAACAGCGCCACCGGAATCGCCTCTTCAAACCGCGCATCCATGCCATATTCAATCAATTGCTGCCACTGCTCTTCCACCAGCAGCAAGGCGGCCTCGGTTTCTGCATCGGGGCTGAAAAAGGCATTGAGCAGTTCCCGGCACATGGGCAGCCAGGCCGCCAGTGGCCGGGGTTCGGCAAGCAGCTGCCGCCAGTGATTAAGCCGGGAGAGCAGCTCGGCCAGATGTCCCGCCAGCTCCCCCACCAGACCACCCGACTCGTCATAAGGCAGAATTCCTTCCCAGTCACCGTTGTGGCTCTCCATCGCATAACCCAGCAGCATACGCTGCAGGCCAAAGCGCCAGGTGTGCTGGCCGGTAACCGGAAGTGACAGAGCTTCTACGCTGGCATCATCCAGCCCCCAGCGTACCCCCGATTCGCTGACCCAGCGCCGCAGTAAACGCAGGCCGCTTTCATCAATGGCGAAGTGGGAAGCGAGCGCCGGGACATCGAGCAGCGCCAGCACATCCTCCGAGACAAAACGGCTGTCCGGCAGTGCCAGCAGATGCAAAAACGCCACAATGGCCGGATGAGCCTGACTGGCACGGCGATCTGAAATCGCAAACGGCAGATAGCGATCGGCAGGTGCATTGGCGAACACCGCCTGAATAAAAGGGGCGTAGGCGTCGATATCCGCCACCATGACGATGATGTCACGTGCTTTCAGCGTCGGATCGGCCTCCATCATTGCCAGCAGATGATCCTGCAACACTTCAACTTCGCGCTGGGCACTGTGGCAGACCTGCACCGCAATTGACCGATCCTCCGGATCCAGGCAGCGCTTCTGATCGCTGTGTGCCAGTTCCGCCGCATTCAGTCCGATGATGGCGTTATCCTGCAGATTGAGAAGATCGTGCTGCATACAGTGCAGCAGGTTGTCCGGCTCCACATCGACAAAAGCATCGATGTCGTCGTTTGACTCCATCTGACTCAGCAGAAACAGGTTGTCACGTCCCAGCTTGCCCCATGAGGCGAGCAAAGGGTTGGTCAGTTGCTGTTCACCGGCGTCGTTAAACAGCGCCGGTGCCTGCTCTGCATCCCGGAAGAGTCCGCGTGATTCATCAGCACCATGGCGGCGGCGCTGACGACTTTGCAGTTTCGCCAGAAACGCATAATCCTGAATATCGCCCCAGTAATCGCGGCAGGGATTGGTGAACAGCAGATGGATGTCGATGTGACGTCCCAGCGCCTGCAACGCCTGCAGATAGACCGGCGGCAGCGCAGAGATGCCACAGATAAAGACCCGTTTGGGCAGATTTTCCGGCGTGCTTTTCGCCTGATCCAGCGTCTGGATAAATCGTGCATAGAGGTTGGCGCGGTGCCATTCAGGCTGGCGCAGGGCCTGGGTATAACTCACCAGATCGCGCCACAGTACGGCCTGCCAGCGCTGCGCCTCGCCCAGCCCCTCAATGGTTTCGCCGCGCTCCCAGCTGTTGAGCCAGTCGGCACGATAGACCAGATACTGGTCGAACAGATCGGCCACGCGGGAGCTGAGCTGAAACAGTTTACGCTTGTCGCCGTCGTCATGGAGATAGTGGCGCAGAGAGGTAAACTCTTCATGCTTCAGCATCTCCGGCAGCCGGTGCATCAGCTTCCAGCCCATGCTGGCCTTACTGAAAGCACTCTCTACCGGGATATCGGGCAGTACGCGGACGAACATCTCCCAGATAAAACTGGCGGGCAGCGGAAATTCGATATTGGCAGCAATACCAAAGGTTTGCGCCAGCTCCATCTGCAGCCACTGCGCCATACCCGGACTCTGCACCAGCACCATTTCTGAGGCGAAAGGATCATCAAGAGGGTCATGTTTAATCACCGCAGCCGCCAGAATCTTCAGCACATCAAGCTGATTTGAGTGATAAACGTGAAACATGAAAACTCCTGTGATAACTCAGAACGTGACTGCGGTATTGCGGCTCTGTCACTTTACCGCGTATCGCGGTTGAAACCCATCAAAAGGGCGACCGGGGAGAGTTAACATCGCAGCCGCGTCAGGGTGGCACGGCGCTGATAAGGTCCCGTCACGTCAGCCCGATCCAGAGTGCAGCCTGAAGGACCGCTCTGCTGTTGCAGTATTGAAGTCCAGCCGGGACTCTCATGTCCCATCAGTTGCTGCTCAGCCACCCGCCATGCCTCACGCTGATACCACTGCTGGCTGAATCCCAGTGCCAGTGCGCGATGATAGTGCAACAGCGTGCTGCTGCTTAATGCCATTAACAGCAGAGCAAACAACACTTCCGGCAGGCTGAATCCACCGCGCTTACTGGCAGGTGGCCGGGGGCGTGAGCGGGCAGTAGTCAATCCAGCCGTGCGGCAACGCGGTAATCTGATTGCCCCGTAACCGTACCCACTGCCAGACCGCCATACCACTGCCGCTGGCCTCCCCTTTAAGCAGACCTTCATCCTTTTCACCTCGTTGTAAACAGCTGCGCCAGCCCTGGCGATCATCCTGCTGACAGCTGGCCGCCTCACTGGCTGACCAGCTCAGGGAGAAGCCCCATTGCAGCGCAGACTGCGCCCGCCAGAAACCCTGAATAAACTGCTGCTCATCCGCCAGCAGTCGCATTCCCTGCTCAGACATCTTACGGCTGGCATGCAGCGTAAAGCTGCCAATGACCATAATCATCAACACCATGCCCAGAGCGCTGCTGCCTCGCTGCTTCACAGGTTATCTGCCTCAACCCAGCTCTCCATCGTTTCAAGCCAGCGTCCGGCCCGTGCCTGCAGCACTATCCTGACCTGCGTGCCCTGCTGGCTGACGCTGAACTGCTCCAGCGTCATAAACACGGGATCGGAGAGCCGCTCCCAGCCCGCTGACTGACACTGATCAACACCTCGCTGCATCTCAAGCTGCTGTTGTCGCAGGCGATAACCGTAATAGTCACTCTCTGCATGGCTCACCCCTTCCCATTTACCGTTGCTGTTCTCATCCCAGCGCAGCAGCAGGCAGTTCTCTCTGATTTGCAGCGCCCCACTGCCACACTCACCGTGACAATAACCGGCACGCCGCACCGCTTTTTCCAGCGTCGCCATCATCTGCTGTAACTCCTGACGCAGCTGCGCCCGTTGCATCACGCCGGCGTTCTCTGCCAGCAGCAGCGGCAGAAAACGGCCAGCACTTAACATCACGACGGCGCTGATTGCCAGGGCGATCAGCATCTCCAGCAGGCTGAATCCGGCCATTTTCAACGACACGTCTCCTCATCCGTCATGCAGAGGCGAATACGGGCTCTGGCCGAGATAATCAGCCGCATTCGTCCGGCGCTGTTACCCAGCTCAATGCTGCCCGCCCGGGCCACATTACGTCGGCCATAGAAGCCCGGTTCACCCCGGATGCCATAGAGCGAAACGCCAGCGTGCGGCGCCACGAATTGCAGCCGTTTTCGGCTATCACACCCTGCAACGGGGGACTTCCGGCACCGATGCACCAGGGATCGCCAGGCCGTGACCATAAAACCAGATCGCTATTTTGCCGGTTGGCCTGGGCACGCAGCCGAAGCAGGAATCCCTGCAGTTGCTGGACGCTGTCGCGCAGTTGCAGCCGCTGTTGCCAGCGCTGCCAGCCATGCAGCGCGGCAACGCTCAGCATGCCGGCAATCACCATCACCAGCAGCAGTTCCGGCAGGGTAAAACCGCGTAAGTGTGCTGTTTTCATAGCGTCAGAATGCGGGTGATGAACAGATGAAACAAGGCGCGGTTTGGCAGGCTGGAAAGCACGACGCAGAGAATCTTCCCCAACAGCATGAATTGGCAGAAGCGTGCGAGCGTTGCCGCAGATTTACCGGTTGGCGGGCAAAAAAAAGCCCCGGCGAAGTGCCAGGGCGTTATCTTTTATCGCGAATCAGATGGCGACAGGGGCTTTGATCGCGGGATGCGGATCGTAGCCTTCAATCTCAAAATCTTCGAACTGATAGTCAAACAGCGACGCCGGTTTGCGTTTGATAACAAGTGATGGCAGCGGACGCGGTTCGCGGGTCAGCTGCAGGCGCGCCTGCTCCAGATGGTTACTGTAGAGGTGGGTATCACCGCCGGTCCAGACAAAGTCGCCCACCTGCAGATCGCACTGCTGCGCCACCATATGTACCAGCAGCGCATAGCTGGCGATGTTAAACGGCAGGCCCAGGAAGATGTCGCACGAGCGCTGATAGAGCTGGCAGGAGAGTTTGCCGTCCGCCACGTAGAACTGGAAGAATGCGTGGCAAGGGGCCAGCGCCATCTCGCTCAGCTCGCCGACGTTCCAGGCAGAAACGATAATCCGGCGTGAGTCGGGATCGCGCTTCAGCTGCTCCATCACCTGGCTTAACTGGTCAATCTCCTGGCCGCTGGCCGTTCCCCAGCTGCGCCACTGTTTGCCATACACCGGGCCGAGATCGCCATTCTCATCCGCCCACTCATCCCAGATGGAGACGTTGTTTTCTTTGAGATAACCGATGTTGGTATCGCCTTTCAGAAACCACAGCAGCTCATGAATAATTGAGCGGATATGACATTTCTTGGTGGTGACCAGCGGAAAACCATCCTGCAGATTGAAACGCATCTGGTGACCAAAAATTGAAAGCGTACCGGTGCCGGTACGGTCAGCTTTTGGCGTGCCTTCGTGCAGCACATGTTGCATTAAATCCAGATACTGTTTCATTTTTCCTCGCGAAATTGTGGCTGCGGGCGACGACGATACGCCCAGATCATCATAATAATACCGGCAATAATCATCGGCACAGAGAGGATCTGTCCCATACTGATTCCGCCTTCAAACAGGCCAAGCTGGGCATCCGGCTGGCGGAAGAACTCAACGATAATACGGAAGGCGCCATAGCCAATCAGGAACAGGCCAGAGACGCTGCCCATCGGGCGTGGCTTACGAATAAACAGATTCAGGATGATAAACAGCACTATCCCTTCCAGCACCAGTTCATAGAGCTGCGAAGCATGACGCGGCAGCACGCCGTAGGTGTTGAGCAGCGCCTGGTATTGCGGATTGGTGGCAGCCAGCGCGACATCTTCGCTGCGGGAGCCAGGGAACAGCATGGCATAGCGGAAGCCCGGATCGACACGGCCCCAGAGCTCACCGTTAATGAAGTTGCCGAGACGACCGGCACCCAAGCCGAACGGGATCAGCGGCGCGATGAAATCAGCCACCTGGAAGAAATTACGTCGGGTGCGGCGGGCAAAGACCAGCATGACGACAATCACCCCGATGAGACCACCGTGGAACGACATACCGCCATCCCAGACTTTAAACAGATAGAGTGGATTTTCTAGGAACAGCGGTAAGTTGTAGAACAGCACATAGCCGATGCGTCCACCCAGGAAGACCCCCAGGAAACCGGCATAAAGCAGGTTCTCCACTTCCTCTTTTTTCCAGCCGCTGCCCGGCTGATTGGCGCGGCGGACAGCCAGCCACATGGCGAAAACAAAGCCCACCAGATACATCAGACCGTACCAGTGAAGCGAAACCGGTCCAATCGAGAAGATCACCGGATCGAACTGCGGAAATGCAATATAGCCGTTATTCATCATTCACCGTCTATTTTTCTACCCTGAAAAGGGGCGTTGTCAGGCACATAAATTAAGGCTGCGCATCATAGCACAGCCGGTTTTGTGAATTGTCCCGCAAATGTAAACGCGGATAACGCCCAGAGTCTGACCCGTCAGGCGTACATTGTTGCAGCCAGACTGGTCATTTACAGCGCGCAACAACCGGAGCTTACACGTAGTACGTGAGGATTAC
>NZ_JALNPO010000006.1:0-306594 GCF_024520895.1 Pantoea sp. Fr-CA_6 | reverse complement strand
TCGCTGTGCTCGCCCCTTCAGGGCCGCCCTGACGGGCGTTCAGGTTGCTAAAGCAGCCTGTGTGAGCACTGCCCGGGACCAGAATGGCAAATAAAATAGCCTGACCCGTCAGGCGTACATTGCTGCAGTCAGTCTGGTCACGGACAGCGCGCAACAACCGGAGCGTACACGTAGTACGTGAGGATTACTCGCTGTGCTCGCCCCTTCAGGGCCGCCCTGACGGGCGTTCAGGTTGCTAAAGCAGCCTGTGTGAGCACTGCCCGGGGCCAGAATGGCAAATAAAATAGCCTGAAGTGGCGCTTAGCGACCGCCGCGGATCAATCCACCCAGCCCGCGACGCTCCATAAAGGTCGAGACCAGATGACGAACCTCGGTGGCGGTATGAGCATTCATCCCCTGCTCGCTGAGTTGCTGCGCTTCTTCGTGATCCAGATGGCGCAGCAGGTATTTCACCCGTGGTACGTTTTTGCCGTTCATGCTGAGATGGTGATACCCCAGCCCGACCAGCAGCGCCACGCACATTGGATCGCCGGCCATTTCACCACACAGGCACAATTCCAGATTGGCCAGACGGGCTTCCTGCGCAATCGTATTCAGTGCACGCAGCATCGCCGGATGCAGCGAGTCGTAGAGATTGGCCACGCGGGTGTTGTTGCGATCCACCGCCAGCAGATACTGGGTCAGATCGTTGGTGCCAACCGAGACAAAATCGACCCGTGACGCCAGATGCGGGATCATAAACAGCATTGACGGCACTTCAATCATGATGCCGATGCGCGGCGCGGGGATCGTATAGCCCAGCATCTCTTCGACTTCGCGTCCTGCGCGATCGATCAGCTTTTTCGCTTCGTCGATCTCATCGATATGGCTGATCATCGGCAGCAGAATACTGAGGTTGCCGGATGCGGCGTTAGCACGCAGCATCGCGCGCACCTGCACCAGGAAAATTTCCGGCTGGTCAAGCGTCAGGCGGATGCCGCGCCAGCCCAGACAGGGATTCTCTTCACTGATAGGCATGTAGGGTAGCTGTTTATCTGCCCCCACATCCAGGGTACGCAGCGTCACAGGCTTGTTGTGAAACAGCTGTAACATGCCCTGATACTGTGCCACCTGCTCCTCTTCCGACGGGAAGCCGTTCTGCAGCATAAACGGGATTTCGGTGCGGTAGAGACCGATGCCATCCACCCAGTTGCCCAGCGTCTGCTCATGCTCCGGGCTTAAGCCGGCATTCAGCATCACCTGCACGCGCTCGCCGCTTTTCAGCTCACCGGGCTGATCGACCACGCCTTCCGCCATTTTGCTCAGCGCATTCTCTTCGCTGATCAAACGCTGGTACTCCTGCACCAGCACCGGCTCGGGATCGATCAACAGCTCACCGCGATACCCATCGACGATCAGCAAACGTTTGTTGAGCTGATGAGGCTGGATGTCAGCGCCCATGACCGTCGGGATCCCCATCGCGCGCGTCAGAATCGCCGCATGGGAGTTGGCTGCGCCGTCACGCACCACTACGCCCGCCAGCCGCTCATGCGGCAGCTCAGCTAAAGTGGTGGCGGTCAGCTCATCGGCCACAAGCACAAAGCGTTCCGGCCAGGCATTGGTCCCGACCAGCGTATCGTCAAGGTGAAACAGCAGGCGCTGACCCAGCACCCGCAGATCGCCTGCGCGTTCACGCAGGTAGGTGTCCGTCAGGCTGGCAAACTGTTCAGCAAACTTCTCGATGACCTGTTTCACTGCCCATTCGGCGACCGATCCGCGTTCGATCTCATCGAACAGATCTTTTTTCAGTCGGGCATCGGTTAACAGGTGAGAGTAAAGGTCGAAAATGGCCGCACTCTCTTTCTGAGCGCTGGCGCTGAAGCGTTTACTGAAGCGACGAAATTCACTGGTGGCTTCACTCATGGCGAGCGACAGACGCTCACGTTCGCGATGAACATCCAGCGTTGAGGCAGCCGAAACCTGATCGAGCAGTGGCTGCGTCTCATCTACCCAGCCCGGTGCTACCGCCACGCCAGGCGCAGCTGCAATTGCGCGCACCCGCGTCTGCCGGAACTGACCAAATAGTTGAGCCATCTGCGACTGCGACAGCAATGCCGCCATCTGGGTGGCAAGGGTGACCAGAAACGACTCTTCGCTTTCATCAAACTGACGGTGCTCGCGCTGCTGCACCACCAGCACGCCCAGTAACTGGCGACGGCTGATAATCGGCACGCCGAGGAAGGAGCGGTAGCGCTCCTCTTTCACTGCGGGGATATATTTAAAGCTGGGATGACTCTGGGCGTCAGCAAGGTTAATCGGTTCGGCCAGACGGCCCACTAAACCGACGATCCCCTCGTCAAACGCCAGGGTCACGGTGCGGCCACGCGGTTTTTTAAGTCCGCGCGTCGCCATCAGGTAGTAGCAGTGACGATCGTGGTCGGCGAGGTAAACGGAACAGACTTCCGTATCCATCGCCAGACAGATCTCATTAACCAGGATGTCGAGTGCTTCATTGAGACGCGGCGCACTCGCCACTTTTTCTACAATTTCGCGCAACTGAGTGAGCATAAAGGGCGTGGCCTATCCTCTCTTACGTCGATGGGCAGGATTATTTCGCTGCCCCGCACTCTCCTGCATAGACATCACCACGCCAGCGAATTCCTTCATCACCCGACGATAAACGTCGCGCTTAAAGGAGACAACCTGACGCACCGGATACCAGAAACTGACCCAGCGCCAGCCATCGAACTCGGGCGTGCTGCTGTGCTGCACATTGATATCCGCGTCATTACACATTAACTGCAGAAGAAACCACTTTTGTTTCTGGCCGATACATACCGGCTTTGTGTCCCAACGCACCAAACGTTTTGGCAACTTGTAACGTAACCAGTTACGGGTAGAAGCAAGTATTCGAACATCTTTCCGGTGTAATCCGACTTCTTCGAACAGTTCGCGATACATCGCCTGTTCTGCGGTTTCACCGGGATTGATGCCTCCCTGAGGAAATTGCCAGGAGTGCTGTCCAAAGCGCCTGGCCCATAACACTTGTCCCTGCCGGTTACAGATTACGATACCAACATTCGGGCGGTAGCCATCATCATCGATCACCGGACTACCTCAAAGCAAAATTTGAATGAGCTGATTGTTTCACACTCCTTACAGGCGGTAAACCACTGGATTCATGGGGGGTTAAGCCATCATCGCCGGGATAACTCACAGAAAATGGCAAAGTTATAAACAATGACCGAGAAAAAGATCGATCTTATTCACCTTTTCTGTGGATAGCTTTGTGCAGAACGCGGGAGTTATCTGAATAACCTTTTCCGTGCGCGCTGAAGAGCCAAAATGAGCCAGCAACACATCCATCTGATTTTTAATGAAATTAAATCGAAAACCTTACCGGTAAATCTTTTATAAACAGTGAGTATTTTCATGGCAACTGACAATTGCTTAAAATATAAGCACACTGCTTTTTATCCACAGATAATCGCTCAGGGTTAGGCCAGAGCGGCGAAATTATGGCCAGATCGTGAAAAGTCAAGGCTGTAAATGGAACCAGTACCGCACTCAGACGGTGGTTATCCCATTTTTCTGTGGATAACCGGGCTGGAGATCCTGTTCATTGTTGCGGGTAAGCTGGGATAACCCTGAAGCACCTGGGGCGGCGAGCGTGCAATCCGCTAAAAAAAGCACGATCTATCATGTTATTATCGATCCCTGACGCGGATTATTTATGTGAGAAACGTGACTCACCCGCTGCTGTACAAATTTTAATCATTGCGAGTATTCACCATGAGTTACCAGCCAGGACCACCTGAAGATGAAGCCAGCCTGCTGGCACGCGCGCAGGATTTAGCCGGTTTAACCCTGGAAACCCTGGCCGCGCGCGCCGGTTTGCCCATGCCTGCGGATCTCAAACGTGATAAGGGCTGGGTTGGCATGCTGCTGGAGTGGCATCTTGGTGCCAGCGCAGGCAGCAAAGCGGAGCAGGACTTTGCCCATCTGGGTATCGAACTGAAAACCATCCCGATTGATGCGCAGGGTAAACCGCTGGAAACCACCTTTGTCTGCGTGGCACCTCTGACCGGCAACAGCGGCGTGACATGGCTCACCAGCCATGTGCGCCACAAGCTGGCGCGGGTATTGTGGATCCCGGTTGAAGGCGGGCGTGAGATTCCGCTGCGGGAACGCCGTGTCGGCGCGCCGCTGTTATGGAGCCCCGATGCGGAAGAAGATGAGATGCTGCGACAGGACTGGGAAGAGCTGATGGATATGATTGTGCTGGGTCGCGTAGAGCAGATTACCGCACGACATGGTGCCTGGCTGCAAATCCGGCCCAAAGCCGCCAATAGCAAAGCGCTGACAGAAGGAATCGGCGATCAGGGCCAGCCAATCATGACGCTGCCGCGCGGTTTCTACCTGAAGAAAAGCTTCACCGGGCCCCTGCTGGCGCGTCATTTTCTCCTCTGATTGTCGCCACCCGCGTTGATGTGTCGCAATTTTGTGGGAGATCGGCGAATTGAATGCGTATAATCGCCGTTTACTTTTCGTTTAGGATTAAATGTCGGTATGTTTGAGTGGATTTCCGATCCCAACGCCTGGCTGGCGCTGGGCACCCTGACCATCCTTGAGGTGGTGCTGGGTATTGATAACATCATTTTCCTGTCGCTGGTGGTCGCTAAACTGCCAAAACACCAGCAAGCCAGCGCACGTCGCATTGGTCTGATGGGCGCGATGCTAATGCGTCTTGGCCTGCTGGCTTCTATCGCGTGGGTAGCCCGTCTGACTAACCCGCTCTTTACGCTGATGGATCATGCGTTCTCAGCGCGCGATCTGATTCTGCTGTTCGGCGGACTGTTCCTGCTGTGGAAATCGAGCATGGAGATCCATGAAACGATTGAAGGCAGCGAAGGCGAACACAACACCCGCGTCCATTCCTTCCTGGGTGCGATTGTGCAGATCATGATGCTCGACATTATTTTCAGCCTCGACTCGGTGATCACGGCCATCGGCCTCTCCGATCATCTGTTCATTATGATGGCGGCGGTGGTTATTGCCGTGCTGATGATGATGTTCGCTGCGCGCGCGATCGGTGAGTTTGTTGACCGCCATCCGTCAGTGAAAATGCTGGCTCTCTCTTTCCTGATTCTGGTGGGTTTCACCCTGATCCTGGAGAGTTTTGCGGTCCACGTACCAAAAGGTTACATTTATTTCGCTATGTTCTTCTCAATGGCGGTTGAGTGTCTTAACCTGATGCGCAGTAAGAAAAAGCACGCCTGATAAAGTCAAGGGCGAGCCTGCTCGCCCGGTTATTTTCAGATTCATACGATTAACCCTGCCGGCAAAACCATTTATTACTACACTGTTTGCACTTGACCATTTGTGAGGATTAGGCGTGATGAAAGGGTTGGCAGGAGTAGCACTGGTGATGGTAACCGCCGCATTCTTAAGTGGATGCAGTTCTGATTATGTCATGGCGACCAAAGATGGCCGGATGATCATGACCGAAGGCAAGCCGAGCATTGATAAAGAGACCGGCCTGGTGGAGTACACTGACCAGACGGGTCATATGGTGCAGATTAACAGCGATGAGGTTTCTACGATCATTGAACGTTAAGTGCCCGATTTAATCACCTGCCACCGATTCCCGGCTGGCAGGTGATTTCCCCGACTTTTCCCCCTTCCTTCCCCGCCATTGCTCGCGCTATAGTCCCTGAGGACACAACATTCCATTCCATAAAGAAAAGGAAGCTGGCAATGCACTATCATCGTATTCCCCACAGCACGCTGGAAGTGAGTCAGCTGGGGTTGGGCACCATGACGTTTGGCGAACAGAACAGCGAAGCCGACGCCCATGCTCAACTGGATTTAGCTATCCGTTCCGGCATCAACTTTATTGATACTGCCGAGATGTATCCGGTGCCCCCGCGTCCGGAAACCCAGGGTCTGACCGAACAATATATTGGCAGCTGGCTTAAACAGCGCGGCAGCCGCGACAAAATCATTCTGGCCAGTAAAGTGGCCGGGCCTTCACGTGGCAATGATGCGTCGATTCGCCCGGATATGGCGCTGGACCGTAAAAATATCCGCGCAGCACTCGATGCCAGCCTGAAACGCCTGAATACTGACTACCTTGACCTCTACCAGCTGCACTGGCCACAGCGTCAGACCAACTATTTTGGCAAGCTCGGCTATCAGTACAGCGAAACCACCGCTCAGGTGACGCTGCTGGAGACGCTGGAAGCGCTGACCGAACAGGTGCGCGCTGGTAAGATCCGCTATATCGGGGTGTCGAACGAAACCGCGTGGGGCGTGATGCGCTATCTGCAGCTGGCGGAGAAGCATGAACTGCCGCGCATTATCAGCATTCAGAATCCTTACAGCCTGCTGAACCGCAGCTTTGAAGTGGGTCTGGCCGAAATCAGCCAGCATGAAGGCGTAGAGCTGCTGGCGTATTCCAGCCTGGCGTTTGGAACGCTGAGCGGCAAATACCTGAATGGCGCGCAGCCTGCGGGCGCACGCAACACGTTGTTCAGCCGCTTTACCCGCTACAGCGGCGAGCAGTCACAAAAGGCGATTGCCGAATATGTGGCACTGGCTCAGCAGCATCAGATTGACCCGTCGCAGATGGCCCTGGCCTATGTGCGTCAGCAGCCGTTTGTGGCCAGCACGCTGCTGGGCGCCACTACGCCTGAACAGTTGCAGATCAATATCGACAGCTTCAATCTGACCTTAAATGCAGAGATCCTGGAAGGCATTGAGGCGATCCACCGTCGTTATACCTATCCGGCTCCCTGAGCGTTCTGTTGCCAGCTGCCGCGATGGCGGCTGGCATCTCTTACAGATCGCGATAATAGAGTTTTACCGGCTTAGCGGGATACTCCAGCGCTTCGCCCTGTGGCAGCCAGCCATAACGTTCGTAGTAGCCCCCAAACGTTGACCATAACCACAGCCGTGGATAGCCCTGTGCCTGCGCATAGGCGATGACATGCTGCTGCAGTGCTTCACTGACACCTTTGCCGCGCACCGACTCATCAATATAGAGCGCCGCCAGCCAGGGGAAAAGATCCTGACGGCTGATCAGGTCGCAGCGCCAGAATCCCACCGTGCCGACTGCCCTGCCCGCCTCCACGGCAACGAAAGTCACCGGAAAATCAGCACCGATAAGGCTGCTGTTCACCACACTGGCAAAGAACGCCCGGCTGGTGGCTTCACCAAATGCGCGCCACTGCCAGTCGATGATCTGATCGGCAAATTGGGGGGCATCGCTGAGCGATACAATCTCAATCACATCAGTTTCCCCTGAAAGATCGGGACTGAATCAAACAGGTAGCCATCAAAGTCAGGCGCATCGGCGTCGGAAAGCTCCAGCAGCGTATTCTTGACGTTCTCAAGGTGCTGCCAGGTAGATTGCCAGGCCCCCATCACATCACGCCGACGCAGAGCGGCCAGGATAGTCTGGTGATCGCCAAGCCACTTCAGGCGATAGGCGCGGGTTTCAAACTGCGGGCGCAGCTGCTGCCAGAGCGGGCTACTGTCATGATGTCGCCAGATGCTGGTGACGGTATCGAGCAGCATCTGATTCTGACTGGCACCCGCCAGCAGCAGATGAAACAACTTGTCGTTGTCCTGACTGCTGTCGTTGGCGGCAATAGCACGCTGCTCCTGTTCCAGCGTTCGGCGCAGATTTTCAATGTCCGCTTTGGTCGCCATTTTTGCGGCAAAGGCTGCAATATTGCTCTCCAGCAACTGACGTGCCTGTAGCATTTCAAACGGGCCAACGTCGCTGCGGAAGAAGGCCTCTTCTTCATCATCACTGGCGGAAGGAATACGCATCACATAGACGCCGGAGCTCTGGCGGATATCCACCGTACCTTCCAGCTCCAGCATCAATAATGCCTCGCGCACGATGGTCCGGCTGACGCCCCAGGTTTCAGCCAGCTGACGTTCAGGCGGCAGGCGCGATCCCACCGGATAGTGCCCGTCACAGATCTGCTGACGCAGGTGCTGACCAATTTCCTGATACTGCTTTTTTTCTTGCGGCGCTTCGGCTTTGTCCACACTGTCACCCTTTGCAATCAATGCGCTAACGGCATTGCCGCGGTTCCCTGCGCGACAATGCCCGCGAACCGGAGAGGCTGGCTCGCAAACTGGGGCTCAGTGTATCAAAGCCAGCGCCTGATCGAGTACCTTTGCACCATTCAGCGTGCCGTAAGCAACCGTATCGATCACCGCGATGGGCAACTGATAGCTGTCGGTGAGTTTTCTGTTCTCCTCCAGTTTGAAGCGCACCTGTGGCCCCAGCAGCACAACCACCACCTCGTTGCCGTAGTTTTGCAGCTCTTCACGCAGATTTTGCTCCGGAATGGCGTAGATCTGAAATGCCAGTCCGCGAGCGGCAGCCTCCTTTTCCATCCGCGTCACCACCATTGAGGTCGACATGCCCGCAGCACAGGCCAGAACAATTCGTTTCATGCTCGTTTCCTCGCGTTATTTTGGCTCATCATCAAGCCACAGGGTAAATTGCTGCGTGTCGCGCAGCGTACGGAACCAGTGGGCAGATTTCTTCATACGGCGTTGACGCTGCTTATCTAAGTCGATTTCGATAAGACCATAGCGATTTTTAAAGGCATTCATTGGCGAGACATTGTCGGTAAACGCCCACAGCATGTAGCCCTGACAGTTAATACCCGCCTGACTGGCGCGTATCGCCTGATGCAGGTGCTCGCTGATAAACGCGATGCGGTAATCGTCCTGAATCTCCCCGTCGGCATTTTTGAACTGCGCTTCGTTCTCAATTCCCATACCGCTTTCCGCCACAAACCACGGGATATTGCCGTACTCATCGCGCATCCGCTGCGCCATATCCCAGATAATTTCAGGCTGAATTTCCCAGCCGCGCGAAGGGTTCATCCGCCGCCCCGGCAGTTCAAAGTGTTCGTAATACCAGGCGGGATGAAAGGGAGTCTCGGGATGCCAGGCGCGGGACGGTGCCTTGACGCGATGCGGATAGTAGAGATTAAGCCCGACTTCATCGACGGTATTGGCGGCAATAATCGCCAGCTCTTCCGGGGTGGTTTCCCACTCAATCTGATGCTTATCAAGCAGCGCCAGCAGCTCCGCCGGATACTCGCCTTTAATGGCGGGATCGAGAAACACCCGGTTGTAGAACAGGTCATAAATATGCGCCGCCTTCTGGTCGTGCGGGGCTGACGATCGCGGATAGGTGACTTCCGGATTGAGTATGGTACCAATGCGACCAGCATAGCCTGCCGCGCGGAACAGCTGCACTACCCGGGCGGTAGCAAGATTCTTGTGGTGGTTCCACTGCATCCATTTATGGGTGTTCTGCTCATAAGGCCAGCGCAGCGCGTCGAGATAGACGCGGGTCTGCACCACAATCGGCTCGTTAAACACAAACCAGCGCGTGACCCGACCGGCATAGCGTTTAAACACCTGTTCGACATAACGGATAAAGAGTTCAACGACATGCTTTGACTGCCAGCCGCCATACTGGTCCAGCAGCGTGGCGGGCAGCTCGTAATGCTCCAGACAGAGCATCAGTTCAATGCCCTGGCGCTGCATTTCATCAATCAGCCGGTCATAGTAAGCCGCGTACTCCTCATCGACCGTAGCGGTTTCGTAATCGATCAGGAAACGCGACCAGTTGATCGAAGTGCGGTAGTGGGTCAGCCCGCTGGCCTTCATCAGCGCCACATCCTCACTAAAGCGGTTGATAAAGTCGGTGGCAACTGCCGGGCCGTAGCCGTTGTGCCAGACGTGACGATCCTGCTGATACCAGGCGTCAGGCCAGGAGTCATGCCCCGCTTTTTTTCCGCTCCAGCCTTCCGTCTGCCAGGCGGAGGCAGCAGCTCCCAGAATGAAATTCTCAGGTATATGGACAGTCTGACGACTCATAACACCTCCGTTCGGTTGGGGTTCAGCTCAGGTTGCAGGCTCTTTGCTTCCGCTGCTTCTGCTGCATCCGCGCGGCGGGCTGCGACTTTCACAAATGGCAGATAGATAAGTACTGACACCAGAATGCAGACGATCTGCGTCACCACCGCACCCATCGATCCGGCCGTTGACAGCCAGGCATTGATAATCGGAGGCGTGGTCCAGGGCACCATCACCACGGCTTTCCCGGCAAATCCCATCACCGTAGCGAAGTAACCGATAGAACCTGTCACTAGCGGTGTGATGATGAAAGGGATAGCCAGGATCGGGTTAAGCATAATCGGCATACCAAATATAACCGGCTCGTTGATATTGAAAATGCCTGGCCCGAACGACAGTTTGGCGATTTCACGCATCTCTTTGCGTCGCGTTGCCAGCATCACGGCGGTGAGCAGCCCGATGGTCAGGCCGGAACCGCCGATGCTCATATAAACATCCCAGAACGGCATGGTGATGATGTTCGGTGCCTCTTTTCCCTGCTCAAAAGCGGTCATGTTGACCATAATCGCGCCCAGCAACAGCGGCTCACGGATCGGCTTCACCATCTGATTGCCGTGAATACCAATCACCCAGAACAGCTGGGCAACGAACATCAGAATCAGAATGCCCCACAGGCTCTGCACCACCGACTCCAGCGGCTGCTGCACCACCTGGTATACCGCGTCGTAAAGGTACATGCCGGTGACGCGATGGAAGATAAAGCCAAAGGTCGCTATCAGCGTCACGGTGATGATTGAGGGGATGAGCGCAGAGAAAGAGGCGGCCACGTTGGGCGGCACCGTGTCGGGCATTTTGATTTTCAGCCGTTCAACCTGTTCGAGGCGGCAGTAAATCTCTACCGACAGAATGGCGATAAACATGCCGAGAAACAGGCTTTTGGTATCGGAGAATTGTTTGGCCAGCACGTCGGTGACCAGGTGCATCTGCCCATCGACCATCATCTGTAAGGTGGTTGGCGTCACGGATACAAAGCAGATGATCGCCAGCAGGCCGGGAAACAGCGTTTTTATACCGTTGATGCGCCCAAGCTCAATACCAATCAGGAACACCGCACCAATGTTGAGAAAGCTGAGCGTGGCGTAATTGATACTGCTGGTGATGGGCTTGAGGTCAGCTAAAAAAGCCAGGGCGGCAAAGCTGGCAAGGCCATTTTTGCTGTCCAGCACCATGTTAGAGATCAATACCGAGAAGGCGCCAACAATGATCACCGGCATCAGAGTAATGAATGAGGCTTTAATCGCCATGATGTAGCGATAACTGTTAAAGCGGGTGGCAAAGCTGCCCAGGGAATCGATAAGGCGGTCCTGTAGAGACATGATCAACCCTCAGAGATGTAAGATCGGTATTCCTGTAATCGTCGTGGTCTTCCCTGTTAGTGGCATACCAAAATGACGAATCTCCTCGGTTTTTTCTGTGACGAACCTCCCGGAAACGCTTATTGGCATTCCAGTATGATTAAAACGGCCAATTTGGCATACCAATAGCGGAGGCGTTATGGATTACGAACAGACCATGATGGAATTGCTGATCAATGCAGGGGAAGCCCGTTCGTCGGCGATGATGGCGATTCAGTGTGCGCGCAAACGCGACTGGACCGGGGCTGACGCGGCGCTGGCAGCTTCAGATACCGCGGCAAAAGCGGCACATAAAATTCAGACCGCGTTGATTGGTGCAGACGAGGGAAGCGGAAAATTGCCGGTCACGCTGATTCTGGTGCATGCGCAGGATCATCTGATGAATGCAATGCTGTGCCGCGAGCTGGCAGAGGAGCTGGTCATGCTGCGCAAAGAGATCTATGGCTGACAGGCGGCGCGCCGGCCGCCCGGGTGAGGTGATTAGCTGATTTCCAGTGCCAGTAGCGACTCAATAGTCTGCGCGCGGCGGATCTCGCGCGGCTGGCCCTGCTCAAACAGCACTTCCGGGATTAGCGGACGGCTGTTGTAGTTAGAAGACATGGATGCACCGTAAGCACCGGTGTCGTGGAACACCAGGTAATCGCCAACCTTTGCCGCCGGAATCGCGCGTGGTTCGACCATGCCGCCCTCCAGCTGGGTAAAAACATCACCCGATTCGCACAGCGGGCCAGCGACCACGGTGTCGATAGTCTGCTGCTCATCAATGGCCCGCTCATCGCCCGCCATCAGCGAGATATGGTGATAGCTGCCATACATGGAGGGACGCATCAGGTCACTGAAACCGGCATCGACCAGGACGAAGTGACGGCTGCCCATCGACTTAACCGCCCGAACCTGAGAGACCAGCACACCGGCCTCGGCCACCAGGAAACGGCCCGGTTCGATCTCCAGCTTTATCGCGTGACCCAGATGCTGGGCAATACGCTGCCGTGCTGCATCCCACAGGCCGAAATAGTGATCGGTATCGATCGCCTCTTCGCCATAGCGATAAGGCACAGAGAGGCCGCCGCCCGCAGAGATCGCGGTCAGATCCTGACCCGACGCCATCACCAGTTCAACCATCGCATCACAGACCTGCTGCAGATGCGCATAATCGACGCCAGAGCCGATATGCATATGAATGCCCACCAGCTGCAAGCCGTGCTGTTTAATCGCCGCCAGCGCCTCGGCTAAATCGGCATGCCAGATCCCGTGCTTGCTGTTTTCGCCACCGGTATTGGTTTTCTTACTGTGGCCGTGACCAAAACCAGGATTGACCCGCAGCCACACCGCATGTCCCGGTGAGACCGCGCCGAGCTGATGCAGCATATCGATCGATCCGGCATTAACCGGCACCTTTAACGCGGTCACCCGCTCCAGTGTCGGCTGATCGAACAGATCCGCGGTAAAGACGATCTCATCACCGCCAGGCTGGTAACCCGCGGCCAGCGCACGTTCGATCTCACCCAGCGATACCGAGTCCACTTTCACGCCTGCTGCGCGCATCAGGCGCAGGATATGCGTATTCGAGCAGGCCTTCTGCGCAAAGCGCACCACATCAAATGCCTGCAGCTGGGCAATACGCGCCTGAATAATCTGCGCATCATAAGCCCAGAATGGCCCGGTGTAGCGGCGTGCCAGCGGCAGCAGGTTAGCGGCGCTGAGTGCGGTTTCGGTACTCTGTAAGGAACGTGGCATGGCAATTCTCCTGTGGCAATAGCTGCATTAAGCCAGAATCGTGTCATAGCGAAAAATATCTGTTTTAATAGCATCTATGCAGAATGGATATAGGAAGGGTGCGTGGCGAACATTAACTGGCGGCATATCGAGATTTTTCATGCGGTGATGACTAGCGGCAATCTGACTCAGGCCGCGACACTGCTGCACACCTCACAGCCGACGGTGAGCCGGGAGCTGGCACGCCTGGAGCAGCAGCTGGGATTAGAGTTGTTCGGACGGGTTCGTGGTCGCCTGCAACCGACGGTGCAGGGATTGCGTCTTTTCGAAGAGGTGCAGCGATCCTGGTACGGACTGGATCGCATCATGGAAGCGGCTGAAGGGCTGCGCCAGTTCCGTCAGGGTGAGCTGTCGATCGCCTGCCTGCCCGTTTTTTCGCAGTCGCTGCTGCCACCACTGTGTCAGCCCTTTTTACAGCGCTACCCGGATGTGAGCCTGAATGTGATTCCGCAGGAGTCGCCGCTGCTGGAGGAGTGGCTGTCAGCACAGCGCTACGATATCGGCTTAACCGAAACCCAGCACGCTCCGGCCGGCACTGACCGTCTCGCCCTGCTCACCTGCGATGAAGTGTGTGTATTGCCTCAGCATCACCCTCTGAGTCAGCGTTCAGAGCTGACGCCGCACGATTTTGCGGGCGAACAGTATGTGAGCCTGTCGCGCAGTGACAGCTATCGTCAGTTGCTGGATGCGCTGTTTCATGAGCAGGGCGTCGAGCGGCGGCTGGTGATGGAGACGCACAGTGCCGCTTCAGTGTGCGCCATGGTCAGAGCGGGCGTGGGCATTTCAATTGTGAATCCGCTGACGGCGCTGGATTACGCCGACAGCGGTGTGGTGATGCGTAAGTTCAGCGTGGCGGTTCCGTTTACCGTCAGCCTGGTGAGGCCGCAGCACCGCCCTGCATCGGCGCTGGTCGATGCCTTTGTCAGCCATCTGCAACGGCAGGTGGCTGACTTTCCGGCACGCATCGCCGCCCGCCTGGCTTAAGCGCGAACCCTGGCGGCTGCGCGGCCCGATTTGCGGAAGGTGATCAGACAGATCAGCAGGCCGATTGCCGCCAGCGCAGCGGCAGCAACCGGCACCGCCGTCAGGCCATATCCACGGCCAATCACCGCACCGCCGACCCAGGCACCCAGCGCATTGCCCACGTTAAACGCCGAAATGTTCAGGGTTGAGACCAGGTTAGGCGCCTCTTTGCCGTGCCGTACCACGTTGATCTGCAGACCCGGCACCGTCGCAAAGGTCGCCATCGCCCACAGGAACAGGGTGATCTCCGCCAGCCACAGCGCATGGCTGGTCCAGCTGAACAGCAGCGAGAAGATGGCGATCAGTGAGAAGCTGAGGATCAGGCTAAAGGAGACTTTCCAGTCGGCCAGTTTGCCGCCAAGAATGTTACCGACCGTCAGGCCTGCGCCAATCAGGAACAGCGTCCAGCTGACGCCGCGATCGCTGATGCCCGTCACCTCTAGCAGCAGCGGCGCAATGTAGCTGAACAGCGCAAACATCGCCGCGGCAAAGAACACCGTCATCAGCAGCGACAGCCACAGTTTCCCGTTGGCCAGTGCACCAATTTCACTCGCCAGGTGAACCGGCTTTTCCTGTTTATTGTTGGGCAGACTCACGATCAGGGCGATAAACGCCAGCACGCCAATCACTGCCACGCCCCAGAAGGTGGCTCGCCAGCCAAACATCTGTCCGAAACTGGTTCCCAGCGGAACGCCCAGCACGTTGGCTAAGGTCAGTCCGGTGAACATCAGTGCGACAGCGGAAGCCTGGCGACCGGCTGGCACCAGACTGGCGGCGACCACCGCGCCAATACCGAAGAAGGCACCGTGACAAAGCGCGGTGACGATGCGTGCCAGCATCAGCAGGTTATAGTTGTAAGCCAGCGCACACAGCAGGTTGCCGACAATAAATATCACCATCAGCAGAATCAGCGTTTTTTTACGCGGCAGCCTGGCGGTAAGCAGCGCCATAATCGGCGCACCTATCGCCACGCCCAGCGCGTAACCGCTGATCAGCCAGCCCGCCGACGGAATCGACACCTGAAGGTCACGCGCCACCTCCGGCAGCAATCCCATAATGACAAACTCAGTGGTTCCGATGGCGAACGCACTCAACGCCAGCGCCATTAATGCTACAGGCATAACACTCTCCCAATATCATTTGCAGGTGAACTGCACAGACGCGCAGCCCCTCGACGCTTATTAAAATTTGATCTGCGTCACGGTGAGCATTACAGCACAGTGCTGATGCGCGACATAGCCTGCGCGCAGCAAAGGATTATTGCCGGGGCCGCAATAATCCTGCCGCTTTGCCGGAACAAATGGCTTTGTCAGCCTGCTGGCTAAGCCCATTAAAGCGCACATGACCCAGGGTCAGGTTGTCATTTCCCGCGAACCCGTTACGCTTTTTAGTGCGTATTTAATTAATAAATCCTTAACGTTGCCGATATATCCCTAATCAATTGCCAGGTGATGTGATCAACTTCTGACGCAGGGAGAGAGAATGCAACGACTCATAGCCTTAATGGTGTTTGGCTTAACCGGCTGCTCGGTGGGTCATTATGAGTACAGTAAAGAAGCTGAAAAACGGGTGGATATGACCGTGACCGGCATTCCCACCGTGCTGGGTTTAGGCACGCTCGGTACCACCATCCCACTGACGCCGGAGTACAGCCTGACCGCCGCACATGTGGCAAAGTTTTCGCTTTACCGGGTCAAAGCCTGGCATCCGCAATGCGATCTGGCCGTGGTCTACCACAAAAACAGCGAAATGAACCTGCCACCCAACTTTCGTAACAGCCACATCGGCGATCAGGTCAATCTCTACGGCTACAGTTTTATTTCGGCCATGCCGGTCAGTTCCAGCGGGCAGAACCTGATCAATACCACGCTGGCGAACAGCTGGAACAAATCAGACTGCGTCGTGGTGGCGGCGAATGCGGGGGTGGTTAAAGGGATGTCAGGCGGCGCAGTCTATAACGCCTCTGATGATACGCTGGCGGGCGTGATTATTGGCTACAGCAATAACATCAACGACAATATCAGCGGTAAGACACTCTATAAGAACGTTGCGCTCTATGTGCCTTACTCGCGATTTCAGACATGGCTGGATCAGGCGATTAAATCCTGATATCTGCTGAACGAACAGATGTAAAAAAGGCCGGAATTTCCGGCCTTAAGCTTGGTGACAAAGTCGGGCCTGGTTCGCTGTAAGACCGAGCCTGCACAGGTAACACGGTCAGATCGGAAAGACGCAAAAACTGTCATCCATGACCGCTCGGCCCACGCGATTACGCACCTCATCCCTGAGGTGCGCCCGTAGCCCGGGCCAACGCTTTGCGTTGTTCAAAAACGCTCCCGGCGTTTTTGTCCATTCGCGGGACGCTTTCCTCTTCTGACCGTGTTCCCTGTGCCGTGAGTTTATCAGTTGCTGCCAAATTCACTCTGATTCGGCTTTGTCATCACGCTGTCAGGCCTGAAGATCAGGCCTGACAGCGACTCATAACGATTACTTGCTGCCTGGGCGCAGTGCCGGGAACAGAATCACATCGCGGATAGTGTGGCTGTTGGTAAACAGCATCACCATACGGTCAATACCGATACCCAGACCGGCGGTTGGCGGCAGACCGTGCTCCAGTGCGGTGACATAGTCTTCGTCGTAGAACATCGCTTCGTCGTCGCCAGCATCTTTGGCATTCACCTGCTGCAGGAAACGCTCAGCCTGATCTTCCGCATCGTTCAGCTCGGAGAAGCCGTTACCGATTTCACGACCGCCAATGAAGAACTCAAAGCGATCGGTGATTTCCGGGTTCTCGTCGTTACGACGGGCCAGCGGAGAGACTTCAGCCGGATATTCGGTGATGAAGGTCGGCTGAATCAGATGCGCTTCTGCGGTCTCTTCGAAGATTTCGGTTACGACACGGCCCAGACCCCAGCTTTTCTCAACCTTGATGTGCAGTGATTGAGCAATCGCCACCGCTTTATCAAAGTCTTCCAGATCGGCCAGATCCGTTTCCGGACGGTATTTCTTGATCGCTTCACGCATGGTCAGTTTTTCAAACGGCTTACCGAAATCAAACTCCTGCTCGCCGTAAGGCACCACGGTGCTGCCCAGCACATCCTGCGCCAGCGTACGGAACAGGCTTTCGGTCAGCTCGATCAGATCTTTGTAATCCGCATAAGCCATATAGAGTTCCATCATGGTGAACTCTGGGTTATGACGTGGCGAAATACCTTCGTTGCGGAAGTTACGGTTGATCTCGAACACGCGATCGAATCCGCCCACCACCAGACGCTTCAGATAAAGCTCTGGAGCGATACGCAGATACATGTCGATATCCAGCGCATTGTGATGGGTGATGAACGGACGCGCTGACGCGCCGCCAGGGATCACCTGCATCATCGGGGTTTCCACTTCCATAAAGTCGCGGCCCACCATGAACTGGCGAATGCCGGCCATGATCTGCGAACGAATTCTGAAGGTGTTACGCGACTCCTCGTTGGCGATGAGATCAAGGTAACGCTGACGGTAGCGCGTTTCCTGATCGGCCAGGCCGTGGAACTTGTCCGGCAGCGGACGCAGTGCTTTGGTCAGCAGGCGCAGTTCAGAACAGTGAATCGACAGTTCGCCGGTTTTGGTTTTGAACAGTTTGCCGCGCGCGCCCAGAATATCGCCGAGATCCCACTTTTTGAACTGCTCGTTGTAGATGCCTTCAGCCAGATCGTCACGCGAGACGTAAAGCTGAATCCGGCCACCCACATCCTGCAGGGTCACGAAAGAGGCTTTACCCATAATACGACGGGTCATCATACGTCCGGCGACGCTGACTTCGATGCCGAGATCTTCAAGCTCTTCGTTGCTCTTCTCGCCATAGCTCTCATGCAGCTGGTTTGAGAGGCTGTCACGACGAAAATCGTTAGGAAACGCCACGCCATTTGCACGCAGCACGCTCAGCTTTTCGCGACGCGCTTTCAGTTCGTTATTTAACTCAACGGCGGCATCAGCGCTCTGCGGTTGTTGTTCAGACATGTCGGTTCCTTATAACCCTGCTTTTAAACTAGCTTCAATGAATCGATCCAGGTCGCCGTCCAGCACCGCCTGGGTGTTACGCGTCTCTACGCCGGTGCGCAGATCTTTGATGCGTGCATCATCGAGAACGTAAGAACGGATCTGACTTCCCCAGCCGATGTCGGACTTGTTGTCCTCCAGCGCCTGTTTCTCAGCGTTTTTCTTCTGCATCTCAAGCTCGTACAGCTTCGCTTTCATCTGCTTCATCGCCTGATCTTTGTTCTTGTGCTGAGAACGGTCATTCTGACACTGGGTGACGGTACCGGTTGGAATATGGGTAATACGTACCGCAGATTCCGTCCGGTTAACGTGCTGGCCGCCTGCCCCTGACGCACGATAGACGTCAATGCGCAGATCGGCTGGGTTGATGTCGATATCAATATCGTCATCCACTTCCGGATAGATAAAGGCTGAGCTGAAGGAGGTGTGACGACGGCCGCCGGAGTCAAACGGGCTCTTACGCACCAGGCGATGCACGCCCGTTTCTGTACGTAACCAGCCAAAGGCGTAGTCGCCTGACACGCGAATGGTCACAGATTTAATGCCTGCAACTTCACCTTCAGACTCTTCGATAATTTCGGTTTTGAAGCCTTTGGCTTCAGCCCAACGCAGATACATACGCATCAGCATGCTGGCCCAGTCCTGCGCTTCGGTGCCGCCGGAACCCGCCTGCAGATCGATGTAGCAGTCGGCGCTGTCATACTCGCCAGAGAACATGCGGCGGAATTCCAGCTCGCCCAGCTTGCCCTCAAGGACATCCAGCTCGGCAACCGCTTCGTCGAAAGTCTCTTCGTCTTCCGCTTCTACCGCCAGTTCAAGCAGACCCTGCACATCTTCCAGGCCCTGCGACATCTGATCCAGCGTCTGCACGATCGCTTCCAGCGAGGAGCGCTCTTTGCCCAGCGCCTGAGCACGCTCAGGTTCGTTCCAGACATCGGGCTGTTCCAGCTCGGCGTTTACTTCTTCGAGGCGTTCTTTCTTGGCATCGTAGTCAAAGATACCCCCGAAGAACGTCGCTGCGCTCACTGAGGTCCTGAATACGGTTTTTGACCGGGTTGATTTCAAACATGGCTTTAGCGTCTTTCTTATGTTCGATGGGACAGGAAATTTAACGCACAAGTTTACCCGAAACTGGCGGCAGTTTGTAGCGCTGAGACAGCGGGCTGATGCCGGGGCGGCGTGACGCGTTGCATTTGCTTATCGGGCTGCGACGACAACCGCTCGCACCGCAGGTTAACGCAGGGAAAAAACAGGCTGACGCGCCTCTGCCGTGACCGGAGACGCGCGCGCCTTAGAAAAATCAAAGCGGCCAGATATGGTCAATGATCAGCTGTACCGAGCGGTTACCACGATACTCATTGATATCCAGCTTATAGGCCAGTTCGACCTGGCGAATGCTGCTGTCGGGCCACAGGGTGGTATCGACATTAAAGGCGATCCCGTCGATCAGCGGACCGCCATCCAGCGGTTCGACCATCACTTTCAGATGTCGCTCGCCCACCAGCCGCTGTTGCAGCAGCTTAAATTTGCCGTCAAAAGCGGGTTCCGGGAACGCCTGGCCCCAGGGCCCCGCTTCGCGCAGCATCTCAGCGGTCTGCAGCGAAAACTCCTGCGGCTGCAACGCGCCATCTGACCAGATGATGCCCTGCAGAGATTCGCCATCCAGCCACTCACCGACCAGCTCGGCAAAGCGCTGACGAAACTCCTCGTAGCGTACGGTTTCCAGTGATAAGCCTGCCGCCATGGCATGACCGCCAAACTTCAGCATCAGGCCGGGATTCAGCGTATCCAGACGCTCCAGCGCGTCGCGCAGATGCAGACCGGCAATTGAGCGGCCAGAGCCTTTCAGCGTGCCGTCGCCCGCCGGAGCAAAGGCAATCACCGGACGATGGAAACGCTCTTTCAGACGGGAGGCGAGGATCCCCACCACCCCCTGATGCCATTCGGGATGATAAAAAGCCAGCCCCAGCGGCAGATCGCGCTGCTCACGTTCCAGCGCCTGACACAGCGCCAGCGCTTCGCTCTGCATGCCCTGCTCTATCTCTTTGCGCGTCTGGTTCAGCGCGTCCAGCTCACTGGCTAACATCCGTGCCTGACTGAGATCCTCAGTCATTAACAGCGCCACGCCCACCGACATATCGTCGAGCCGGCCTGCGGCATTGAGCCGTGGCCCCAGCGCAAAGCCGAGATCGCTGGCCGCCATCTGACGCGCATCGCGATTAGCAATCTCCAGCAGCGCCCGGATGCCTGGCCGGCATTTTCCAGCCCGGATGCGGCTGAGTCCCTGCCACACCAGAATGCGGTTGTTGACGTCGAGCGGCACCACGTCGGCAACCGTGCCGAGCGCCACCAGATCCAGCATCTCTGCAAGATTGGGTTCAGTGCGGGTGGCACCAAACCAGCCCTGGGTGCGCAGATGGGCGCGCAGCGCCAGCATCAGATAGAACGCAACGCCCACGCCCGCCAGTGCACGTGAGGGAAAGTTGCAGTCCGGCAGATTGGGATTAACGATCGCCTCAGCGGCCGGTAAGGTCTCGCCCGGCAGGTGGTGGTCGGTAATCAGTACCGGAATCCCGTGCTGATGGGCACATTCAACGCCGGCGTGGGAGGAGATGCCGTTGTCGACGGTCAGGATCATCGCCGCGCCGCGCGCCCGCGCCTGCTCAACCACTTCAGGGCTGAGGCCATAACCATCTTCAAAGCGGTTAGGCACCAGATACTGCACGTTGCCGCCGCCCATGCTGCGCAGCGCCATGACCGTCAGCGCGGTACTGGTCGCGCCATCGGCATCAAAGTCGCCCACCACCATAATGCGACGCCCATCCAGCAGCGCCTGATGCAGCAGTTCCACTGCGCTCTCAATCCCGCTTAAGGACTGGTACGGCAGCAGGTTTTTCGCCCCGCGCTCCAGCTCTGCCGCGTCGCGCACGCCGCGTTGCAGATAGAGTCGTTTCAGCAGCGGCGGCAGCGTCGCCGGAAGCGCATCGTCAACCGTCACCTCACGGCGACGGAGTTCCACATCCTGTTTTACCACCGATTAACCACCACGCTTCTGATTGTCCAGCACCTGCTTCAGCTCCTGCGGCGACTGATAACCTGGGATCATCATGCCGCTGTCAGTCAGCATCGCGGGCGTGCCCTGAATGCCGAACAGCACGCCAAGTTTATAGTGCTGGGCAATATCGATTTTGCAGCTGTCTGGTGCGGCCATCTTCGGCGCATTGCCTTTCATCGCCTCATCAAACGCTTTATTGCGGTCGGCGCTGCACCAGATCGCTTTCATCGCTGGCTCAATCTGACCATTCAGCCCTTCACGCGGAAACGCCAGGTAGCGCACGGTGATGCCCAGCGCATTGTAGTCCGCCATCTGCTCGTGCAGCTTGTGACAGTAGCCACAGGTGATGTCGGTGAAGACCGTGATCACGTGCTGCTCTTTAGGCGCTTTGTAGACGATCATCTCCGGCACCAGCGCCTCGACTTTTTTGTCCAGCAGCTGGTTGGTGACGTTGACCGGCTGTTTGCCGCTGACGTCATAGAGCGGGCCCTGGATCATATGTTTGCCGTCGTCGGTCACGTAAAGCACGCCGCTTTCTGACAGCACGGTTTTAAAACCCGGCAGCGGTGACGGGCTGATCTCCGTCTGGTTCAGACCGAGCTTTTTAAGTGATTGCTGAATGGCGCTGTCATCGGCCTGTGCGAGACCGGAAAAGGCGCTGGCTAAAAGAGCCAGCATGGCAAAATGCTTGTTCATTTTTGTCCTTATCGCCGCGGTTCAGGCCCGCGGATGGTGTTGTTGATGCAACTGACGCAGGCGCTCAGTGGCGACGTGCGTATAAATTTGGGTGGTGGAGAGATCGCTGTGTCCCAGCAGCATCTGTACGACACGCAGATCGGCACCGTGGTTCAGCAGATGGGTCGCAAAGGCATGGCGCATCACATGCGGTGATAACTTTTCGCTGTCGATCCCCGCCAGCGTGGCGTAATGCTTGATGCGATGCCAGAAGGTCTGGCGCGTCATCTGCTGCGCCCGATTACTGGGAAACATCACGTCCAGCGTCTGACCGTTGAGCAGCCACGGACGACCATGTTCCATATATTGCTCCAGCCAGTAAACCGCTTCTTCACCTAAAGGCACCAGCCGCTCTTTATCCCCTTTACCGATAACCCGGACAACGCCCTGGCGCAGGCTGATGTCGCTGAGCGTCAGGCCAATCAGTTCGGAGACGCGCAGGCCCGTGGCGTAGAGCAGCTCCAGCATCGCTTTGTCGCGCAGCTCCAGCGGGATATCGATATTCGGCGCCTGCAACAGTCGCTCGACCTGCGCCTCACTAAGATCTTTCGGTAAACGCTGCGGCAGTTTTGGTGCTGACAACAGCGCGCTGGGATCGTCCGGGCGCAGCTTTTCGCGGTAAAGATACTGGAACAGGCGACGCATGGCGCTGAGCAGCCGCGCTGAGCTGGTCGCCTTGTAGCCTCCCTCCAGCCGTTCAGCCAGAAACTGCTGCAGATCCAGCGGCGCCACGCTAAGCAGCGTCAGCTGATGATGCGCCAGCCATCCGGTCAGCGTCTGGAGGTCCTGGCGATAAGAGGAGAGAGTGTTCTGCGCCAGATTGCGTTCAATCCAGAGCGCATCAAGAAACTGTTCTGTCAGATCGCTGTCCTGCACGTTATCTCCGCCGTCTGGTGTAAAATCATGCTCATTATGCCTGATTCAGCAGCGCTTCTGGTACAATTGCGCCAAAGTCAGTATTTACAGAGTGTTATCTGCATGAAAATCGGTCTTTTTTACGGTTCTAGTACCTGTTACACCGAAATCGTAGCGGAGAAAATTCGCGATTTTATTGGCGAAGAGTTAGTGACGCTACATAACGTGAAAGATGACGACCCGCGCCTGATGGAGCAGTACGATTTGCTGATCATGGGCATCCCGACCTGGGATTTCGGTGAGTTGCAGGAGGACTGGGAGGCGATCTGGCCGCAGTTGCCCGCGCTGAATCTGCAAAACAAGATTGTCGCACTGTATGGCATGGGCGATCAGATTGGCTATGGCGAGTGGTTTTTAGATGCGCTCGGCATGCTGCACGATTTGCTGCAGCCGATGGGAGTACGTTTTGTTGGCTACTGGCCGCTTGAAGGCTATGAGTTCACCAGCCCGAAACCGCTGAGTGCAGATGGCTCGCAGTTTGTGGGTCTGGCGCTTGATGATGTGAATCAGTTCGAGGTCACCGATGAGCGCGTTGAGCAGTGGTGCGAGCAGGTGTTAACCGAAACCGCAGGACTGCTCTGACGGCCCTTCTGCCGGTGTCGAACCGTAGCCTGAACAGGTAAGCGGCTTTAATCGCTCTTGCCTGTCATTATCGAACCGCAGTGCAGGCAGATGAACGGCTTCAGACGCTCTTGCCTGCACTGCTGCCATTAATGCCGCGCCGGGCTGAAGCAACAGGCGCGTAACGCCCGCCATTCGCCAGGCTGCATATTGTCCTGCATCAGCCACCAGCGCAGCGTGGCACCTTGTTCGCTCTTCGCCACCAGCAGCACGCCAACGGGTAACCAGCGAAGTGGCTGAGTTGGCCGCCAGCGTTTTCCCTGCCAGATCCAGCAATGGACGCTTTCCCGCTGTAACGTACCGTGCCGTTGAATCAATCGCCAAACGCTGCGCCAGCCCTCAGCCAGCAACAGCAGAATAATCGGCGCTTTAACCAGCCAGCCGCCTGCAGGCAGCGTCATCAGCACCACGCCAGTCAAGGCTGCTATCAGCCAGGCGCAGACTAAACCGCACGCCAGGCGAGAGGGCCGTAGCTTACATTGCCACCGGGCCGCGAGCATGGTTACGCTGCTGGATCAGGTTCACCATCCGCTTAAGCTCCGGATCCTTTGGCTCACCGTGATTCATCAGCCAGTTAAACAGATCGGGATCGTCACTCTTTAGCAAATCCACAAAGACCTGCTTATCGGTGTCGCTCAGCGTCTCATACTCAAATTTGAAGAACGGCATAATAGCCACATCCAGTTCCAGCATGCCGCGACGGCAGGCCCACTGAATGCGTGATTTATCATTAATATCCATGCATCAATTTCCACAATTCACAACGTGGCGCCTAGTGTAACCTGGTTTAATGCGGCTCGCAGGCGCAGCGTCGCATGCTGTGCAACCTGCCACATTTCAGGCTGGATCTTTTCAGGGTTATCGCGCCTTTTGTGCGCCGTTTTCCGTAAACAGGTTGCATTGCCAGTCGGCTCTTTTAACATTGAAGATATTATTCCGGATGAACCTTCTTATACAGGATATCTCCATGCCCACATTTACTTTACCGCCGCGCCAGCCTGCCGCGTCGTCTCGTCTGCCGTTAACCCTGATGTCACTGGATAGCTGGGCGCTGGTTTCTATTACTGGTGCCGACAGCACCTCTTACCTGCAGGGTCAGTTAACGCTGGATGTCGCCGCGCTGGATGCCGACCACCATTCGCTCGCCGCACACTGCGATGCTAAAGGCAAAATGTGGAGCAATATGCGCCTGTTCCATCGCGGTGAAGGCTATGCTTATCTGATCCGTCGTGAGCTGCGCGACACCCAGCTGCCCGAGTTAAAGAAATACGCCGTGTTTTCGAAAGTGTCGATGGTGGCTGATGATGAGTCAGTATTGCTGGGCGTGGCCGGTTTCCAGGCGCGCGCCGCGCTGGAAAATCTGTTTGATAGCCTGCCCGACAGCGAAAAACCGGTGGTGCAGCAGGGAGAAACCACGCTGCTGTGGTTTGCCCATCCGGCCGAACGTTTTCTGATTGTCACTTCGCTGGCCCAGGCAGAAGCGCTGAAGCAGAAGCTCAATGACGATGCACAGTTCAATGACAGTCAGCAGTGGCTGGCGCTGGATATTGAAGCGGGCATTCCGGTGATCGATCCCGCCACCAGCGTGCAGTTTATTCCGCAGGCCACCAACCTGCAGGCGCTGGATGCTATCAGCTTTAAAAAAGGGTGTTATGCCGGTCAGGAGATGGTGGCCCGGGCGAAATATCGTGGCGCCAATAAACGCGCGCTCTACTGGCTGGCGGGTCAGGCAAGTCATCTGCCCGAAGCCAATGCCCCGCTGGAGTTGCAGATGGGTGAACGCTGGCGTCGAACCGGCAGCGTGCTGGCTGCGGTGCAATTAGATGACGGGATTAGCTGGATTCAGGTCGTGATGAATAACGATCTGGAGCCGGACAGCGTGCTGCGGGTGGAAGGCGATGAAGGCGGACATCTGACCATTCAGCCACTGCCCTACTCGCTGGATGAAAGCTGATTGAGCGTATGGCCCTTCCGCTAAGGGAAGGGCCAGTGCCACAATTCAGAGCAGGCTCAATTTAGCGCACATAAAAGTAGATAGCGCAGAAGTGACAGAGACTGCCGCCCAGCACGAACAGATGCCAGATGGCGTGATTAAACGGAATGCGGCGCGCCACATAGAAAATCACCCCCAGCGAATAGATAATCCCGCCTGCGGCAAGCAGCCAGATGCAGCCCGGCGGCAGGATCATCGCCAGCTGATAAACCACAATCAGCGACAGCCACCCCATACAGAGATAGGTCACCAGCGACAGCGCTTTAAAGCGATGCGCAATCGTGAGCTTGAACAGGATACCGGCCAGCGCCAGCCCCCAGATCACCGCCATTAATCCATACGCCAGCGGCGTCCTCAGCGCGACCAGCAGAAACGGCGTATAGGTGCCGGCAATCAGCAGATAGATGGCGCAATGATCGAACTTTTTCAGCCAGGGTCTGGCCGGGCCAGCCGGAATAGCGTGATAGAGCGTCGAGGCCAGAAACAGCAGGATCATGCTGCCACCATAGAGGCTGTAACTGATAAAAGTGATGGTGTCGGCCTGCCTCTCCGTTGCCTGATTGAGCATCAGTATCAGTCCGACGATGCCGAACAGGCAGCCAAGACCGTGACTGATACTGTTGGCAATTTCCTCGACAAACGAATAGCCCGCAGCGTGTTGATGTTTGTGAGAGAGTGTGGGGGTCATAACAGATTCCTGATCAGCTCCATAGCAGTGATATCGTTATCCAGCGTAGCCAACAATTTTTTCAGTGTACACTTGTACGCTAAAATTATCCTGGTGAAATTCACTATCCCTTAAACCGGGTGATGAATCTGGTAAACTGGCCGCCAGTCAACTGTTCAATGAGTCATTCATGTTTTCGCATAGCGATCTCGCCCACCTTAACGATCTGGAAATGCAGGTCTATCAGTTCATCATTAAGCACCGCGAAGGCGTCAGCTACATGACGATCCGCGAGCTGGCTGAGCAGGCTGGTGTCTCCACCACCACCGTGCTGCGTTTCTGTCGCAAGATGGGCTGTGAAGGCTGGTCGGAATTCCGCATCCGCCTGCGTTTAAACGAACAGCAGAGTGCGCCAATGCTCAACACGGCGGGCGTCAGTGAAATGCTGAGCTTTTTTAAGAGCATCAATAATCCGGAGTTTGAACAGCTCATCGCTGAGGCCGCGCAGAAGATTAATCAGGCTGAGCGGGTCTTCTTTATTGGCGTCGGCACCTCCGGCAGCCTGGCAAAATATGGCGCACGCTTTTTCTCTAACCTCGGTAAATTCAGCCACGCGATTGACGATCCCTATTATCCGGTTAGTCCCGATCTCTATGAAAACGCCATTGCCATTATTTTATCGGTCTCCGGTGAAACGGAAGAGATCCTGCGCATTGCCAGCCAGTTCAGCCTGAATAAGTGTAAAATCATTGCGATAACCAACACGGAGAGCTGCTCACTGGCGAAGATCGGTGATTTCAACCTCTGCTACCATGTGCCCATCATCCGTATGGCGGACAATTCCGACATTACGACTCAGGTGCCAGTGACCTATATTATTGAAGCAATCGGCCGCCAGCTGGGGAAATAAAACAGCCTGTTTTTTGGATGTAACAAACGCAATTATTGCCGCGCTGTTATATCGTGACTTTCATTATTGCCTTGCTACACTCAGCTCAATTTCAATATCCGTAATGGGGTGAAGCATGAGTGCAGAATTGCAGTTACCAAAAGGCTTTCTTTGGGGCGGAGCGGTGGCAGCGCATCAGGTTGAAGGCGGCTGGGATCAGGGCGGCAAAGGCGTCAGCATTGCTGATGTGATGACCGGCGGTTCACATGGCGTTGACCGGGTGATCACCGACGGCGTGCAGCCGGGTCATTTCTACCCGAACCACAAGGGTGTGGAGTTTTACTCCCACTACAAACAGGATGTCGCGCTGTTTGCCGAGATGGGCTTCAAATGTTTCCGCACCTCGATTGCCTGGACCCGTATCTTCCCTAACGGTGACGAGCAACAGCCCAACGAAGCGGGCCTGCAATTCTATGACGACCTGTTTGATGAACTGCTGAAGTATGGCATTGAACCGGTCATCACCCTTTCGCACTTCGAAATGCCTTATCACCTGGTCAAAGAGTATGGCGGCTGGCACAACCGCAAAGTGGTCGACTTCTTTGTGCGCTTCAGCGAAGTGGTGCTGAACCGTTATAAAAGCAAAGTGAAATACTGGATGACCTTCAATGAGATCAACAACCAGCGTAACTGGCAGTATCCGCTGTTTGGTTACTGCTGTTCAGGCGTGATCTTTACCGAACATGAGAAACCTGAACAGGCGATGTATCAGGTGATGCACCACCAGTTTGTTGCCAGTGCAAAAGTGGTGAAACTCGGCCACGACATCAATCCTGATTTTCAGATTGGCTGCATGATCGCCATGGTGCCAGTCTATCCCTTCTCCTGCCACCCGGACGATGTGGTGCTGGCGCAGGAATCGATGCATCAGCGCTATGTGTTCAGTGACGTGCAGATGCGCGGCTACTATCCGGCCTACACCCTGAAAGAGTGGGCGCGCAAGGGTTACGACATTCAGATGGAAGCGGATGATGCCGAGACGCTGCGCCAGGGCTGTGCAGACTATGTCGGTTTCAGTTACTACATGAGCAACGCAGTGAAGACCGATGCCAGCGGCGTTGACGATCCGATCACCGGCTTTGAAGGTGTGGTGAAAAACCCGCATGTGAAAGCGTCAGACTGGGGCTGGCAGATCGATCCGGTTGGTCTGCGCTACGCCATGAACGAGCTGTATGAGCGTTACCAGAAGCCGCTGTTTATTGTTGAAAACGGCTTTGGTGCTATCGATAAGCCAAACGCCAATGGCGTGATTGAAGATGATTACCGCATCGACTATCTGCGTGCGCATATCGAAGAGATGAAGAAAGCCGTGGCGTACGATGGTGTTGAATTAATGGGCTATACGCCGTGGGGCTGCCTCGATTGCGTCTCGTTTACCACCGGCCAGTACGACAAACGTTACGGCTTTATTCATGTGAATAAAAACGATGATGGCAGCGGCGATTTTTCTCGTGGGAAGAAAAAGAGTTTCAGCTGGTATCAGCAGGTTATCGCCAGTAACGGCGAAAACCTGTAAGTCATCACGCCGCATCAGCGGCGAAGTGAGTTAACGCCCACCGGCAGCGTCAATGATGCTGCCGGTGACGTAAGAGGCCGCGTCGCTGGCCAGCCAGACGATCGCTTCCGCCACCTCTTCTGCTTCACCGCCGCGTCCCATCGGGATCACGCTGGCAAGCCTGTCTACTCTGCCTGGCTCTCCGCCATCGGCATGCATCTCTGTATAGATGAATCCCGGACGCACGCCGTTGACCCGAATCCCCTGCTGCGCCACTTCCAGCGACAATCCTCTGGTCAGCGTGTCCATCGCCCCTTTTGAAGCGGCGTAATCGACATATTCGCCAGGCGCACCGGTACGCGACGCTGCTGATGAGACGTTGACGATGGAGCCGCCCTGACCGCCGTGATGTGTGCCCATCCGCTTAACCGCCTCACGACAGCAGAGAAAAGACCCAATCACGTTGGTGGCAAAGACCTTATGCAGGCGTGCCGCATCCAGCTGCTCGGTGCGACACTGCTGAAACAAAATCCCGGCGTTGTTCACCAGCAACGCCAGCGGTTCGGACTGCTGGTCGAGCTGCGCAAACATCGCCATCACCTGGGCTTCATCACTGATATCTGCCTGAACAGCAAAGGCTTCACCGCCCTGCTGCCGGATCTGTGCCACCACCTGTTGAGCTTCCGCTTCGCGCTGACGGTAGTTCACCGCAACCCGATAACCCCGGGCGGCCAGTAACAGCGCCGTGGCCCGCCCGATACCGCGGCTGCCCCCCGTAACCAGTGCCAGTTTCATGCTGATTCTCCAGTACAAAGGGCCGACGAATCGGCCCTTTATGATTAACGTTTGCCTGCGGGGAAATTACTGATAGTCGCTCATCGGCACGCAGGAGCAGAAGAGATTACGGTCGCCAAACACATCATCCAGACGTTTTACCGTCGGCCAGTATTTGTTGTGGCTGCCCGCCGGGAAGACTGCGAGTTCGCGGCTATAAGGATGTGACCACTCACTGACGATTTCCAGCTGAGTATGCGGCGCATTAACCAGTGGATTGTTATCCAGCGGCCATTCACCTGACGTCACCCGATCAATCTCCATGCGGATCGCCAGCATCGCGTCGATAAAGCGATCCAGTTCGATTTTGCTTTCCGATTCGGTCGGCTCAACCATCAGGGTGCCCGCCACCGGGAAGGACATCGTTGGTGCGTGGAATCCATAATCGATCAGGCGCTTAGCAATATCCAGCTCACTGATGCCGGTCTGCTCTTTCAGCGGACGGATGTCGAGAATACATTCGTGCGCCACGCGACCGTCACGGCCAGTGTAGAGCACCGGATAGGCCGACTGCAGGCGGCGGGCAATGTAGTTGGCATTCAGAATCGCAACCGAGCTGGCCTGTTTCAGCCCTTCCGCGCCCATCATGCGAATGTACATCCAGCTGATTGGCAGAATGGATGCACTGCCAAACGGCGCTGCGGATACGGCGCCCTGCTGCGTCAGCACACCGTCAATCTGCACCACGCTGTGTCCTGGCACAAACGGGGCCAGGTGCGCTTTGACGCCAATCGGTCCCATACCCGGACCACCGCCGCCGTGCGGAATGCAGAAGGTTTTATGCAGATTCAGGTGCGAGACATCCGCGCCGATATAGCCAGGCGTGGTGATGCCGACCTGCGCATTCATGTTCGCGCCATCCAGATAGACCTGACCGCCATACTGATGCACGATCTGGCACACTTCGCGAATGGTCTCTTCATAAACGCCATGAGTTGACGGGTAAGTCACCATGATGCAGGAGAGCCTGTCGCCCGCCTGAGCCGCTTTCTCACGCAGATCGCCAAGGTCGATGTTGCCCTGTTTATCGCAGGCCACGACCACCACGTCCATGCCCGCCATCTGGGCTGAGGCCGGGTTAGTCCCATGCGCCGAGCTCGGGATCAGGCAGAGATGACGATCGCCCTCGCCACGGCTTTCGTGATAGCGGCGGATCGCCAGCAGTCCGGCATATTCACCCTGCGCGCCGGAGTTTGGCTGCATACAGAGTGCATCATAGCCGGTGAGCTGCACCAGCCACTGTGAAAGCTGGCCGATCATCTGCAGATAGCCGGTAGCCTGTTCAGCCGGGCAGAATGGATGCAGCTCCGCAAATTCCGGCCAGGTGATCGGGATCATCTCTGCCGCGGCATTGAGCTTCATGGTGCAGGAGCCCAGCGGGATCATCGCCTGATTCAGCGCCAGATCCTTTTTCTCCAGGCTGTGCATGTAGCGCATCATCTCGGTTTCGCTGTGATGACGGTTGAACACCGGATGGGTCAGGATCTCGCTGTGGCGTTGCAGGCCAGCAGGAATCGCGTGGCTCTCGCTGGCCACTTCGCTGTCGAGCTTTTCCAGGTCCTGACCGTGTTCATCACCCAGCAGAATGGCAAACAGCGCCAGAATATCTTCGCGGCAGGTGGTTTCATCCAGCGTGATGCCCACGGCGTTATGGATGTCGCTACGCAGGTTAACGCCAAAGCTCAGGGCGCGGTTCAGCACGGCGGCTTTATCCGCCACCTCCACCGTCAGCGTATCGAACCAGTGCTGATGGCGCAGCTTCAGGCCGCCCTGTTGCAGTCCCGCCGCCAGAATGTTGGTGAAGCGATGAATGCGTGAGGCAATGCGTTTCAGGCCCGCCGGGCCGTGGAACACCGCATAGAGACCGGCGATGTTTGCCAGCAGCACCTGCGACGTACAGATGTTGGAGTTGGCCTTTTCACGGCGGATATGTTGTTCGCGGGTCTGCATCGCCATACGCAGCGCCGTGTTGCCCGCTGCATCACGTGAAACACCAATGATACGGCCTGGCATAGAGCGTTTATGCTCGTCGCGGCTGGCGAAAAAGGCCGCGTGAGGGCCGCCGTAGCCCATTGGCACGCCGAAGCGCTGAGCTGAACCAAAGACAATGTCTGCACCCTGTTTGCCTGGCGCTTCCAGTAACACCAGCGACATAAAGTCCGCCGCTACGCTGACCACTACTTTGCGGGCTTTCAGTCCGGCAATCAGCGCGCTGTAATCGTGCGCTTCGCCGGTAGTGCCCACCTGTTGCAGCAGCACACCAAACAGGTCGTCATGATCGGGCGCTTTGTCCGCGCTATCAATAATCAGTTCGAAACCGAACGTCTCCGCACGGGTGCGGACCACATCCAGCGTCTGCGGATGGATATCATCGGCAATGAAGAATTTATTGGCATTTTTGAGTTTACTGACGCGTTTTGCCATCGCCATCGCTTCAGCGGCAGCGGTCGCTTCGTCCAGCAGTGAGGCAGACGCGATATCCATGCCGGTAAGATCCAGCGTCAGTTGCTGGAAGTTGAGCAGCGCTTCCAGACGGCCCTGGGAGACCTCGGGCTGATACGGGGTATAGGCGGTATACCAGCCCGGATTCTCCAGCATATTACGCAGGATGACCGGCGGGGTGATCACCGCGCTGTATCCCATACCGATCCAGGATTTGTAACGCAGATTCTGGCTGGCAATCGCTTTCAGTTCGGCCAGAGCCTGCTGTTCAGTGGCGGCTTCGCCAACCGCTGGCGGGCCTGGCAGCTGAATGTCTGCCGGCACAATCGTGCTGATTAACGCTTCCAGCGAACGGGCACCAATAGCGTCAAGCATCTGCGCCTGCTGCTCAGGTGAAGGACCGATATGGCGCTCAATGAATGCACCGTTGTGTTCAAGCTGGCTGAGAGTCTGAGTCATTAGCAGTAAATCCTGAATCGGGCTGGGGGAACCGGAGAGCAAACATAAATCTGCGGCCTCTGTGTGAGGCCGCCTGACGACTACTCGTCGATGGAGGCTTTGTAAGCATCCGCATCCAGCAGCGTGTCGATTTCAGACGCGTCGCTGGCTTTAATTTTGAATAACCAGCCGCCTTCATAAGGCTCGCTGTTGACCTGCTCCGGTGAGTCAGTCAGTGCTTCGTTGACCGCCACAATCTCACCGCTGATCGGCGCATAGATATCTGAAGCCGCTTTAACGGATTCCGCGACCGCGCACTCTTCACCAGCGGCAAACGTCGCGCCCACTTCCGGCAGATCGACAAACACCATGTCGCCCAGTAGCTCCTGCGCGTGTTCAGTGATACCCACGGTGTAGCTGCCATCTTCTTCTTTGCGCACCCACTCGTGGCTGTCGCGGTACTTCAACGTATTCGGCACATTGCTCATTGGCCATTTCTCCTGAATAAAATTTACTGAGCGACCGGTTTACCGGCGCGGACAAAAACGGGACGGGTAACCTGGACCGGCATCTGGCGGTTACGGATCTCAACGATGGCGGTGCTGCCGACTGAGGCCGGTACGCGCGCCAGGGCGATGCTGCAACCCAGCGTCGGTGAGAAAGAGCCACTGGTGATGATCCCCTCCTGCGGCTGCCCCTGGTCATCGGTGAAACGCACCGGCAAGCCGTTACGCAGCACCCCTTTTTCTGTGAGGATCAGCCCCACCAGCTTTTCGGTACCGCGTTCACGCTGCAGTTCCAGCGCTTCCCGGCCGATGAAATCGCGGTCAGCAGGTTCCCAGCAGACCGTCCAGCCCATGTTGGCAGCCAGCGGTGAAACGCCTTCATCCATCTCCTGACCATACAGATTCATACCCGCTTCCAGACGCAGCGTGTCACGTGCGCCCAGTCCGGCAGGTTTAACGCCAGCAGCCAGCAGACGCTGCCAGAAATCGGCCGCCTCCTCTGCGGGCATAGCAATCTCATATCCCGCTTCGCCGGTATAGCCGGTGGTGGCGATAAACAGGTCACCTGACTGCACGCCGAAAAATGGCTTCATGCCGGCAACAGCCTGACGCTGCTCCTCGCTGAACAGCGTCTGTGCCTTCTGCTGCGCCTGCGGACCCTGCACGGCAATCAGCGCCAGGTCGTCGCGTTCCGTCAGCGTAATGCCATAGCCCTGCGCGTGTTGCGTGATCCAGGCGAGATCGTTTTCACGGGTGGCAGAGTTCACCACCAGGCGGAAGAACTCTTCGCTCATAAAGTAAACAATCAAATCGTCAATGACGCCACCCGAGGCATTCAGCATCCCGGTGTAGAGCGCTTTGCCTGGCTGGGTCAGTTTTGCCACATCATTTGCCAGCAGGTAGCGCAGGAATTCACGGGTACGCGGGCCTGTCAGGTCGACGATGGTCATGTGAGAGACATCAAACATACCGGCGTCGGTGCGCACCACATGATGTTCATCCATCTGGGAGCCATAGTGCAGCGGCATCATCCAGCCATGAAAATCCACCATGCGGGCACCGCAGGCCTGATGCTGTTCAAACAGAGGTGTTTGCTGAGTCATAACCATCCTGTGCAGAAGCGAGTAAGTGCAAAAGTGCGCCGGAATTCAGTGCCGACGCAAACGTTCTCTTAGGGCTGACGTTACCACCGAATCTGACGATTAACCATAAGCAAACCGGGGTCGAAAGCAGAGGCACAGCCTAACCAGGAACGGCTGCTAACAGGATATAAAACTGCAATTTTGTGATTAATCGCGCAATAAATGCAGGGAATTTAAATATACGCAGCAAATTTATGCGGGATGGCATTCAGGATGTTAAAAAAAATCCCGCGCCCAGCGGACAGAATAATGAGAAAAAGTAATGCGAATTCGCCCGCAAAATTAGAATAAATCAAACGAAGACCTCTGCTGGTGCAGCGTTGCCTTTTTGTGGTGCAGAGCGGTGTCAGGCATAAAAAAAGCCAGCAGAAGCTGGCTTATCAGAAGGGCGAATTTAGCGTAGCCAGGCGGGCAGATCATTCAGGCCCATCGCCTGCTTCAGCATCATGGGTTTAACACCCGGCAGGCGGTCAGCCAGTTTCAGACCCACGTCGCGCAGCAATTTTTTCGCCGGATTATTGCCTGCGAACATTTCACGGAAGCCCTGCATTCCCGCCAGCATCATCGCTGCGCTGTGCTTACGGCTGCGCTCATAGCGTCGCAGATAGAGGTGCTGACCAATATCTTTGCCCTGCTGATGCAGACGGCGAATCTCACCGATCAGCTCGGCGGCATCCATAAACCCAAGGTTAACGCCCTGACCCGCCAGCGGATGAATGGTGTGAGCCGCATCGCCCACCAGCGCCAGACGGTGTGCCGCGAAGTTGCGGGCATAGCGCGCCACCAGCGGAAACGATTTGCGCTCGCTTTCCAGCTGGCACAGGCCGAGCCGCATATCAAACGCCACCGAGAGCTGCTGATTGAACAGCGCTTCCGGCATGGTTTCCAGACGGCTCGCTTCCTGCGGCGAGAGCGACCAGACGATGGAACTGAGATGGGGATCCTGCATCGGCAGGAAAGCCAGAATGCCGTCGCCGTGGAACACCTGGCGCGCTACCGCGTCGTGCGGCTTCTCAGTGCGGACGTTTGCCACTAACGCATGGTGATCGTAATCCCAGAAGGTCAGCGGGATATCGGCTTTGTTGCGCAGCCAGGAGTTAGCGCCGTCAGCGGCAATCATTAATCGCGCACTTAGCATGCTGCCATCCTGCAGGGTAACAAAGGCTTCGTTGTCACCAAACGCGACCTGCTGTAACTGCGAGGGTGCCATAATCGTCACGTCGCTGCAGGCGCTGGCACGTTGCCAGAGCGCATTGTGGATCACCGGGTTTTCGATGATATGGCCCAGATGCGACAGGCCCTGCTGCTCATCATCAAAGGCGATGGAGCCGAAACTGTCCTTATCCCACACTTCCATGCCGTGATAAGCGCTGGCGCGCAGCGAGAGAATGGTCGACCAGACATCCAGCTTCTGCAGCAGCCGTTCGCTGGCGGCATTGATTGCCGACACGCGAACTGACGGTGACGCACTCAGCGCCAGCGGTGGCTCCGGTGATTTTTCCAGTACGGCGATGCGCAGTCCGCTGCCCTGCAAGCCGCAGGCCACCGCCAGTCCCACCATACCGCCACCGGCAATCACCACATCAAAAGTTTGCATCTGAGCCTCTTTATTAACGCTTAACCCAGCCAAGCGTGCGCTCAGCCAGTTGATTTCTTAACCACGGCAGATGATCCATCGCCAGCAGGCCCAGGTTACGTCCTGCCACCAGCGGGCCATAGCGATTCGCAAAGACGCGAACCAGTCCGTCGGTGATACCGATGGTGGCGGCGCGATCGGCCTGACGACGCTGCTGGTAATGATGCAGCACCGCATAGCTGCCGGGGTCCTGCTGCTGCCGATGGGCGGCTGCCAGCGTTTCAGCCAGCGACATCACATCGCGCAGGCCCAGGTTGAAGCCCTGCCCGGCAATCGGATGCAGCGTCTGCGCCGCATTGCCCACCACCGCCACGCGATGCGTCACTGGCGACATCGCCCGGTGCAGCGCCAGCGGGTAATACTCACGCTGGCCGGTGTGGGTGAATTTACCCAGCCGCCAGCCAAAGGCACGCTGCAGCTGGCTGAGGAATTCAGCCTCGCTCCACTGCTCAATGCGTTCACGCTGTGAAACCGGATGACACCAGACCAGCGACAGGCGATTGCCGGACATCGGCAACAGCGCCAGCGGGCCATGTTCGGTAAAACGTTCAAATGCCCGGCCCTGATGGGGCAGCGCGGTGGAGACATTGGCAATCACGGCAAGCTGTTGATAGTCTTCTCTTTGCCACTGAATGCCGCACGAAGCCGCCAGCGCAGAGCGCGTGCCATCCGCCGCCACCAGCAGTTTGCCGCTGAGTTGTTCGCCACTGTCCAGCGTCACCTTAACCTGCTGCTCATGGCGGTTAGCCTGGATGACACGAGCCGGACAGCGCAGCGTTACGCCGGGTGCTTTTTTCAGTTCCGCAAACAGACGCTGACCGACGTCAAACAGCTCGACAACCTGTCCCAGCGCCGGAATAGCGTAGTCAGCCGCCGCCAGCGACACAAAACCAGCGTGACCGCGATCGGAGACATGAATGTCGGTAATCGGCGTGGCACAACGGGCGATGTGCTGCCACAGATTGATGTCCGCAAGCTGCTGGCAGGTACCGGCAGAGAGCGCAATAGCGCGGCCATCGAAACCGGGATGCGCCCGACTGCCAGGCTCGCTGCTTTCAATCAGCGTTACCGGCAGTGTGCCCTGGGTCAGATGGGAGATCGCCAGCGCCAGCGTCGCCCCGGTCATGCCGCCACCGGCAATCAGAATCGTCATGCCTGTTTTGCCGCCGCCATCAGTGCTTCAATCTCATCCGCCTCTTTCACGACGCTGTCGGTGAGATTTTCAATGCCATCTTCAGTGATCACAATGTCATCTTCGATTCGGATACCAATGCCGCGATACTGCGCGGGCACGTCGGCATCCGGTGCGATATAAAGACCCGGCTCGACGGTTAACACCATGCCCGGTTCCAGTACGCGGTCGCGGCTCGGGGTGCCGTAGTGGCCGACATCATGCACATTCAGCCCCAGCCAGTGGCCCAGGCCATGCATATAGAACTGACGATGGACTTCCTCGGCGATCAATGTATCGACGTCGCCCTCCAGGATGCCCAGCTCCACCAGCCCGGTGACCATGATACGCACCACTTCATCATTCACTTCACGAATGCTGATGCCCGGCCGGAACAGTTCAAGCGAGCGGTTGAGGCAAGCCAGCACGATGTCATAAATCGCGCGCTGCGCCGGGCTGAATTTGCCGTTAACCGGGAAGGTGCGGGTGATATCGCCTGCATAGCCGTGGAACTCACAGCCTGCATCGATCAGCACCAGATCGCCGTCGCGCATTTCGCTTTCGTTTTCGGTGTAGTGCAGAATGCAGCCGTTAACTCCGGCACCCACAATGGTGTTATAGGAGGGAAAACGCGCGCCGTGACGGTTAAATTCGTGCTGAATTTCCCCTTCGAGCTGATACTCGAACAGGCCTGGCCGACAGGCTTGCATGGCGCGGGTATGCGCCAGTGCACTGATTTTCCCGGCGCGACGTAACAGTTCAATCTCATCCGCATCTTTAAACAGGCGCATCTCATGCACCCAGGGACGCCAGTCAGTGAGGGTATCGGGCGCACTGAGATGCTGGCGGAAGCCGCGACGTAGCTTATCCAGCGCGCTGAACACCAGTGTGTCCGCGTGGGCATATTCGCCCTGCGCATGGTAAACCACATCCAGGCCATTCAGCAGCAGGTGTAGCTGGTCACCAATATCATTCCAGGGTAAAGCACGATCGACGCCCAGTTTGTCGGGTGCGGCCTCCTGACCCAGGCGACGGCCAGACCAGGTTTCCGCCGCAGGATCGCGCACGCGATTAAACAACACGCTGTGGTTATGATTCTCATCGCTTTTGATCAGCACCAGCAACGCCTGCGGCTCGTTAAAACCGGTGAAATACCAGAAGTCGCTGCTCTGGCGGAACGGATATTCGGTGTCATTACTGCGCATCACTTCTGGCGCAGCAAAGATTAACGCTGCGCTGCCAGGCACCATCTTCGCCAGCAGCGCCTGACGACGCTGCAGGAATCGTTCCAGTGAAATCATCTCTGCACTCCCTGTAAACTGACCGGTTAAACTCGTTGACCTGAAATTAGTGTAGCGTCGGTTTTTGCACTTCTGGCGCGGTTGGCTGCGGGCGGGTGAACGTATCGTGGCACAGCAGCGCGGCGACACGTACATACTCAATCACCTCCTCCAGCGACTGCTCCAGCTCCTCCTGGTCTTCATCTTCTTCGTAACCGAGCTGTGCGATAGTGCGCAGATCATCGATTGCTTCGCCGGTTTCGCCGGTCACTTTATCCAGTTTAGGCTGTGTTACGCCCAGGCCGAGCAGAAAATGGTTAACCCAGCCCGCCAGCGCGTCGGCACGGTCAAAGACGGTGATGTCGTCGTCAGCAGGCAGCAGCAGCTGAAACAGGAAGCCTTCATCTTCCAGCGTAGTCGCCGTATGCTCGTGTAGCTCCGCCAGCGGCACGGCAAGAGTGTGTGAAAACGCCATGCCTTCGTTAGCCAGATCGTGTACCAGCGTCTTCCAGCTGGTGTCCTGGTTCCCACCGCAGAGGATCCCGCTCAGCAGGCCGTGCATTTCTGCGGGCGTCATTCCTACGCCCTGCTGTGAGAGCACCGCCGCGAGCGCGTTGTAATCGGGGGTTGCGTTCTGTAAGGACATAAGTTTTCATCGTCGTTGGCAGAATAAGTTCGTGTTATGCTACCACTAGCTGCCTCAAGGTTTCCAGAAAAGGGGTTGTATCTTATTTCGTGGGTCTATATAGTTGCCCGCCTCCCAAGCCATTGACTGCTAAGGGAGTTGCGAGCGAAGTAATCAGTCAGGAAGGTGGCATGTCTGCACAACCGGTAGATTTACAAATTTTTGGTCGTTCGTTGAGAGTAAATTGTCCGCCAGAGCAGCAAGATGCGCTCAATAGCGCGGCTGAAGATCTCAATCAACGGTTGCAAGATCTAAAAGTTCGCACTAGAGTCACCAATACAGAACAACTGGTGTTCATCGCCGCGTTAAACGTCTGCCACGAGCTGGCGCAAGAGAAAGTGAAAACGCGCGATTATGCTGCTAATATGGAACAGCGTATCCGTATGTTGCAGCAGACGATTGAACAGGCATTAGTTGAGCAGGGTCGCATCTCTGAGCGTGAGGGTGCGAAGTTCGAATAAAACTTCATGGTTGCTATACTTAAGTAACGGTGAGGTAAATTTTCTCTGAGATGTTTGCATGTGGGCCAGTCCCCTGAGCCGATATTTCGAAAAAACAGAATGTGACGCTCGTAACCTGTGTGCATGCTCGGTTCGTCCGAGAAGCCTGATGGTTATGACGGCATGTTCACCTTGAACCAAGGGTTCAAGGGTTACAGCCTACGGCGGCATCTCGGAGATCTCTCTTCCTGTAGTCCTGCTTTTTTCCCCTGACTGACATGTTATAGTCGCTCAACAGCGACTTATCCGGCGGGGAAATCATGTCTGAACCTTCCATGTCTGAACCTTCAATGACCCAGCGTCAGGCGATTCGCCAGCATGTGCGACATCTGCGACGGGCACTTACCGATGAGCAGCAAACGCAGGCCGCTGAGCAGCTCGCTGAACATGCGCTCAACTACGCCCCGGTGACTGAAGCGCGCAATATCGCCCTGTTTCTGTCGGTGGATGGCGAACTGAATACCCGCCCGCTGATTGCCCGCCTCTGGCATTTGAAGAAAACGGTCTGTCTGCCGGTTTTACACCCCTTCTCCCCCGGTAATTTGTTGTTTCTGCGCTACTCGCCCGATACTCCATTGCTCAAAAATAAGCTGCGCATTCCTGAACCGCCGCTGGATATCCGGCAGGTGATCACGCTTGATCAACTGGATCTGATGATGGTGCCGCTGGTGGCATTTGATCAGCATGGACAGCGTCTGGGGATGGGCGGCGGCTTCTACGATCGCACCCTGCAGAACTGGCGGCAGCACGGTTTTTTGCCGGTGGGCCTGGCACACGATTGTCAGCAGGTCGATAGCCTGCCGGTGGCAGAATGGGATGTGCCTTTGCCGGCGGTAATGACGCCATCAAAACTCTGGCAGTGGGAGTAGAAGAGTCGCTTTTGCAGACAAGTGAAAACCCATACCTGGGCGCATCTGGCAGCAATGAAATAGCTTAACGCGCAGGGAACATGGTCAGAAGAGGAAAGCGTCCCGCCGCCCGGATAAAAACGCCGGGAGCGTTTTTAAACAACGCAACGCGTTGGCCCGGTTACGGGCGCACCTCAGGGATGAGGTGCGTAATCGCGCGGGCCGGGCATGCCATGGATGGCGGCTTTTGCATCTTTCCGATCTGACCGTGTTCCCTTCGCAGTCTCGGTCTTACAGCAAATGGGGACAGCCTGTATTAACTACCTGAAGAGACGCGACTAAGCGCCTGTTCAGGTTGGTAGCGCTTAGTAAAGCAGACGGGCGCGGATGGTACCCGGAATCGCCTTCATCAGTTGCAGCGCGTTCTCAGCCACTTCCGGCTCTGCATCAATGTCGATCACCACATAGCCCATAAACGGCGAGGTTTGCAGATACTGGGCGGCGATGTTGATGCCCTGCTCGGCAAAAATCTGGTTGATGGCCGTCAGCACGCCAGGGCGGTTCTCATGGATATGCAGCAGACGACTGGCGCTGATACCGTGAATCGGCAGTGACACTTCAGGGAAGTTAACAGCCGAGAGAGTCGAGCCGTTATCGGAGTATTTCGCCAGCTTGCCCGCCACTTCAATGCCGATGTTCTCCTGCGCTTCTTCCGTCGAGCCGCCAATGTGCGGCGTCAGGATCACGTTGTCGAACTCACTCAGTGGAGAGATAAACGGCTCGCTGTTGGTAGCTGGCTCGCTCGGGAAGACGTCGATGGCTGCGCCACCCACCTGCTTGCTGGCCAGCGCATCGCACAGCGCCGGGATATCCACCACCGTGCCGCGTGAGGCGTTAATCAGCAGCGCGCCAGGCTTCATCTGCGCCAGCTGCTCTGCACCAATCATATCCTGTGTAGAGACGGTTTCCGGCACGTGCAGGCTGACCACATCGCTCATGTTGAGGAGATCGGCCAGATGGCGTACCTGCGTGGCATTACCCAGCGGCAGCTTGTTTTCAATGTCGTAAAAGAAAACATGCATACCCAGGCTTTCTGCCAGCACGCCCAGCTGCATTCCGATGTGGCCGTAACCGATAATACCCAGTTTTTTGCCACGCGCTTCAAATGAGCCTTTGGCAATCTTATTCCAGATGCCACGGTGTGCTTTCGCATTCGCTTCCGGGATGCCACGCAGCATCAGCAGCATCTCACCAATCACCAGCTCCGCAACCGAGCGGGTATTTGAGAACGGCGCATTGAACACGGGAATACCCCGGCTGGCAGCCGCCTGCAGATCAACCTGGTTGGTGCCGATACAGAAACAGCCAACGGCGACCAGCTTTTCAGCCGCCGCAAAAATCTCTTCAGTGAGCTGGGAGCGGGAACGGATACCAATAAAGTGTGCATCACGGATCGATGCTTTTAACGCGTCGGAGTCCAGTGCGCCCTTATGGAATTCGATGTTGGTATAGCCTGCAGCCCGCAGGTTCTCCAGCGCGCTCTGATGGACACCTTCCACCAGCAGGAACTTAATCTTATCTTTTTCCAGTGATACCTTTGCCATTTCCCGATCCTATTCAGCATTCAATGAGGACTACCATAAGCCAGCCTTCTGTCAAAATATCAAAAAAATCGCGTCGGGCAATACAAACGATTGCCCGGCCGCCAGCACGGCAGCGGCTGACGGCAGCACATTGCCGGACAAAATAAGGAGGTCGGACTGGAAGAGAGAACGAACCCGCTGCCGATGACGGTTATGTGACATAAGTCACCAAATTTCACCGCAGCGAGAAAAGATGATTTGCAGGCAGAAATAACCGACGCCGCATCGACGCCGGACAGATCATTTTTTGATGGTTTTCACGCCATCAGGCCCGCCAATCAGTGCAATATCGGCACCACGCGCGGCAAAAAGGCCCACGGTAACGACGCCAGGCAAGGCGTTGATGGTTTTTTCCAGCTCAATGGGATCGAGAATGCGCAAATTATGCACATCGAGAATAATGTTGCCGTTATCGGTGACCACGTTCTGACGATACTCAGGCAAGCCGCCCATTTTCACCAGCTGACGCGCCACATAACTGCGCGCCATCGGGATCACCTCGACCGGCAGCGGGAAACGGCCCAGCACATCGACCTCTTTTGAAGCGTCAGCGATACAGATAAAGGTTTCAGCCACGGCGGCCACGATCTTTTCGCGCGTCAGCGCCGCGCCGCCGCCTTTGATCATCTGCATCTGTGGGTTGATCTCATCCGCGCCATCTACGTACACCGACAGCAGGTCAATCTCGTTCAGGTCGAACACCTGAATACCCAGGCTCTTCAGCTTCTGGGTTGAGGCATCCGAGCTGGAGACGGCACCTTCAATCTGATGCCTGACCGTGGCAAGCGCATCGATAAAGTGGGCAGCGGTGGATCCGGTGCCCACACCAACAACGGTGCCCGGCTGCACGTACTCAAGTGCAGCCCAGCCAACGGCTTTTTTCAGTTCATCCTGGGTCATGGTATGTTTAAAACCTGTGCGACAACGAAGTGCGCGTAGTATAAAACAAGGCTTGCTGAAAATGCTCGGCTGACCGACGTGGATTTATCGCTTTGGAAGCCAGCCCACAAAAAACAAGAGAGCCATCACAGGTGATACTTTTGTGGCATAGTGACATCCATCCTGAAGGAGAGAGAAGAATAATGAAACGCCCGGATTATCGAACGCTTCAGGCGCTGGATTCAGTGATCCGCGAACGCGGATTTGAGCGTGCCGCTCAAAAATTATGTATCACCCAGTCAGCGGTTTCACAGCGTATCAAGCAGCTGGAGAATCTGTTTGGTCAGCCGCTGCTGGTGCGAACCGTGCCACCACGTCCGACCGAACAGGGTCAGAAACTGCTGGCGTTGCTGCACCAGGTGGAACTGCTGGAAGAGGAGTGGCTGGGCGATGAGAACAGTGGCACCACGCCACTGCTGCTGTCGCTGGCGGTCAATGCCGACAGTCTGGCGACCTGGCTGCTGCCTGCGCTGAAAGATGTGCTGGCAGATTCCCCTGTACGCCTGAATCTGCAGGTCGAAGATGAAACCCGCACCCAGGAGCGTCTGCGTCGTGGTGAAGTGGTGGGTGCGGTGAGTATTCAGCCGCAGCCGCTGCCCAGTTGCCTGGTGGATCAGCTCGGTGCGCTCGACTACCTGTTTGTAGCGTCGCGCGACTTTGCCGATCGCTTCTTCCCCAACGGCGTCACCCGCTCTGCCCTGCTGAAAGCGCCTGCGGTGGCGTTTGACCATCTTGATGATATGCATCAGGCCTTCCTGCAACAGAACTTTGATCTCTCACCTGGCAGTGTGCCCTGCCACATCGTGAACTCCTCTGAAGCCTTCGTGCAGATGGCGCGACAGGGTTCAACCTGCTGTATGATCCCGCATCTGCAGATTGAGCGTGAGCTGGCGAGCGGTGAGTTAATAGATCTGACGCCAGGCTTGTGTCAGCGCCGGATGCTCTACTGGCATCGTTTTGCGCCGGAAAGCCGGTTAATGCGTCGGGTGACCGATGCGCTGATTGCGCATGGACATCGGGTGCTGCGTCAGGATGACGTCGCAGCCTGAAAACAAAAACGGGGCGAAAGCCCCGTTTTGACTGCTGACAAATTATGCCCCGAACGGCTGTAAGGATGGATTGGCTCAGGGAACAAGGTCAGATCGGAAAGGCGCTTAAGCCAATCCCTGGCCGCTCGGCCCGCGCCGTCCATGGCGCGGGACGCTTTCCTCCTCTGACCATGTTCCCTTCGCTTTGAATTTATTCATTGCGGTCAGATCCTGAGATTCATCGGCAGTCTTAACGGGGCATCATCCCCGTTTTGCACTATGGCGTATTGGGCTTGATCTCAAACACCACATCAACCTGATCGTCAAAGTTGATGCTCTGCTGATCGTAGGTCTCCTGCGCCGAGGTATCTGCCGCTGCAGCCGCTTTATACATACGGTTCATCGGCATCGGCTGATAGTTAGCGACCTGATAACGAATGCTGTAGATCGAACCCAGCTTGGCGTTAAAGCCTTCAGCCAACTGTGATGCCTGCTGCGTCGCATTTTTAATCGCTGCTTTACGCGCCTGCTCTTTGTAACTCTCCGGATTTGCCACGCCTAACTCGACGCTACGCACCTCATTCAGACCGGACTTCAGCGCCCCGTCCAGCAGATCATTCAGCTTGTCCAGCTGACGCAGGGTTACCTGCACCTGACGCACCGCACGGTAACCTTTCAGGACGGATTTACCCTCTTTGGTGTAATCGTACTCAGGCTGGGTGCTCAGGTTTGCCGCATCAATATCTTTCTTCTCAATGCCGTTTTTCTGCAGAAAATCGAAATATTGTGCAACCCGGCTATCCGCCTGCTTTTTCGCATCTGCGGCATCTTTTGACGACACGTTCACAACGATAGAGAGCGTGGCGATATCGGGACGGGCATCGACCGTTGCCTTGCCTGAGGTCACCACGTGTGGCCCGTTCGGTAACTCATCAGCGTGTACGCCAGGCAATGCCCCGGCGCTCATGATTGCGGCCAGAGCCAATGCTTTCAGTTTCATGAAAGTCCTCCTTGAAAAGGTACTATGACGGCTTCCAACCGGCGAAGCCCAACAGCGCATCGGTATGCGCCATGCTTTGAGTGGTCATTATGGCAAAAGTTCGGCCTCCGCGCGGCAATAACCGCACCGGATCGACGTTGGGATCAAAATCCGGCAATGCCCTGGCGCGCCAGTTGCAGGGCGATAAACCACATCACCGCGCCTACCAGCAGGTTAATGATGCGCTGGGCTTTGGCGGTGCGCAGGCGTGGTGACAGCCAGGCGGCCAGCAGCGCCAGACCGAAGAACCACAGGATCGACGCACTGATGGTGCCCAGCGCAAACCACTGACGCGCGGTGGTGGTCGGCAACTGACCGCCAAGACTGCCCAGCACCACAAAGGTATCGAGATAGACGTGCGGATTGAGCCAGGTCACTGCCAGCAGCGTCGCGATAATGCGTCCCCTGCTCTGCTTTAATGGCTCACCATCCGCCAGATCGGCGTCGCCGCGAAAAGCGCTACGCAGTGCGCCCCAGCCATACCACAACAGAAAGGCTACGCCCGCCCAGGTGATCACCATCAGCAGCAGTGGAGACTGGCTCAGCAAGGCACTGCCGCCAAAGATCCCACCGCAGATCAGCAGAATATCACTCAGCGAGCAGAGGGCCGCCGTCATCAGATGATACTGACGCTTCACGCCCTGATTCATCACAAAAGCGTTCTGCGGTCCCAGCGGCAGAATCAGCGCGGCGCCCAGGGCAAGCCCCTGAAAATAGAGAGATAACACAGGATTATTTCCTCACATCGTTAGAGGAGGAGAAGTATAAAGAGAGAGGATGATTAGCGGAAATTGAAAGAATTAATCTGCGATTAGCAAAATGAATGGGCGACAGACGCCGCCCACTGAAAGATTACTGTGGCTGAGTCTCTGGCGTAGTTGCGTCCGACTGTCTGACACGGTGCAGATGCACATCCATCTGCGGATAAGGAATACCAATCCCTTTTCCATCCAGCGCACGCTTAAAGTTCTTCAGCAGATCCCAGTAAACGTCCTGCAGGTCGCCGCTGTTGCTCCAGCAACGCACCACAAAGTTCATTGAGGAGGCTGCCAGTTCGTTAAGACCGATCTGGATACCTTTATCTTTCAGCACGCGGCTATCCGCTTCTACAACCTGTTGCAGTAAGGCGATCACTTCATCCACATCCGCCTCGTAAGCCACGCCAATGATAAATTCATTACGGCGAACCGGTTCACGCGAGAAGTTGACGATGTTCCCGCTGATGATCTTGCCGTTTGGCACCACCACGATTTTGCCGTCTGCCGTTCTCAGCGTGGTGGAGAAAATCTGCACATGCAGCACGGTTCCCATAACGCCGCCCAGATCGACGAACTCGCCGGTGCGAAACGGACGGAAGGTGACCAGCAGAACACCTGCAGCAAGGTTAGAGAGTGACCCCTGCAGCGCCAGACCCACGGCCAGACCCGCAGCACCCAGCACGGCAATCACCGAGGCGGTCTGCACACCGATGCGTCCCAGCGCTGCGATAACGGTGAAGGCGATAACCCCATAGCGCACCAGTGCGGAGAGGAAGTCCGCCACGGTAGCGTCTATGTGACGGGCGCGCAGCAGGCGATTTACGGCATTAGAAATGATACGGGCGATAATCATCCCGATAATAATGATGGCAATAGCTGCAACGATATTTACGGCATAGCTGATGATCAGCGCCTGATTGCGAACCAGCCAGTTACCTGCGTTGTTTAAGCCGTCGACGACGTGTAACTCTTCCATTAATAAGCCCTGTTGTTAGATTCCCACCGGGAATGAAAAAACTGCCAGATGACATCCGACACCCTGCCATCAAGGGTAATCAATTATCTCCTTAAGCGCCAAACCGACCGGCGTTTAACCCTGTTTTTCCAGAAATTGTGCATAAAAAAAGGCCCTTTCGGGCCTTTTTTGTACGGTAACGACTCTTCAGTTACAGCACGTCGACAGCGTTAAGCTCTTTGAAAGCCTGCTCCAGACGCACCACCATAGAGGCCTGGGCTGAACGCAGCCAGACGCGTGGGTCGTAGTATTTTTTGTTTGGCTTGTCAGCGCCTTCCGGGTTACCCAGCTGCGACTGCAGATAGCCTTCGTTCTTTTTGTAGTACTGCAGGATGCCGTCCCAGGTTGCCCATTGGGTATCGGTATCGATGTTCATCTTGATCACGCCGTAGCTGATAGACTCTTCGATTTCTGCAGCAGAAGAACCTGAACCGCCGTGGAAAACGAAGTCCAGCGCGTTGTGCGGCAGGCCATGTTTTTCACACACATATTTCTGCGAATCGCGCAGAATGGTTGGGGTCAGTTTCACGTTACCTGGCTTGTAAACGCCGTGAACGTTACCGAATGATGCCGCAATGGTGAAGCGCGGGCTGATAGCATTCAGTTTTTCGTACGCGTAGTTCACATCTTCTGGCTGGGTGTACAGTGCAGATGCGTCCATGTGGCTGTTATCAACGCCATCTTCTTCACCACCGGTGCAGCCCAGTTCGATTTCCAGCGTCATGTCGAGTTTCGCCATGCGCGCCAGATATTTGCTGCTGATCTCGATGTTCTCTTCCAGTGACTCTTCTGACAGGTCGATCATGTGAGAAGAGAAGAGTGGCTTACCGTTTTTCTGGAAGTACTCTTCACCTGCGTCCAGCAGACCGTCGATCCATGGCAGCAGTTTCTTGGCACAGTGGTCAGTGTGCAGGATAACCGGCACGCCATACTGCTCAGCCATCAGGTGGACATGGTGCGCACCCGCGATAGCGCCGAAAATTGCCGCGCCCTGTGGTTTGTCAGTTTTGAAGCCTTTACCCGCGATAAATGCAGCACCGCCGTTAGAGAACTGGATGATGATTGGCGCTTTAACTTTCGCCGCTGCTTCCAGTGCCGCATTGATGGAGTCGGTGCCGACGCAGTTTACGGCTGGCAGTGCGAATTTGTTCTCTTTCGCAACTTTGAAGATCTTCTGTACGTCATCACCAGTGACAACGCCGGGTTTTACGAAATCAAAAATTTTAGACATGATTGTGTCCTGTTTCGTGACCGTTGTTCCCCTTGAGGAACGTCGATTTAAACGCCCAGACGGGCAAGACTTCAGGCGATGCCGCCAGGCATCGCCCCCAAAGGATTACTGCTTCGCACGCTCTTCCAGCATGGCAACTGCAGGCAGTTTTTTGCCTTCCACGAACTCAAGGAACGCGCCGCCGCCGGTAGAGATGTAGGAAATTTTGTCTTCGATGCCGAACAGGTCGATAGCCGCTAAGGTATCGCCGCCGCCTGCAACAGAGAAGGCATCGCTGTCTGCAATGGCGTTAGCCACGATCTCGGTGCCTTTACGGAAATTAGGGAACTCAAACACGCCCACCGGGCCGTTCCACAGGATGGTTTTAGCATCCTTCAGGATGGCAGCCATCGCCTGTGCGGTTTCATCACCAAAGTCCATAATCTCTTCGTTATCCGCAACTTCCGAAACCTTTTTCACGGTAGCGGTCGCAGTTTCAGAGAATTCTGTGCCGACGCGTGAATCAGTTGGAACCGGAATGCCGTGCTGATCGCGCAGGCCTTTAGCCGCTTCAACGAAGTCTGGCTCATACAGGGATTTGCCGACGTTGTTGTCGATAGCGACGAAGGTGTTGGCAATGCCGCCGCCCACAATCACGGTGTCCGCGATTTTGACCAGAGATTGCAGCACGTCAAATTTGGTAGAGACTTTAGAGCCCCCTACCACAGCCACCAGCGGACGCTCCGGGTTGCTCATGACTTTACCCAGCGCTTCCAGTTCTGCAGAGAGCAGAGGGCCAGCACAGGCGATAGGGGCAAATTTGCCGACGCCGTGGGTAGAAGCCTGTGCGCGGTGCGCGGTACCAAAGGCGTCCATCACAAATACGTCGCACAGAGCAGCATATTTTTTAGACAGCGCTTCGTCATCTTTCTTTTCGCCTTTGTTAAAGCGAACGTTTTCCAGCACAACCAGTTCGCCAGCGCCGACTTCAACGCCATCGAGGTAATCTTTTGCCAGGGTCACGGTGGTGCCGCTAAGCTTGTCTTTCAGGTAGTTAACTACCGGCAGCAGCGAGAACTCTTCATTGTATTCACCTTCGGTCGGACGACCCAGGTGAGAGGTAACCATTACTTTCGCGCCCTGTTTCAACGCCGCTTCAATGGTTGGCAGAGAAGCACGGATACGTGCATCAGACGTCACTTTACCTTCTTTAACCGGTACGTTCAGATCGGCACGGATCAGAACGCGTTTACCAGCCAGATCCAGATCGGTCATCTTAATTACAGACATGGTGAATCCTCTCGTTGATTCTCATAAGTTTTGCCAGACGCATACCGCGTCTTACCTGAAACCGCTTGCGGCCATCGCTAACGTCGTGTCGAGCATTCGGTTAGCAAAGCCCCATTCGTTGTCACACCAGACCAGGGTCTTGATAAGGTGTTGACCGCTGACCCGCGTTTGTGTTCCGTCCACAATGGCACTGTGCGGATCATGGTTAAAATCTACTGAGACTAACGGTAATTCCGTATAGTCAACTATACCACGAAATGTCCCTTCTGCCGCGCTTCGCAACAGGGTGTTAACTTCACACGCCGTCACCGCCTGATGCACAGAAACGCTGAGATCAATGGCCGTCACGTTAATCGTCGGAACGCGAACGGCTATCGCCTCGAAGCGATCGTTGAATTTCGGAAAAATACGGGTAATGCCTGCCGCCAGGCGAGTGTCCACCGGGATGATCGACTGACTGGCTGCACGCGTACGGCGCAGATCGCTGTGATAGGCGTCGATCACCTGCTGATCGTGCATCGCCGAGTGGATCGTGGTGACGGTGCCGGATTCGATACCAAACGCATCATCCAGCAGTTTAATCACCGGGATAATGCAGTTAGTGGTACAGGAAGCGTTGGAGACGATGCGGTCACTGGCGGTGAGTAACTGCTGGTTAACGCCATACACCACTGTGGCGTCGAGATCGTTTCCGCCGGGATGAGAGAACAGCACTTTTTTGGCGCCAGCCTGAAGATGCGCTTCGCCATCAGCGCGTGAGCCATAGATGCCGGTGCAGTCCAGCACCACATCCACGTCGAGTTCACGCCACGGCAGATCGGCAATGGCTGCACGGTGCAAAATGCGCAGGGTATCGCCACCCACCCACATTACATCGCGCTCCTGGCGGACATCGAAAGCAAAACGGCCATGGCTGGTATCGTATTTCAGCAGATGCGCCATACCGGTGGCTTCTGCCAGCTCGTTAATCGCGACCACGGTGATCTCTGCACGTCGGCCCGTTTCATACAGCGCGCGCAGGACGTTGCGTCCAATCCGGCCAAAACCATTTATCGCTATCCGTACCGTCATTTCTCTCCTGCCACGTCAGACTGAAAAAAACGTGCCGTTAGCCTGAGCGTTTCACTGCATTTTGTACAGGAGATTCTTACCCGGCATTGTCCGAAACCAGGGCGATTTGCCTGGCGACTGAAACGGTTCAGCTACAATAATAGAAGGAAGGAATAACAGGAATGATTGTGATCAATCTGGCTGCTTAAATTTGGATCTGCGTCACAAATTAAGGCAAGAGGCGGTTATTACTGCAGGAATAAAAAATAAAAGGGGACGAAAATTTCGTCCCTCTTTTTTTACAGTCGGGCGGGAACAGGCCCGCCTGACCGGTTTTACGCCAGCAGCGCTTTCGCTTTCGCGACGACGTTGTCGACGGTAAAGCCAAACAGTTCGAACAGCTGATCGGCAGGTGCAGATTCGCCGAAGCTGGTCATGCCCACGATAGCGCCGTTCAGGCCGGTGTATTTGAACCAGTAATCAGCGATGCCCGCTTCGATTGCGACGCGTGCGCTGACCGCTTTTGGCAGCACGGATTCACGGTACTCATCACTCTGCTTGTCGAAGGCATCCGTTGATGGCATAGAGACCACGCGCACTTTGCGGCCTTCGCTGGTGAGTTTGTCCCAGGCACCGACAGCCAGTTCAACTTCGGAACCGGTGGCGATCAGGATCAGCTCAGGCGTGCCATCGCAATCTTTCAGCACGTAACCGCCGCGCGCTACGTTAGCCAGCTGTGCCGTGTCACGATCCTGCTGCGCCAGGTTCTGACGGGAGAAGATCAGCGCAGTCGGGCCATCTTTACGCTCAATGGCATATTTCCACGCCACCGCGGATTCAACCTGGTCACATGGACGCCACAGGCTCATGTTTGGCGTGGTGCGCAGGCTCGCCATCTGTTCAACCGGCTGGTGCGTCGGGCCATCTTCGCCCAGACCGATAGAGTCGTGGGTGTAGACCATGATCTGACGGATCTTCATCAGTGCCGCCATACGCGCTGCGTTACGCGCATATTCAACAAACATCAGGAAGGTCGCGGTGTAAGGCAGGAAGCCGCCATGCAGCGCCAGGCCATTGGCGATTGCGGTCATACCGAACTCACGCACGCCGTAGTGGATGTAGTTACCCGCAGCATCTTCGTTAATCGGCTTAGAGCCAGACCAGATTGTCAGGTTGCTGGGTGCCAGATCGGCTGAGCCGCCCAGGTATTCCGGCAGAATTTTACCGAAAGCTTCAATAGCATTCTGTGAGGCTTTACGGCTGGCGATCTTCGCCGGGTTCGCCTGCAGCTGCTCAACGAACTTCTGCGACTCTTCCTGCCAGTTAGCTGGCAGTTCGTTGCTGACGCGGCGTTTAAACTCGGCAGCCAGTTCAGGATGAGCCTGTGCGTAAGCGGCGAATTTCTCATTCCATGCAGACTCTTTCGCCTGGCCCGCTTCTTTCGCGTCCCACTCAGCGTAGATATCAGAAGGAATTACGAACGGCGCGTGGGTCCAGCCCAGCTGTTTGCGGGTCAGTGCCACTTCATCATCACCCAGCGGTGCGCCGTGTGAATCATGGGTACCGGCTTTGTTCGGTGAACCAAAACCGATAACGGTTTTGCACATCAGCAGTGAAGGCTTGTCGCTGACGCTTTTCGCTTCCTCGATCGCTTTCGCAATCGCATCCGCATCGTGACCATCGACGCCGCGCACCACGTGCCAGCCATAAGCTTCAAAGCGCTTAGCGGTGTCGTCGGTGAACCAGCCATCAATGTGACCATCGATAGAGATACCGTTGTCATCATAAAACGCCACCAGTTTGCCCAGCTTCAGGGTACCGGCCAGTGAGCAGACTTCGTGCGAGATACCTTCCATCATGCAGCCATCACCCATGAAGACATAGGTGTTGTGGTCTACGATGTCATGACCCGGACGGTTGAACTGTGCTGCCAGCGTGCGCTCAGCAATGGCAAAACCGACTGCGTTAGCGATGCCCTGCCCCAGCGGACCGGTAGTGGTTTCAACGCCCACGGTGTAGCCATATTCCGGGTGACCTGGAGTTTTTGAGTGCAGCTGACGGAAGTTTTCCAGTTCGCTCAGGGGCAGATCGTAGCCGGTCAGGTGCAACAGGCTATAGATCAGCATTGAGCCGTGACCGTTAGAGAGCACGAAACGGTCGCGGTCCGCCCACAGCGGGTTGGTTGGGTTGTGGTTCAGGTAGCCGCGCCAGAGTACTTCAGCGATGTCCGCCATGCCCATTGGGGCACCCGGATGTCCCGATTTCGCTTTCTGTACTGCATCCATACTTAACGCACGAATGGCGTTGGCAAGCTCTTTACGAGAGGGCATTTTCTACTCCAGGTCGGATTAATGCTTCGCACCTTAACTTATTGTTATTAATGAGTTACCGGGCAAAACAAGGAAAAAGTTGCCCATCAATGTACATGAGAAACGGGGCAAAAGTACATGCTGTAAAACGCTAAATGCAGCCGCTTCGTATGGCTTTTCCAGCCATATCTGCTAGCAAAGTGCAGACTGGCACGCTATAACCAAATCGTTTATTCACCTGTCTGAGTTTCAGGTGTTTGTTTTTCTTACCTTGTTATGAATGGGATACAGCATGAAAATCAAAAAAATGGTGTTAGCGCTTGGACTGACCACGCTGCTCAGTGGCTGTCAGGGTTTAGACAACAATGCGCTGATGCAGTCGGGCGCGCAGGCGTATCAGGCTTATACCCTCAGCGACGATCAGGTAAAGCAGCTGAGCGATAAATCCTGTGAGCAGATGGACAAAGATAATCAGATTGCGCCTGCTAACAGTGATTATCAGCAGCGTCTGAACAAGATCGCCGCGGCGCTGGGCGATAACATCAACGGCGTACCGGCTAACTACAAGGTTTATCAGACCAAAGATGTCAACGCCTGGGCGATGGCAAACGGCTGTATTCGTGTTTACAGCGGTCTGATGGATATGATGACTGACAATGAAGTGGAAGGCGTACTGGGTCATGAGATGGGCCACGTCGCGTTAGGTCATACGCGCAAGGCGATGCAACTGGCATATGCCACAACCGCGGCCCGCACTGCAGCCGCCTCGGTTGGCGGCGTGATTGGTTCACTGTCGCAGTCGCAGCTGGGTGAAATGGGTGAAAAACTGGTGAATGCGCAGTTCTCCCAGACGCAGGAATCACAGGCGGATGACTACTCCTACGACCTGATGAAGAAGCGCAATATCGATCCAATGGGCCTGGCCACCAGCTTTGAAAAGCTGGCGAAGATGGAACAGGGACGTCAGAGTTCGATGTTTGACTCGCATCCCGCCTCTGAAGCGCGCGCCGCGCATATTCGTGAGCGAATTGCTGCCGACGGCAAGTAATCCCGCCGCTGAGCGCGCATGCACCCGGCATGCGCGCTTAGCCGTGCGAAGTCCGCTAGCGCTTAAATATCTGATCCACCATCGAGCCCAGATCCAGCTTATTGTCATGCAGCGCCTGTTCATCCATGTGTCCCTGCGGCGACATTTTATCAATCAGCTGCGGCAATAGCGCGGCCAGCGTACCCGATGCTCCTTTCACATCGGTGCCGAGTTTGTCGGCCAGTGACTGCAGTTGATCCTGACCAAAAGCAGACTGAATCTCACTGTGGCCAACCGGATGGTTATCGCCGGTGCCGATCCAGGAACCAAACACCTCACCCAGCCCGCCCTGCTGGAATTTTTGCAGCAGCACTTCAATACCGCCCTGCTCCTGCACCCAATGCCAGACAGCCTGTAACTGTCCCGGCGGATGCCCTTCACTCTGGTTGCCATCCAGTGCGCCAGCCAGTTCATCAAGAAAGCCCATGATTATCTCCACTACGTCATTTTTACGCTGTAAGTTTAGTTGCAGATAGGGGTTCGCGCCTGACGGTTACCCGTCGGGGTCAGAAGGGAATCGATCGGATCATGGCAAAGAGAGGAAGATCACAGCAGCGGCGTCCGCCCGATGGACAGGACGCCGCGTTCAGCGCCTGCCGGACTGAAGCCGGCAGGCAGCAGGCATCAGCCTTTGTTTACAGCCTGAACATGCAGCATATCCAGCGCCAGCGTAGCCGCTGCCAGTGCCGTCAGATCAGCATGATCGTAACCCGGTGCGACTTCCACCAGATCCATGCCGACAATGTTCATGCCCTGCAGGCCACGGATCAGCTTGGTCGCTTTATCGGTGGTCAGGCCGCCAATCACCGGCGTGCCGGTGCCAGGCGCATGCGCCGGATCCAGACAGTCAATATCGAAGGTCAGATAGACCGGCAGATCGCCGACGGTGCGTTTTACTTCGGCGAGAATATCGTCAACGCTGCGGTCATTGACCTGCGCCGCATCCAGCACGTTGAAGCCCAGGCTCTTGTCGAATTCGGTACGGATACCAATCTGCACTGAGTGCTGCGGATCGATCAGACCCTCTTTCGGCGCGGTAAAGAACATGGTGCCGTGGTCAAAGGTCGGGCCGTTGGAGTAGGTGTCGGTATGCGCATCAAAGTGCACCAGCGCCATCTTGCCGAAGTGTTTTGCATGGGCACGCAGCAGTGGCAGTGTGACGTAGTGGTCGCCGCCAAAGGTCATCATGCGCTTGCCATTGGCCAGCAGTTTTTCAGCATGGGCCTGCAATTTGTCGGAGAGATCCTGCGAATCACCGAAGGCGTAAACCAGATCGCCGCAATCGACGACGTTCAGACGCTGACGCAGATCGAAATCCCACGGCCAGCGGCAGCCTTCCCAGGCCAGATTGGTGGAGATCTGGCGAATCGCACCAGGACCCAGGCGGCTGCCCGGACGACCCGAGGTCGCGGCATCAAACGGCACGCCGGTGATAACCCACTCGGCGTCGCTGTCGTAAGGCTGAAAATTCAGCGGAAAACGCATGAAACCAAAGGCGTTAGAAACCAGGGAGTTGTCGTACTGATTGCCAAGCGTGTTATACATAATTGCTCTCTCTATGTGCGTAAGTCGGGCCAGCCCGCAAACCATTAAGGTTGAGATGAAAAAAATCCCCTCCGCGTCGTTAGGCCCGACGAGGAAGGGATTGAGTAAGTCAGATTATCGACATAGTTAACGGCAACTGCAATATGCGATTACCGGTCGCCAGGATCGATTATTCATCTTCTAAATAGGTATAGCCGTAGAGGCCGCTCTCGAACTCTTCCAGGAACTGCGCGCGCAGCTCTTCGTCGAGATCGGATGCCTGAACCTGATTGCGGAACAGCGCCATCAGCTCGTTAGGATCAAGCTGCACGTAACGCAGCATGTCCGCCACGGTGTCGCCTTCATCGGAGAGCTGCACTTCCACATCGCCATTTTCGCGTGCGTAGACATCCACCGCTTCGGTGTCACCAAACAGGTTATGCATGTTGCCCAGAATTTCCTGATAAGCGCCCACCATAAAGAAGCCTAGCATTGGCGGGTTATCAAGGTCATATTCCGGCATCGGCATGGTCGTCGCGATACCGTCGCCATCCACGTAGTGATCGATGGTGCCATCGGAGTCACAGGTGATGTCGAGCAGCACGGCACGGCGCTCCGGCTTCTTGTTCAGCCCTTCCAGCGGCAGTACCGGGAACAGCTGATCGATACCCCACGCATCCGGCATTGACTGGAACAGCGAGAAGTTAACGTAAATCTTATCCGCCATCCGCTCCTGCAGTTCGTCGATGATTGGACGGTGTGCACGGTTGCTCGGATCGAGATGCTGCTGAATATAGTGGCAGATGCTCAGATAGAGCTGCTCAGCCCATGAACGCTGCTTGAGATCGTAGGTGCCTGACGAGTAGCCGGTATGGATATCAAACAGATCCATCTGGCTGTCATGCAGCCATTCACGCAGCGAACGGCGGGTACTTGGCTCGTGCATCTCCTGCCAGGTTTCCCACATGCTGAGGATCGGGCGCGGCGCATCCGCATCCGGCGTTTCAGGTTCGCTGAACTCGTTGCGCTCCACCCCAATGATGTTGGAGACCAGCACCGTGTGGTGCGCGGTTACCGCACGGCCCGACTCGGTGATCACCGTCGGATGCTCCAGACCGTGCTCATCACAGGCAGCACCAATCGCCCAGATCACGTTGTTGGCGTACTCATTCAGGCCGTAGTTGACCGAGCAGTCAGACTGCGAGCGCGTTCCTTCGTAATCGACGCCCAGACCGCCGCCGACGTCGAAACACTTGATGTTGACGCCCAGCTTGGCCAGTTCGACATAGAAGCGCGCCGACTCACGCACGCCGGTAGCGATGTCGCGGATGTTGGACATCTGCGAGCCCAGATGGAAATGCAGCAGCTGCAGGCTGTCGATGCGACCCGCTTCACGCATGATCTCAACCAGTTTCAGCACCTGGGTGGCTGACAGGCCAAACTTCGACTTTTCGCCGCCGCTCGACTGCCATTTACCGGAGCCCTGCGAAGCCAGACGCGCACGGATACCAAGACGCGGCACCACATTCAGACGCTCTGCTTCTTCCAGCACCAGCCGCACTTCGGTCATCTTCTCCAGCACCAGATAGACCTTATGGCCCATCTTCTCGCCGATCAGTGCCAGACGAATATATTCGCGATCTTTATAGCCGTTACAGACGATCACCGAACGGGTCTGACCGGCGTGCGCCAGCACCGCCATCAGCTCGGCTTTTGAGCCCGCTTCCAGTCCCAGCGGTTCGCCGGAGTGGATCAGTGACTCAATCACGCGTTTGTGCTGGTTAACTTTGATCGGGTAAACCAGGAAGTAGTCGCCTTTGTAACCGTAGGATTCACGCGCACGTTTAAAGGCGGCGTTAATGGAACGCAGACGGTGTTGCAGGATCTGCGGGAAGCAGAATAAAGCAGGCAGACGCTGGCCCTGCGCTTCGCGCTCTTTGACCAGACGAGCTAAATCGACGCGCACGTCAGGACGATCCGGATCGGGGCAGACACTGATGTGGCCCAGTTCGTTAACGTCGTAATAGTTGTTGCCCCACCAGGCGATGTTGTACGTACGCAACATTTTGCTCGCATCCTGATCGTTCATTGCCACCTCCTGCATGGAGCGGAGTGTACCCTGTTCGCCAGCTGACGAACCTTTGATATTCTTCATGTCGTCAGACATCGCGAACCTCAATTTTCCGTTGAAAGATGAAACTGTTAACCGGCTTTATGGCCGCTAATCTGAAAACCTGTTGCCACATTAAACGCAATGTCCTGTTCACCTGACGTTGCCGTCAGCGCGATTCACGCATGAGAGTTAAGTGTAAAACACCCGGGCCATCTCCGTTTAAACAGAGAACATTTAACTGATCTGTATTGACCATGGATAACCTGCGTCGTTCCGCTGCGCGAGCGCAGAGAAGAAACAAAACCGATCGAGCAGAGATAAAGATTAGCCTGCGCCTGTGTCGGTAAAATTACCGCATCGGACATCGCGTCGACAGGAAAGAGAAACAGATGGGAGGCAGGAGAGAGCCAGCGCAGCGCCGCAGCGCAGAGAACCGGAAGAAGAAAAAGCGTGGTTCATTACTTGTATCACCTCCGCATATGCCAGGGGCACATGGAAAACAACCTGGGTGAAAGCCAGACCAGAGTCTGACAGGCGCGACGCAAACAGTGGCGTCATCCTTGCTGCTGCTATCAAAGCAGCGGCGTTTTATACAGTTTACCGCCCTAAAATGCAAAAATATTATCGGGGAATTGCGTGTAGCGTCAGCAAATTATGCCGATAACAGAGACAGGTTAAAGGCTGAAACAGAAAAAGGGCTGGTAATTGGTTTACCCTCTATCCTAAAATAGCCGTCCAGATGGTTTTCCATCTAAACAGGTTACTATCCAGGCGGTGTTGGCCTGCTGTGCTGACACAACCTCACTGCTCGCGGCTTTGCCTGAAGGGGCGTCAGGTCAGACCACCTCACTGGCGCTATGCAGTCGTACTCAAACCATATTTAAGGTAAAGAACAGAATGGCTAAACACCTTTTTACGTCCGAGTCTGTATCAGAAGGACATCCCGATAAAATCGCCGACCAGATCTCCGATGCTGTGCTGGATGCGATCCTTGAACAGGATCCTAAAGCGCGCGTGGCCTGCGAAACCTACGTTAAAACCGGTATGGTGCTGGTTGGCGGTGAAATCACCACCAGCGCCTGGGTTGATATCGAAGAGATCACCCGTAAAACCGTACGTGAAATCGGCTATGTCCATTCCGATATGGGCTTTGACGCCAACTCCTGCGCGGTATTAAGCGCGATTGGTAAACAGTCTCAGGATATCAATCAGGGCGTTGACCGTACCGATCCGCTGGAACAGGGCGCGGGCGACCAGGGCCTGATGTTCGGCTATGCCACTAACGAAACAGACGTGCTGATGCCTGCGCCGGTGACCTATGCGCACCGTCTGGTACAGCGTCAGGCTGAAGTGCGTAAAAACGGCACCCTGCCGTGGCTGCGCCCGGATGCCAAGAGCCAGGTCACTTTCCAGTATGACGATGGCAAAATCGTGGGCATCGATGCAGTTGTGCTCTCTACTCAGCACGCTGAATCTATCAGCCAGAAAGATCTGCAGGAAGCGGTGATGGAAGAGATCATCAAGCCGGTTCTGCCTGCAGAGTGGCTGAGCGCCTCGACCAAATATCACATCAACCCAACCGGTCGCTTTGTGATCGGCGGCCCGATGGGCGATTGCGGTCTGACCGGTCGTAAAATCATCGTAGACACCTACGGCGGCATGGCGCGTCATGGTGGCGGTGCGTTCTCGGGTAAAGATCCATCTAAAGTTGACCGCTCTGCAGCCTATGCGGCACGTTACGTGGCGAAAAACATCGTAGCGGCCGGTCTGGCTGACCGTTGTGAAATCCAGGTCTCCTACGCTATCGGCGTGGCTGAACCCACTTCTATCATGGTGGAAACCTTCGGCACAGAGAAAATCTCTACCGAACAGCTGACGCTGCTGGTGCGCGAGTTCTTCGACCTGCGTCCATATGGTCTGATCCAGATGCTGGATCTGCTGCACCCAATCTATAAAGAGACCGCAGCTTACGGCCACTTTGGTCGTGAACATTTCCCATGGGAAAAAACCGACAAAGCTGCCCTGCTGCGTGAAGCGGCTGGCCTGTAAGGTTACCGGCTGCTGATAAAAACCCTGCCACTGCGGCAGGGTTTTTTATTGCCTTTTCAGCCCCATTGCTAACCGGAGCAATTTTGCTCCCGCTACCCTTCTGAACGAACAGGCCAGCGCAATTTCTGGTGAGCGCGTGACGACAAAAAAACGCATCTGCCCGACATCTTCTTCTCTCTACAGCAAATTTTCAGTTCTCAGCTACACTTCTTTTCGCTTTTTCTGACGACTAAATGTTAACGATTACAAATTGAAATGCTTTGTTTATCCGATATTTAAGAATTAACGCACGTAGTTATTCTGCTGAAAATGCGTTATTTTCAGCGTCGTCTGATAGCCAGTAAATAGAGCATTGTCAGAAACTTAATGAGTGCTATACCTCACTGGTTAATTAATCTTTCCGGGAAAAATATGCTGAATTTCAGGGTTTCAGCGTGTGTAAGCGATTACACTGATGTGATCAGGCTCACTTTTTTCCCGCAAAAGGTTTTTTAACATTGATAAAAACAATGATGGATAAACCTGGAGGCTAAAATGCCTGGCAATACACACAAAAGCAGAACTTCAAATAAGGCGATGACCTTATTTGTCTGCTTTCTGGCGGCCCTTGCGGGTCTGCTGTTCGGTCTGGATATCGGCGTTATCGCCGGTGCTCTGCCGTTTATCGCAAAGGACTTTAACGTCACCCCTCATCAGCAGGAGTGGATCGTCAGTTCCATGATGTTTGGTGCGGCGGTCGGTGCTATCGGCAGCGGCTGGATGTCATCCCGCCTGGGCCGTAAAAAAAGCCTGATGGCCGGTGCGATTCTGTTCGTTATCGGTTCACTCTGGTCGGCGATGTCGCCAAACCCGGAAATGCTGATCAGCGCCCGCGTTCTGCTGGGCCTGGCAGTCGGTATCGCCTCTTATACTGCCCCGCTTTATCTTTCTGAGATCGCTCCGGAAAAAATTCGCGGCAGTATGATTTCGCTTTATCAGCTGATGATCACCATCGGTATTCTTGGCGCTTACCTGTCCGATACGGCGTTTAGCTTTACCGGCAACTGGCGCTGGATGCTGGGCATCATCACTATTCCGGCACTGTTGCTGCTGGTCGGCGTTTTCTTCCTGCCAAACAGCCCACGCTGGCTGGCGGCGCGAGGCAACTTCCGCGATGCACAACGCGTACTGGATCGTCTGCGTGACACCAGCGAGCAGGCAAAACGTGAGCTGGAAGAGATCCGTGAAAGCCTGAAGATCAAACAGTCTGGCTGGGGTCTGTTCACCAGCAGCAGCCACTTCCGTCGTGCGGTCTATCTCGGCATCCTGCTGCAGGTGATGCAGCAGTTTACCGGCATGAACGTCATCATGTACTACGCGCCAAAAATCTTTGAAATCGCGGGCTTCACCAACACCACCCAGCAGATGTGGGGCACGGTGATTGTGGGTCTGGTTAACGTACTGGCGACCTTTATTGCCATTGGCCTGGTGGATCGCTGGGGTCGTAAACCTACCCTGATTCTGGGCTTTATGGTGATGGCAGCCGGTATGGGCGTTCTGGGTACGATGCTGCACTTCGGCATTCACTCGCCGGGCGCGCAGTACTTTGCGGTAGGTATGCTGCTGATGTTCATCATCGGTTTTGCGATGTCAGCCGGTCCGTTGATCTGGGTACTCTGTTCCGAAATTCAGCCGCTGAAAGGCCGCGATTTCGGTATCACTGTCTCCACCACCACCAACTGGATCGCGAACATGATCGTGGGTGCGACCTTCCTGACGATGCTGAATACGCTGGGCAATGCGAACACCTTCTGGGTCTACGCACTGCTTAACCTGTTCTTCATTCTGCTGACGGTGATGCTGATCCCTGAGACCAAAAACGTCTCGCTGGAACACATCGAACGTAACCTGATGGCAGGTAAAAAACTGCGCGACATCGGTTCACGCGACTAACTTTACCCGGTAAAAAACGCGGTAAAAAAAACGGCGGGGTTTCTCTGGAAACCCCGCCGTTTTTATTTGTTCAACGCCCCACTACGCTGTGGTTACCCGCATTACCGGCAGGGGCCGCCGTATGCAGCAGAGCGCCAGCGCCATAATGAAAATGGTCGCGGTCTGATTATAGGGCAGCACCGAATCGGTCAGTCCGGTGGTAAACAGTGCCACCATCGGCAGCGCCACGCCGCGCAGGTCACACTTCTTCAGCCAGCCCGCCAGCACAGTCAGATAGAGCAGCGCCAGCGACGCCGTACCCAGCCAGCCCTGCAATGACGTCACCTCGAGGAACTCGTTGTGCATGTTGTATTTAACGTTGGTGAAGCCTTCAACATTGAGAGGATAGTGCGCAGTGATGAACTGACGCGCCTCAGTGGTGCGCGCATCCGGCGTCGCAAAACCGCCATGGTGCTCAATAAAGTTGACCGCCCCGCCCCAGATGGCGACACGTGCGCCCAGCGAGGTCGAACTGTTTGAACCAAAGTTCTCAATATCCTGCACTCCCTCTACCCAGCGGTTGCTGGTCATCAGAATCAGCACCGCCATTACGCCCACCAGCAGAGCGCTAATCCGCCAGTTGGTCAGCAGCGACAGCCGGTAGGTCTGCACCAGGAACAGTAGCCCCACGGCAATCAGCGCAATCAGGGTCACACGGGTGCCGCACAGGTAGAGCAAGGCAAAGGTCACTGCCAGCACAGTGATATCGGCCACCTTCCAGTAAGCGTGCGTCTCATAGCGGCTAAGCCACAGCCAGGCACAGTAGATAAACAGAATCATGTAAGAAGACATGGAGGCGGCTTCGGTGGTGAGCTTGATGCGGATATTCTCAGTGTAGAGATGCTCGTGGATACCAAAGCCCAGCGTAATCAGCAGGCCAAGAAGGATGAGCCCTTTTCCGACGCGTAGCGTAGTCAGGGAGACACGATCCCCATAAACAGCCAGACTGAGCAGCACAAAGGCACCCATCAACAGCCGCTTCGCGCCCAGCAGATAGTTGCCCATATTAGTGATGGCATCGCCTGAGGGCGCGGTTTCGATCCCCTTCACGTGAATCGCCCAGAACAGTCGAATCAGGGCAAAGATAATCAGCACAGCAAACAGGGCGATATAAAAACCGTTCTCTTTAAAGTCCACCCGCCTGCGCACCAGGCCATACAGCACGGACGCGATAGAGAGATAAGAGACCAGATAAAATATTTTTTGCGGCAGGCCGGTAACAAACATATTCAGTGACAGCGCCAGGCAGAGCGCAATAACTGAAAAATTAACCATTAACGTTAATCCATTGCGACTGATTTTATTCGTCATGCTTAACCTCAGTAAGGCGGTTAAACACACTCATCAGGTGCTTCATATAATTTTCCTCATAAAAACCGGTGATGCTCGCTTTAATAGCCTGATGATCGGGGAAGTGGAAATCCCCGCTCATAGCGTTGAGAATCGCGGCCAGCGCCATGCTGTCATGGGTGGGATAGAGCTGACCATTAATACCGTTCTGAATAATTTCCGCCGGGCCGCTGATGCAGTCGGATGAAACACAGTAGACGCCGCGCGACATCGCCTCCAGCAGGATCAGCGGGAAGCCTTCGAAGTTAGAGGTCATGACCAGGCAGGTGACCTGTCTGATATGGCGGATGACATACTCCCAGGCATTCTCCTGCCAGCCATGCCAGGTGATGCGATCCTGGATGCCGAGTTGCGTCACGTAGTGCTGACATTGCGTCAGATCTTCCCCGTCACCCACTATCTCCAGCGTCCAGGGCGCATCCAGCTGCTGCAGGGCATCAAACAGATCTTTAAGCTGTTTCTGCCGCTGATAATGGACGCGACCAATATAGAGAAACTTCAGCGCCTGGGGTCTGCCGATTACCGTGTCATTGCGTTTGATCGGGTTATAGATCACGTCAACGTCAGTGGCGCGTGCGCCCAGTTCCACCAGCTGCTCTTTAATCTGATTACTGATCGCAAAATGGTGATCGGCCCGCAACAGATAATGGGGACGATAACGTTCACGCGGAGGCAGGTGCATCCAGCTCGACAATACGATTTTACGTCCTGAAAGCGTGATTGCCCGGCGCGTCATCAGGCAGGGAATGGTGTTGAGGGTCAGGACATGATCGGGCTGATAACGACGAAAGAAGGCGGCCATTCTCAGCGTATGAATAAGATTTTTTATTTTCTTATTCCGCAGCGTGCAGACGCTCTCAGCCAGAACAGCATTGGCGGTCCAGGCGCGGGAGTGGCTCTCCTCTCCGCTGTTGATAATAAACAGCCCTGCTTCGGTACCGGGTTCCGCATTCAGGGCCGTGATCAACTGAGCGGTCACATTTTCCATCCCACCACGACCGGCCATCAGATCCGTCACCAGCACAATCCGTTGTTTCCTGACGTTATCATTATTTTTCATTGGTTTATCCATGCCCTGTGCCGTTCGCTTTTCATCCATCCACTCTGCGGTGAATCTCATTAATAGAATATTCTAAAAAAGCCCATAACAATATTTAAACCAGAAATTTTCCCCAGCCAGAACCACACTTGTCGCTGGCGACGTTGAGTTCCTGCGCGGCGGCGATTATTCTGAGCGCCATGAAAACGCCTCGTCTCCCCATTGCCCTGCAGCAGGCCGTAATGCGCTCGCTGCGCCAGTCGCTTGAACGTGCGAATCAGGCGCTGAAAACCCGTTATCCGGAACCGAAGCTGCTCTACCAGCAGCGTGGTACGGCGGCGGGCACCGCCTGGCTGGCGTCCTGGGAAATTCGCATCAATCCTGTGCTGCTGCTGGAAAACCAGCAGGCATTTATCGATGAAGTAGTGCCGCATGAGCTGGCGCATCTGCTGGTCTGGAAGCAATTTGGTCGCGTTGCGCCGCACGGCAAAGAGTGGAAGTGGATGATGGAGCAGGTGCTGGGCGTTCCGGCACGGCGTACTCACCAGTTTGAGATCGCATCCGTGCGCAGCAACACCTTTGCTTACCGCTGTCAGTGCCAGCAGCATCAGCTGACCGTGCGCCGCCACAATCGTATACTGCGCAAAGAGAGTGAATATCGCTGCGTGCACTGTGGCAGCCTGCTGATCGCGGGTGAATTTGTCGCGTCCTGAGAAGAATCCCCATTCCGCCCTATTCCACATTCTGTTACCCTGCCGCCCTTTTTCGTACTGAGTAGAAATCTGGAATATGTCTCGCATACTAAGTCTGGCGGTTGCGCTGCTGTTTGCGCCCGCCGCTGACGCCCTTAACCTGAATAACTATCATCAAAATAACTTTCAGCAGGCCAAAACCTTTGCGGCGGCGATCAACGCCGATGCGCCGGGTTCTTTTTACTGTGGCTGTAAGATTCAGTGGCAGGGAAAAAAGGGGATTCCCGATCTCAACAGCTGTGGCTATCAGGTGCGCAAAAACGCCAATCGCGCCGCACGCATTGAGTGGGAACATGTGATGCCGGCCTGGGAGTTTGGTCATCAGCGCCAGTGCTGGCAGGATGGCGGTCGTAAAAACTGCAGCAAAGATCCCGACTACCGCCGCATCGAAACCGACCTGCACAACCTGCAGCCTGCGGTGGGTGAAGTGAATGGCGACCGTGGCAACTTCGCCTACAGTCAATGGAACGGCAGCGAGCAGCAGTACGGCCAGTGTGAGATGAAGATCGACTTTAAACTCAAACAGGCGGAGCCACCTGCGCGGGCGCGTGGTGCCATTGCCCGCACCTATTTCTATATGCGCGACCAGTATCATCTGCGTATTTCGCGCCAGCAGACGCAGCTGTTTACCGCCTGGAACAAGCTCTATCCCGTGACAAAATGGGAGTGCGAACGCGACCAGCGCATTGCAAAGGTTCAGGGCAATCACAATCCTTATGTGCAGCAGGCTTGCCAGCGCTAAAATCCCTGCCCTACACTAGCTCTTTTTCCAATGACGCCGCTGCAGCGCGGCGTCCGGTCTCAGGAACCTTATGCGTATACCTCGCATCTATCACGCCGGGCCATTAAGCATCGGCAGTGAAATTACCCTGGATGAAGATGCATCCAATCATGTGGGCCGGGTGCTCCGGATGACGGCAGGTCAGCGTCTGGAACTCTTTGATGGCACTAATCTGACTTTTGCAGCAGAGATCACGCATGTAGATAAAAAGCGTGTAAAAGTATCGGTCACAGAGAGCCAGCCGGACGATCGCGAGTCACCATTACATCTGCATTTAGGTCAGGTGATGTCGCGCGGTGAAAAAATGGAATTCACTATCCAGAAATCGATCGAACTGGGCGTGAATGTCATTACACCCTTGTTTTCCGAGCGCTGTGGCGTAAAGCTTGATGCTGAGCGTCTGGCGAAGAAGATCCAGCAGTGGCAGAAAATTGCTATTGCCGCCTGCGAGCAGTGCGGCCGTAATCGCGTGCCGGAGATTCGTGAAGCGATGACGCTGGAAGCCTGGTGTGCAGAAGCAGATAGCGGACTGAAGCTTAATCTGCATCCGCGCGCCAGCCACAGCATCAACACGCTGCCCCAGCCTGTTGAGCGGGTAAGGTTGCTGATTGGCCCTGAAGGCGGTTTGTCTGCGGACGAGATTGCGATGACGGCGCAGCACGATTTTACTGACATTCTGCTTGGCCCACGGGTATTGCGTACCGAAACTACCGCGCTGACGGCCATTACGGCACTTCAGGTGAGGTTTGGCGACCTGGGTTAAGCGATACTTTCAGCGGAAAGAGAGCAGGCATGATGTCCTGACCGATCGGCCCACTGCAGACCGAACCAGACGAGGCGGTAAATGCCGCCTCACCGAGGAGATAATAATGATTAAACTTGGCATCGTGATGGACCCTATTTCGTCCATCAATATTAAAAAAGACTCCAGCTTCGCTATGCTGCTGGAAGCACAGCGCCGTGGTTATGAAATTCACTACATGGAGATGCACGATCTCTCACTGCGCGGTGGCGTGGCCTCGGCCCGCACCCGCCTGCTGACCGTCGAGCAGAACCCTGAGAACTGGTATCAGTTCGGCAGCGAGCAGGTGATCCCGCTGGCTGACCTGAATGTGGTGCTGATGCGCAAAGATCCGCCATTCGATACCGAGTTCATCTATGCGACCTACATTCTGGAGCGCGCTGAAGAGCTGGGTACGCTGATCGTGAACAAACCGCAGAGCCTGCGTGACTGTAACGAAAAGCTCTACACTGCCTGGTTTGCCGAGTTTACGCCTGACACTCTGGTGACCCGCAGCAAAGCGCAACTGCGCGCTTTCTGGCAGGAGCATGGCGACATCATCATGAAGCCGCTGGATGGCATGGGTGGTGCGTCGATTTTCCGCGTGAAGAAAGATGATCCTAACTTTGGCGTGATTACCGAAACGCTGACCGAGCATGAGAGCCGTTTCTGCATGGCGCAGAACTACATAGCGGCGATCACCGAAGGCGACAAACGCGTGCTGGTCGTCGATGGCGAGCCGGTGCCTTACTGCCTGGCGCGTATTCCGCAGGGCGGTGAAACGCGTGGCAACCTCGCCGCCGGTGGTCGCGGTGAAGCGCGTCCGCTGAGTGAAAGCGACTGGGAAATCGCGCGCCGTGTTGGTCCGACGCTGAAAGCAAAAGGGCTGATTTTTGTCGGTCTGGACATCATCGGTGATAAACTGACTGAAGTTAACGTGACCAGCCCAACCTGCATTCGTGAAATTGAGGCTGCGTTCCCGATCTCCATCACCGGCATGTTGATGGATGCCATTGAGAAGCGCCTGGGCTGAGCATGACGCCGGGGCGAAGCTCCGTGATCAACCCAATACCGGTGCGGCCGTCGCGTGCCGGTTATTTTTTTGGTACATCGTGTGAGAATGAATTTACAACATCACTTTTTGATTGCCATGCCTTCATTGCAGGATCCTTTCTTCAAACGTTCCGTAGTCTATCTCTGCGAACATAACGAAGAGGGTGCAATGGGACTGATCATCAATAAACCCATGGAAAACCTGACGGTTGAAGGCATTCTGAAGAAGCTTAAAATCTCTGCTGACGATCGCGATCCGGCGATCAAGCTGGATAAACCGGTGTTTACCGGCGGTCCGCTGGCGGAAGATCGTGGCTTTATCCTGCACTCCGCGCAACGCACCTTTACCTCCAGTATTCGTGTTTCCGATAACACAATTATCACCACGTCCCGTGACGTGCTGGAGTCGATCGGTACGGCGTCTCAGCCCACTAACGTGCTGGTAGCGCTGGGTTACTGCGCCTGGGAAAAAGATCAGCTGGAGAATGAGCTGATGGAAAATGCCTGGCTGACCACGCCCGCTAACAGCAACATCCTGTTCCAGACGCCGATTTCAGAGCGCTGGCGCGAAGCGGCGCGCAGTATTGGCGTCGATATTCACAACATGGCCAGCGACGCCGGACACGCCTGATGTCAACTCAAACTCTGTTAGGATTCGACTTCGGCACCAAAAGTATTGGTGTCGCTGTAGGTCAGCAACTCACTGGCAGCGCCCGTCCGCTGACCGCCCTGAAAGCGCAGGATGGCATCCCGGACTGGCTGGTAATTGAAAAACTGCTGAAAGAGTGGCAGCCCGATTTTGTGGTGGTGGGATTACCGCTGAATATGGATGGCACCGAGCAGCCGCTGACCGATCGCGCACGTAAATTTGCCAACCGCCTGCACGGGCGCTTTGGCATCCGCGTGGAGCTGCAGGATGAACGACTCAGCACGGTAGAAGCGCGTGCTGGCCTGTTTGAACGCGGCGGCTATCGTGCGCTCAATAAAGGATCGGTCGACTCACAGTCTGCTGCCATCATTTTGCAGGACTGGTTCGAAAACCATTACTGACATCCTCACTCAATCAGTCCGGCAGCCTGACGCGCCAGCCTGCTCTGCTCAAACGTCTGCATACCGGCCTGTGCGCCGGTTTGTAACAGCGCAGGGATCTGGTGCATCTTGCCTTCTCTGATCAGATTGGTGATGCCCGGTGTGGCGATCAGTACCTCAAACAGTCCGATGCGCGAACCGGCAACTGATGGCACCAGCCGCTGTGCAATTACCGCTTTCAGGCTGCCCGCCAGCTGAGTACGCACCAGCTGTTTCTCCTCTGCCGGAAAGACATCAACCAGCCGATCCACCGCCTGCGCTGCGCCACGGGTGTGCAGCGTCGCCAGCACCAGATGGCCGGTCTCCGCAGCAGTCAGCGCCTGACGAATAGTGTCGCTGTCGCGCAGTTCGCCCAGCAGGATGACGTCGGGATCTTCACGCAGTGCTGCCTTTACTCCCAGCGAGAACGAACCGCAGTGCGGGCCGATTTCACGCTGCTGTATCAGCGACTGCTGGCTGTGATGGATAAATTCAATCGGATCTTCCAGCGTGATGATATGCCGCGCCTGCTGGCGGTTCAGCGCATCGACCAGCGCCGCCAGCGTGGTTGATTTACCGCTGCCGGTCGCACCCGTCACCAGAATCAGCCCATCCTGCTGCTCCAGCAGCGTCGGGACAATGGCGGGCAGTTGCAGGCTCGCAAGCGTCGGGCATGCCGTGGCGATGATGCGCAGTGCCAGTGACAGGCCGTTGCGCTGCATAAAGAGATTGGCGCGCAGACGCTGACCATCGGCCAGGCTCAGGGCGAAATCGAGCTGCCCTGCGCGCTCCAGCTCCTGACGCTGCGGGTCACTTAGCCAGCGGGCCATAAACTGCGCCATCCATGCACCAGAAAGCGGGCACTGCTGCGGCATCACCTCCAGCCTTCCCTGCTGCCGCCAGTAGGGCAAATGTCCGCTGCAAAGGTGCAGATCGGCGGCATTATGCTTTACACTAAGCCCCACCATTTCATCCAGATTCATAATTTCTCCTGACTATGACCTCAATCCAGCAGAACCTACAGCAAGTGCGGCAGCGAATCGCTGCTGCTGCCGCGAGTTGCGGCCGCGCACCAGAAGAAATTACCCTGCTTGCAGTCAGTAAAACCAAACCTGCGAGCGCGGTCGAAGAAGCCTTTGCCGCTGGCCAGATTGCCTTTGGTGAAAATTACGTTCAGGAAGGGGTTGAAAAGGTCCAGGCACTGGCCGCACATCCTGAGCTGGAGTGGCACTTCATCGGCCCGCTGCAGTCCAATAAAAGCCGTCTGGTGGCGGAACATTTCGCCTGGTGTCACACCATTGACCGCCAGCGCATCGCGCAGCGGCTCAACGATCAGCGGCCTGCTTCGCTGCCACCGCTGAATGTGTTAATTCAGGTAAATATCAGTGACGAGAACAGCAAATCTGGCATCATGCTGGAGGCCGTTTCCGGGCTGGCGGAGCAGATCGCTGCCCTGCCGCAACTGCGGCTGCGCGGATTAATGGCGATTCCGGCAGCAGAGAGTGATTACGCGCGGCAGCTGACGGTGTGTCAGCAGATGGCGGAAGCCTTCCGGCAGCTGCAACAGCACTATCCGCATGCAGACACGCTTTCGCTGGGAATGAGCGATGACATGGAGGCGGCAATCGCCGCAGGCAGTACGATGGTGCGTATCGGCACCGCCATTTTTGGCGCACGAGATTATGCGCACAACTCACAACAATAACAGAGGAACTTCATGTTAACACTGACGTTTTTAGTAAAAACGCTGATCGATCTCTACGTCATGGTGCTGCTGTTACGCATCTGGATGCAGTGGTCCCGCTGCGATTTTTACAATCCAGTGGCGCAGTTTGTCGTAAAAGTGACACAGCCGATTGTTAAGCCGCTGCGCCGTATACTGCCGGCACTGGGACCGATAGATACCGCCTCGCTGCTGCTGGCATTTGTGCTGACTACGCTGAAATACCCGATTTTATTGCTGATTCAGGTGGGCGTCTTCTCAGTCGACCCAACCAATCTGCTGGTCGGCCTGCTGTCGCTGGTTAAATCCGCCGGCTATCTGGTCTTCTGGGTGATTATTATTCGCTCCCTGATGAGCTGGATCAGCCAGGGCCGGGGTCCTGTCGACTATCTGCTGGTGCAGTTAACCGAGCCGATGATGGCACCTGTTCGCCGTATTCTGCCTGCGATGGGCGGCATCGACTTCTCAGCGATGATCGTCATCCTGGTGCTGTATGCCCTGAACTTTCTCGGCATGGACCTGTTCCCGGGTCTCTGGTATCTGCTGTAAATGAATCAAACTGGAACTGTTATGCAAAAAGTTGTCCTCGCAACCGGCAATCCCGGCAAAGTGCGTGAGCTGGCGGAGTTACTCTCCGCCTTTGGTCTGGATATCGTCGCACAGACCGACCTTGGGGTTGAATCGGCGGAAGAGACCGGCCTGACCTTTATTGAGAACGCGATTCTCAAGGCGCGTCACGCGGCACAGATCACCGGATTACCGGCTATTGCCGATGATTCCGGCCTGGCCGTAGATGCGCTGGGCGGCGCGCCCGGCATCTACTCGGCGCGCTACGCCGGTGAAGAGGCCAGCGATCAACAGAACCTGGAGAAGCTGCTGCAGGCGCTGGAAAACGTGCCGGACGGTCAGCGCCAGGCACAATTTCACTGCGTGCTGGTCTATCTGCGTCATGCGGAAGATCCGACCCCGCTGGTGTTCCATGGCAGCTGGCAGGGTGAGATCACCCGCGCCGCCGCTGGTGCCGGTGGTTTTGGTTACGACCCGATTTTCTTTGTCCCGGCACTGGGTAAAACCGCGGCCGAACTAAGTAAAGCGGAGAAAGGTGCAGTTTCTCACCGGGGTAAAGCATTGACGCTGTTGCTGGAAGCGATGCGTAATGCCTAATCTGCCGCCGTTAAGTCTCTATATCCACATTCCGTGGTGCGTACAGAAATGTCCCTACTGTGATTTTAATTCCCACGCGCTGAAAGATGAGGTGCCGCACGTTGAATACGTGCAGCACCTGTTGCGCGATCTGGAGATCGATTTACCGCTGATCAATGGCCGGGAAGTGCGCACGATCTTCATCGGTGGCGGCACGCCCAGCCTGCTGAGCAGCAGCGCGATGCAGATGCTGATGGATGGTGTGCGGGAGCGTCTGACGCTCTCGCCCGATGCGGAAGTGACCATGGAAGCCAATCCGGGCACCGTGGAAGCGGACCGGTTCAGCGCCTATCAGCGCGCCGGTATCAACCGTATTTCGATTGGCGTACAGAGTTTCAGTCCGCAAAAGCTGCAGCGCCTTGGCCGCATTCACGGCCCGGAAGAGGCGGTCCGCGCCGCTGAACTGGCCGAGTCGCTCTCGCTGCGCAGTTTTAACCTTGACCTGATGCATGGCCTGCCCGATCAGTCGCTGGAAGAGGCGCTCGATGATTTACGTCAGGCGATTGCGCTTAATCCACCGCATCTCTCCTGGTATCAGCTCACGATTGAACCCAACACCCTTTTTGGCTCACGCCCGCCGGTGCTGCCGGATGATGATGCGCTATGGGATATTTTCGAACAGGGCGATCAGCTGTTGCAGGCTGCCGGTTATCAGCAGTATGAGACCTCTGCCTACGCGAAGCCGGGTTATCGCTGTGAGCACAACCTCAACTACTGGCGCTTTGGCGACTATCTGGGGATTGGGTGTGGCGCACACGGTAAGCTGACGCAACCGGATGGCCGCATAGTCCGCACGGTGAAAACCCGTCATCCGCGTGGATTTATGCAGGGGAACTACCGCGAAAAGCAGTATGACGTTGCCGATAGCGACAAGCCGTTTGAATATTTCATGAACCGCTTTCGCCTGCTGGAAGCCGCGCCGCGTGACGAGTTCAGCCGCTATACCGGTTTATCAGAGCAGGTGATCCGTCCGCAGATGGATGCCGCGATTGCCGCTGGTTACGTGACTGAAACCGCGGAGCAGTGGCAGATTACGGAGAAAGGGAAGCTGTTCCTGAATTCGCTGCTGGAGCTGTTCTTAGCGGAAGAGTAACAAAAGCGCCTCAGCCCGACAGGCTGAGGCGTTGACCTATTTTTTCAGTGCGCCGGTAAGCTGTTTACGCTGATCTTCCAGCGAAATAACGCGATTACACACCTCGTGACCGAAGTTCTGGAAATCCTGCTCCTGCTTGCTCCACTCAGCCTGAATCGACTGCTGCAAACCGCCCAGATTACCCATAATCGCCTGCAGCGGATTACTGCCGCCGCTGCCCTGCTTACTGCCCATCTCGTTCAGGCTATCCTGCATCACGCCGCCCAGTGTCGACTGCACCAGCCTTTCACCTTCGGCGCGAACCTGATCAATCGCCTGATGGTGGAACGTCAGCCCATCTTCACGGTGTTCAATGATGCGGTTCATCTGCTGTTTCAGCTGACCATTCAGCGTGGTCAGGCGATTACGCACGTTGCTGTCGGTGCCCAGTTTTTCAACAATGACCTGATCCAGTGCCGCACGCCCTTTCTCCAGACGTGATGTCGCCCCGCTGTCGATCCACGGCAGATCGCGACGCAGCGCGTTCTGATAGTCGATCGCTTTCTGGCGTCCGGCCGTATCGAGCGTGACCTTCTGTCCATTGAACTGCACGTCGCCCTGCGGCGAGATTTCCATATTGCCGTTGGCACCGACCACCTGCACGCTCTGCGGCTTAATCACCACATCGTCCTGCGGCTTAACGCTGCATTCATAGGCTGCCTGAGCCTGGGTTGCTGCCACCAGCAGCACAGCAAGAAGCGCTTTACGCATCATATCTACTCCCTAAGATCGGGTCTGAAACCCTTTGATCGGGCCTCAGCCCGACACTGTGTGACGACTTAGTCCCACCAGACGTCAAAGAGTTCAGTCATCTGAACGTCCTGCAGCTTGCGATCTTCCAGCCATTTACGAACCAGAGCACGATGCTCATCGGTGCATTTGCCGGTTTTCTGCAGGCAAACCAGACCTTCCCACACCAGGTAACCGCTGCCATCGAAGGCCAGGCCGTTAGGGTCGATCGCTTCATTGATGAACTGGTTCAGCGTCTCATCAATTTCGCTTTCGCTGGTGCCTTCCGGGAAGCGCCAGGCAACCGAGAAGCCCAGTTCCTGAAACTCATCAATGTGCAGTTTTTTACGTAAACGGCGGCTGCGTTGTGTGGCCATTATTTCACCCTCTCAAACATTAAATCCCATACGCCGTGGCCTAAACGCTGCCCGCGCTGCTCAAACTTGGTCAGTGGACGCGTCTCAGGACGCGGCACATAATTCTGTTGTTCTGACTGGTTGCGGTAACCATCGATGCTGTTCATCACTTCCAGCATATGCTCCGCGTAGGCTTCCCAGTCGGTTGCCATGTGGAAAACGCCGCCCAGCTTCAGTTTACGCATCACCAGCTCGGCAAAAGGCACCTGGACGATACGGCGTTTATTGTGACGCGCTTTATGCCACGGATCGGGGAAGAAGAGCTGAACCATGCGCAGCGAGTTATCCGGAATCATCTTCTCCAGCACTTCCACCGCGTCATGGCACATCACCCGAAGGTTCTGCACATCGGCTTCTTTGGCGGCGGCCAGACAGGCACCCACGCCCGGCGCATGCACTTCAATACCCAGGAAGTTCTGATGCGGCGTGTTTTGCGCCATCGTTACCAGCGAAGCACCCATACCAAAGCCAATTTCCAGCGTCACCGGGGCTTCGCGACCAAACAGCGCGGGCAGATCGACAGGCTCCGGCTGATATTCCACCCCCATGACCGGCCACAGGGTGTCCAGCGCCTGCTGCTGGCCTTTGGTTAAGCGGCCCTGGCGGCGCACAAAGCTGCGGATCCGGCGTAATGGCCGCCCGTTCTCATCAAATTCTGGGGTGATGACGTCATTAATCATGTAAAAGCCTGCTGGTTAGCCTGTTCCGGGAAACGGGCATTATGCAAAGTTCATAAGCAGAAGCAAGCCTTTGCAATCTTCCGGTTTACACCCAGGTGCGCATGTGCTGGAATTCCTGCCTGAGTGTAGAGTAAACACGGAAAATTTCCTTCTTATGATGCAAGCGCCGCAGTTCGCGCAACAGGTGCTGGACTGGTATCAGCGCTTTGGTCGCAAAACCCTGCCGTGGCAGTTGGAGAAAACGCCTTACAAGGTGTGGCTCTCCGAAGTGATGCTACAGCAAACCCAGGTTGCCACGGTTATTCCCTATTTTGAACGCTTTATGGCGCGCTTCCCCACGGTCACCGATCTGGCTGCGGCTCCGCTGGATGAGGTGTTACATCTCTGGACCGGCCTCGGCTACTACGCCCGTGCGCGTAATCTGCATAAAGCCGCAAAGCAGATTGTCGAGGTTCATCAGGGCGAGTTCCCGCGTAATTTCGATGATGTCTCTGCCCTGCCCGGCGTAGGCCGCTCCACGGCGGGCGCGATCCTGTCGCTGTCACTGGGGCAGCATTTCCCGATTCTGGATGGTAACGTCAAGCGCGTGCTGGCCCGTTGCTATGCCGTCAGCGGCTGGCCGGGTAAGAAAGAGGTCGAAAAGCGGCTCTGGCAGATCAGCGAAGAGGTCACACCCGCCGAGGGCGTCAGCCAGTTTAATCAGGCGATGATGGATCTGGGTGCTATCGTGTGTACCCGATCAAAGCCGAAGTGCGAAATCTGCCCGCTGAACAGCGGTTGTGAGGCGTATGCCAGCAGCAGCTGGGCGAGCTATCCCGGTAAGAAGCCTAAGCAGGTGCTGCCAGAGCGCAGCGGCTGGTTCCTGATGATGCAGGATGGTGATGATGTCTGGCTGGAGCAGCGCCCGCCTGTGGGCTTGTGGGGCGGCCTGTTCTGCTTCCCGCAGTTCACAACGGAAGCGGCGATGACCGACTGGCTGGCGGCCCGCGGCATCCATGCAAAACCGCAGCAGCTTACTGCGTTCCGTCACACCTTCAGCCATTTCCATCTCGATATCGTGCCAATGTGGCTGACGTGGCCTTCTGTCGGGGCGGCGATGGATGAAGCAGGCGGTCTCTGGTATAACTTAGCGCTGCCACCATCTGTGGGATTAGCCGCACCCGTTGAGCGCCTGTTACACGAGCTGCGCCATCCCCGACAACTGGCTTTGAACAGTTGTGAGATTAATGAGGAAGAATAATGAGCCGCACTATTTTTTGTACTTTTTTACAGCGCGACGCGGAAGGACAGGATTTTCAGCTCTACCCGGGCGATCTGGGTAAGCGCATTTACAACGACATTTCTAAAGAAGCCTGGCAGAAGTGGATGGCGAAACAGACCATGTTGATCAACGAGAAGAAGCTCAACATGATGAATCCCGAAGATCGTAAAGTGCTGGAGAAGGAGATGATCAATTTCCTGTTCGAAGGTAAAGACGTTCATATCGAAGGCTATACACCGCCAGAAGCGTAAACATTCCGGGCCTCATCGCTGAGGCCGGTTATCCAGGTCAGGCTTGCATTCCCAATGAATAAAAAATTAATCGCCCTGCTGGTGATAGCACCACTTTTGGTTTCCTGTTCCGGGTCAAAGAAACAGCAGTCCCACGAGGAGTGGGTAAAAGATACCAACGCCTTTGATATTCTGATGGGGCAGTTTGCTCATAATATTGAGAATATCTGGGGTATCAATGAGGTCCTGATCGCCGGACCCAAAGATTACGTCAAATATAGCGACAACTATTACACCCGCAGCCACATTAACTTTGAAAGCGGTAAGCTGACCATCGAGACGATTTCTGGCACCGATCCTATGGCCAGCCTGCGTCAGGCAATCGTGACCACCCTGTTGATTGGCGAAGATCCGGGTAATGTCGATCTCTACTCTGACGCCAACGATATTGAAATCAGTAAAGAGCCGCTGCTGTATGGGCAGGTGCTGGATAATACCGGTCAGCCGATTCGCTGGCAGGGTCGCGCGGAAGCCTTTGCTGACTATCTGATTCAGAATAAATTGCAGCGCCGCACCTCGGGTCTGCATGTGATTTACACCATTTCGATTCCGATGGTGCCGAACCACCTGGATAAGCGTGCGCACAAATACCTGCCGATGGTGCGTAAAGCCGCCGATCAGTATGGTGTTGATGCCTCGTTGATTCTGGCGATTATGCAGACCGAGTCGAGCTTTAACCCCTACGCCGTGAGCCATTCTGATGCGCTGGGTCTGATGCAGGTGGTGCAGCATACTGCCGGTGTTGACGTGTTCCGCATGAAGGGTAAATGGGGCAAGCCGAGCCGCAGCTACCTGCTGGATCCAGAGAACAATATTGATGCGGGTACCGCTTATCTGTCGCTGTTGCAGCGTAGCTATCTGGGCGGCATTCAGGATCCGGTGTCACGTCGTTATGCGGTGATCACCGCCTATAACGGCGGCGCAGGCAGCGTGCTGCGCGTCTTCTCCAGCGATAAAGATCGAGCGTTTTCGATGATTAACGGCATGTCACCGAGCAAGGTTTATTCGACCCTGGCGAACCAGCATCCGTCGGCGGAGTCGCGTCGTTATCTTTATAAGGTGAGTACCGCGCAGAAGAGTTATCGGGGATTCTGATTGGCTCAGCGCTAAAGCCGGGGGGAGTGTTCGCTGCGCGAACGGGCTTGGGTGCAGCGCCTGAAGCTGGGATTGTTCGCTGCGCGAACAGGCTATGAGAAGGTTTCGTTCGCTTAGCAGCGGGTATGCACTGAGCGGGTTCCGCCCGCCAGGCGATCAGGAGTGCAGCGCCTGAAGCTGGGATTGTTCGCTGCGCGAACAGGCTATGAGAAGGTTTCGTTCGCTTAGCCGCGGGTATGCACTGAGCGGGTTCCGCCCGCCAGGCGGTCAGGAGTTTCAGATCGCCCGAGCAGGCGGACGTATTAAGGGGCGGACGCCCGCCCCTTAATAATCCCGGCGTCCGGCTGCCTGCGCGCCCCGCTGTGCGGGGTACCTTCGTCACGCCCTGCAGCCGACGGACCGTCCGGACTCGCCATCCCTGGCTCGTGCCGTCCTTTCGCCGACGTCCTGTCGGCTCATCCTGGCCTCCGGTTGTTCCTCAGCGCTTCGGACGCCTCTCCCAAACCCCCGCCTGTAATTATCTTTTCATTTCGCTGTTGCCGTGCTGTCTGATGGTCTGATAGCGAAGACCATCCCGGAAACTTACAGCGACAGCGAACCTGCCATAAAAAAGCAGAGATAACAGCGAGGGGGTGGGGAGGCCGTCAGAACCGCTGAGCGGATGAGGGATTTCAGGACGAGCGACAGGGATGTCGCGAAGAGGCGGGTTCGCGCCATGGATGGCGCGTCCCGCCGGTCCGTGAGAAATCCTGAAGTAGCGAAGGGACCGCGAAGCGGCGGTGAAGCAGGCCGGAGCCCGGGGTCAAGGGGGCGCGGCGACTGGCGCCCCCTTGTCGGTCGCCTGCAGAGGCGAATCTGAAACTGCCCGGCTTACCAGGCGAACGAAAACCTCTCACAGCCCGTTCGCGCAGCGAACCCAGGGCCTGCCGGGCAAAACCTGCTCAGTGCATACCCGCTGCAAAGCGTACACCGCCGCCAGGCGAAACCTTCTCAGCCCCGTTCGCGCAGCGAACAAAAAGGCAGGCGGGCCGCTACCCGCCTCTGCCCACGCTCAGATCAGCGCCCCACTATCATATTCGCCACCAGATACTTCCGTCCCTGGTCATCCTCTTCGGTGTAAACGCCCTGCAGCTCTGGTGAGAAGCCAGGCAGCAGATTAAGCCCCTCTTCCAGCGCCAGGAAGTAACGCTGCACCGCACCGCCCCAGACTTCCCCAGGGACTACGCACAGCACACCCGGTGGATAAGGCAGTGCACCTTCTGCGGCAACCCGGCCTTGTGCTTCGGCTATCGGCACCAGCTCCACTTCGCCGCGAATATAAGCCTGATGCGCATCCTGCGGATTCACCCTGACCGGCGGGAACTCCGCGGCGCGGAACATCAGGCGCTGCAGATCCTTGACGTTGTGACTGACGTAAAGGTCGTGCATCTCCTGGCAGAGGCGACGCAGGGTATACCCGGCATAGCGTTCGGCATTTTTGCGGTAAATGGTCGGCAGCACTTCGGCCAGCGGCGCATCCTCTTTGACGTGCTGTTCGAACTGCGCCAGCATCGCCACCAGATTCGCCATCTTCTCCGGACTCTCTGCCGGGGTCAGCAGGAACAGGATTGAGTTGAGATCGCACTTCTCCGGCACAATGCCGTTTTCGCGCAGATAGTTCGCCAGAATGGTCGCCGGAATCCCGAAATCACTATACTCACCGCTGGCCGCATCAATCCCCGGCGTGGTCAGCAACAGCTTGCAGGGATCCACCCGATACTGATCGCGCGCATAACCCGCGAAACCGTGCCACTTCGCCTGCGGTTCAAAGCTGAAGTAGCGCAGATCGCGGGCGATCGTCTCAGTGGGCGCATCCTGCCAGCGCTGACCATCCACCGTCTCCGGTACAAACGGCAGGATCATCTCACAGCGATCCAGGATCGCTTTACGCGCCTCAATACCCAGCGTGACGCACTCATCCCACATGCGACGCCCCGCTTCGCCCTGATGCATTCTGGCGTTGATATCCAGCGCGGCAAACAGCGGATAAAACGGACTGGTTGATGCGTGCAGCATAAAGGCGTTATTCAGTCGCTTATGCGGGCAGAAGCGGCGCTGTCCGCGAATATGATTATCTTTTTTATGGATCTGCGAAGTCTGCGAAAAACCTGCCAGCTGCTTATGCACTGACTGCGTGACAAAAATGCCGGGATCGTTCTCATTCAGTTGCAGGGTCAGCGGCGAACAGCCTTCCATCAGTGGAATGAACTGCTCATAGCCCAGCCACGCGGAATCAAACAGGATGTAATCACACAGATGGCCGATGCGATCCACCACCTGACGCGCGTTGTAGACCGTGCCGTCGTAGGTGCCCAGCTGGATGATCGCCAGACGGAAAGGCCGTTCTTCAGCCGCGCGCTGCGGAGCCACGGCCGCGATCTGCTCGCGCAGATAAGCCTCATCAAAACAGTGCGCGTCAATGCCGCCAATAAAGCCGAAAGGATTGCGCGTCGCTTCAAGATAAACCGGGGTCGCGCCCGCCTGAATCAGCGCGCCATGATGGTTCGACTTGTGATTGTTGCGGTCGAACAGCACCAGATCGCCACGCGTCAGCAGCGCATTGGTCACCACTTTGTTGGCACTTGAGGTGCCGTTGAGCACAAAGTAGGTTTTATCGGCGTTGAACACCTTTGCCGCATACTTCTGCGCATCTTTGGCCGAGCCTTCGTGGATCAGCAGATCGCCCAGTTTGACGTCGGCATTGCACATATCAGAGCGGAAAACATTCTCGCCGTAGAAGTCATAAAACTGTTTGCCCGCCGGATGCTTTTTAAAGAAAGCACCGCCCTGATGTCCGGGACAGGCAAAGGTGCTGTTCTGCATATCGACATAGCGGGTCAGCGTCTCGAAGAAAGGGGGCAGCAGCGCCGCTTCATACGCCTGCGCAGCCGCTTCCAGCGCGATCCACTCCTGCGGATCGCCATTCAGCTCACCGCTGACGCCGGGCAGGTGCATCACCTCTTCTTCAAACGCGTTAGCGACAAACACTGGCAGATTAAAGCCGGTATGACGCAGCAGCGCCAGCACGCCGCTACGGGTATCCGCCAGCGAGACGACAACCGCCGCCACATCGGTGAAATCGGTGTTATCCAGCGTCACCACGTCTCGCGCAGTGTTCAGGGTCAGACTGGGCGCCACAGCGGCGCTGGCAGCAATTTTCAGTGGAGTCATAACAGAATCCCTAACGTCAGGGAGGAAGTGCCAGAGGCACAATTATGGGGACAGTGCCCCGGCGAATACTTAACAGTCAGAAGGCGTTACGCAGCCCGTGGAGAGCAGATCCATAGCCGCTGCCCGGCAGGCCTCACCGCATGGTGAATAACGGAGATATCGGAAAAGAGGAAAACCCGGTGAGCGCCGGAAAAAGCGAACGGTAATCCGGGCGGATGCGCGGTGAACCGGACATGGCGACGTCCTCTGTGGCAAAGAAGCAGGGTCAAAAAGTGGCGGTCATAATGTCATCTTTTTCAGGCATGGACAACCCGAACCAGGTAATTATTCAGTCACATCCTTAGCATGTAACAATATGATTTTTATAGTCTATTTATCATGAAAAATTCATAATGCGACTAATTATCTGAATTATATGCAGATTTATGCACTTAACTCACTGCCGCTGTCAGCGTGCTTTTCCGCTCGTGTTGTCTCCATTGCCTGCAGACGCGACCATTGCCCTACCGCATTGCATCTGCCAGGCGTAAACTGATCTTCTCTTTCCCACTCTGCCGGAGGCTGCATGTTCAAGGCACTGGTCATTGAAAATGACGAACAAGGTTACCGTTCCCTGCTGAAAGATCTCCCCGAATCTCAACTGCCCGACCACGATGTCACGCTCGACGTCAGCTACTCATCCCTGAACTACAAAGATGCCCTGGCTATCTGTAACAAAGGCCCGATTGTGCGCCATTTCCCGATGGTGCCAGGTATCGATTTTGTTGGCCGGGTGACGGCCAGCCGCCATTCCGACTGGAAAGAGGATGATGTGGCACTGCTGACGGGCTGGGGCGTGGGCGAAAAACAGTGGGGCGGCCTGGCACAGAAAGCCAGCGTCAGTGGCGACTGGCTGGTGCGCCCGCCCGCCACGCTGAGTCCGCTGCAAACCATGGCAATCGGTACGGCGGGACTGACCGCAATGCTCTGCGTGATGGCGCTGGAAAAACAGGGCATCACACCTGAACAGGGGCCGGTACTGGTAACCGGTGCCAGTGGCGGCGTCGGCAGCTATAGCGTCAGCCTGCTGGCGCGTCTGGGTTATCAGGTGATCGCTTCCAGCGGGCGCACCAGCGACCATGCCTATCTGATTGATACGCTGGGCGCGGCATCGGTCATTGACCGTGAAGAACTCTCCCAACCCGGCAAGCCACTGGCAAAAGAGCGCTGGGCCGCCGCGATAGACAGCGTCGGCAGTCACACCCTGGCGAATGTGCTGGCCGCCACCCAGCGGGACGGCGCGGTTGCCGCCTGTGGTATGGCGCAGGGACTCGACCTGCCAGCCAGCGTCGCACCCTTTATTTTGCGTGGCGTTACGCTGGCCGGTGTCGATAGCGTGATGTGTCCGAAGCCGCTTCGTCAGCAGGCGTGGCAACGACTCGGTGAGCTGATGGATAGCGAACGGCTCAGTAAGCTGAGCCGGGTGATCCCGCTAAGTGAAGCCAGAGAAGGTGCGCAGGCATTGCTGGATGGCAAAGTGCAGGGACGTCTGATTGTCGACTGCCGCTAAGCCTGTTTAAAGGCGCGTTTCGCGCCTTTAACGATCGGCTCGCTGCAGCCGTTTTATGAGTCCTTCCAGCGCGAACTGTGTCCCCTGCTCCATCACCGATTTCGGATCGCCGCTGAACTGATGGCACTCCGCTTCGTCTCTGCCGTCGGGCAATACCCAGCCAAACCAGATGGTGCCCGCCGGTGTACCATCTTCGCCGCCATCCGGTCCGGCATAGCCGGTAATGGATAATCCCACCGGCTCGCCGGAGCGGGCGCAGGCGCCCTGCACCATCTCCCGCGCCGTCTGTTCGCTCACCGCCGTATGCTGTTTCAGCGTGTCAGGGCGCACCCCCAGCAGACGGATTTTGGCATTTTCGCTGTAGGTCACAAAGCCGCTGGTATAAAAGTCTCCGCTGTTTTCCACCGCGGCCAGCGTCATGCTGATCAGCCCGGCGGTACAGGATTCGGCGGTCGCCAGATGAAGTCCGGAAGAGAGTAAAATATTCCCCAGTTGCTCAGCGGTCTGATCTAATGATTTTGCCATTATGGTCTCCTTGAATCTGTCCGGAACTCCAGGTATAGCGCAAAATCAGCGAATAAAACCGCGCAAGGCGATGTTTTTAAAGCGAAACGGTCTAAATACGCAGCTGGATATGCGGCTGTCCACTCCCGGTATGCGCCACTACCTGCAGATCGGCCTGGTACCAGCGCGTCAGCGTCGCTTCCGTCATCACCGTCTGCGGCGAGCCTTGTGCCACCAGTCGGCCTGCGTGCAGCAGCAGTATGCGATCGGCCCACAATGAGGCCTGATTAAGGTCATGTAACACGGTACAGACGGTGAGATCTCCGGCGCGCGTCAGCTGGCGTAATAAACGCAGGGTTTGCTGCTGCCAGAAGAGATCCAGCGCCGAAGTCGGCTCATCCAGAAACAGCCAGCCGCGTGGTCTTCCCTCATGCCAGAGCTGTGCCAGCACCCGCGCCAGCTGCACCCGTTGTTGTTCACCGCCGGAGAGCTGGCGGTAATCGCGCTGCGCCAGCCCTTCACAACCTGTCAGCCGCATAACCTCAGCCACAATCTGCGACGTCTGCGCCTCCGGCCAGGGCGCACGGCCCATCGCCACGACCGACTGCGCAGACTGTGAAAACGTCAGGTTGTTCTGCTGGCGCATCACTGCCCGGCGTCGTGCCAGCTGCTCACGCGGCCATGCCGTCAGCCGTCGATCGCCCAGCCAGCACTCGCCCCGATCGGGCGACAGAAATCCCGTCAGCATCCGCAATAGCGTCGACTTACCTGCGCCGTTGGGGCCAATCAGCGCCACCAGCTCGCCACCTGACAGCGTAACATCGAGATTATCGATAACAGTTTTGCCGCCGCGCGCGAGACACAACCCCCTGGCCTGTAAAATGTCCATCACTCCAGCCCTCGCTGTTGACGCAGAATCAGCCAGAGAAACCACGGACCACCAATCAGGCTGGTCAGCAACCCCACCGGCATCTCGGCCGGAACCACCAGAGTGCGCGCCAGCGTATCGGCCAGCAGCAGCAGAATCGCCCCCGCCAGCGCTGAGCCGGGCAGCAGCCAGCGATGATCGCCGCCAAGGCAAAAACGCATCACGTGTGGCACCACCAGTCCGACGAAGCCGATCACGCCGCTGACCGAGACCGCCGTACCGACCAGCAACGCACTGAGGATCAGCAGCTGATGCTGAGTACGCTTCACATCAACGCCCATGTAGTGCGCATCCTCTTCGCCCGCCTGCAGCAGGTTAAGGTGGCGGGCGCGAGTCTGTAACAGCAGCAAGGCTGGCAGAATCAGCAGCAGGCAGATCAGCAGTGCGGGCCACTGTGCCTGGCTGAGGCTTCCCATGCCCCATAGCGACAGCTGGCGCAGCTGCTGGTCGTTGCTCAGCCATGACAGCACGCCTACCGCTGCCCCGCACAACGCATTAATCGCAATGCCGACCAGCAACAGCCGCGAAAGATTGCCGCGCGCCAGCCGACTGAAACTGAAGATCAGCAGTGTAACCAGCAGGCTGCCGATAAACGCGGCGATCATCGGTAGCCACAATGCCAGCGGTGCTGGCAACGTCAGCGGAATAATGATTGCCAGCGCCACCGCCAGTCCCGCCCCGCTGCTGATCCCCAGCAGACCGGGATCGGCCAGTGGGTTACGAAAAACACCCTGCATCACTGCGCCAGAGACTGCCAGCGCCATGCCCATCACCACCGCCAGCAGCACGCGCGGCAGGCGAATATCCAGCCAGATCTGCCAGATAAGATCGCTGAGCGGTGCCTGCCACAGCGCCCGCACTGAAAGCGACATCGCCCCCAGATTTGCCGCCAGCATCATCGCCACCAGCAGGAAGATCAGCATCAGCATCAGGCCACGCAGCGCATTATCCTTAATCATGGTTTAGCGATTCCGCCGCCTGGCGCAATTTCACGATTGCCCGTGGCGTATCAAGGCCAAACCCCAGCAGTGCCATGGTGTCGATCACCAGCAGACGATGCTGCTGCCCGGCAGGCGTCAGCGCCAGACCCGGTAACTGCCACAGTTGCGCTTCGCCGCCCAGGGTTTTCAGGCCATCCTCGCCTATTACCACCAGATCCGGCGCGGCGGCGATCACCCCTTCCTGCGACAGTGCCTGATAGTGCGGCACCGGGCCCATAGCATTCTCCAGCCCGGCGCTGCGAATGGCGCCATCGGCCGCAGTCTGATTTCCAGCCGCCATCGACTTCATGCCGCTGTTCGCCATGATGTAGAGCACTTTTACCGGCAGCGGTTGCTGCGGCAACTGGCGAATCTGCTGCGTCATTTGCTGCGCCAGTGCCTGAGCTTCGCTTTCACGCTGCAGCGCCTGGCCCACAGTGATAATTTTCTGCGGAATTGCCTGCAGGCTGCTGTCGCCGCTGACCGTGACCACCCTGACGCCCGCGCGGGCAATCTGTTGCAGCACCAGCGACGGTTGCGCCTGCGCGCTGGCGATCACCAGTGTCGGTTTCAGTGCCAGAATGCCTTCGGCGTTGAGCTGACGCATATAACCCACGTCCGGCAGTCGGGCGGCCTGCGCCGGACGCAGACTGGTGCTGTCGCGCGCCACCAGCTGTGACTGGGCATCCAGCGCATAGATAATCTGAGTAACGTCACCGCCAATCGACACCACCCGCTCCGCCGCCAGTGATGGCAGCGTCATCAGCAGCCATAACAGCATCGCTCTTTTCATGCCGCCGCTCCCGGCGTGCGGAGTGCGCCAATCTGCTCGCGCCAGCGTGACTGCTCTGGCGTACCTTCCGTGCGCTGACCGTAGAGCTGGGCGATCTGCGTGCCGTCGGCGGCGAACAGTTCCAGGCTGGTAACAAAGCCATCGCCCGTTGGCTTGCGTGTTACCCAGCTTTCGCAGATCTGATCAGCCATCAGATGCAGGGTGAACTTCGGATTGAAGATGTTGAGCCAGTTTTCCACTGGCTGCAGCTTCTCTACCCTGCCGGTGAAAATCTGAGTACAGCCACGGTTGCCGACAAAAATCATAATTTCATTGCCCGCCTGCTGTGCCATCTGTAGCAGGCGCTCAAGCGCGTCGTTGCCGGTCTGCCAGGCGAGATCCTCACCCACCGCGCGAAACGCCTGCGGCCGTGACACCTGGTGGCGCTTCAGCAACGCGAAAAACTGATGAACATCGGTCATGGCGCGCCATTCACGGTCGATGGCGGTGGCATCAATCGCCTCCGTCAGGGGAGCAGCGGCAACCGGCTCAACCACGAGCGGCGTCGCCGCGGCGTCGGTAAAGTCGGCGATCAGCGTCTGCCACACTGCCATGTTGGTCTGCTCCGTGGCGTAAACTTTCAGCACCGCATCGCCATGACGATCAAAAATCTGAATGCTGTGACGAACGCCCTGCCCGGTCGGCTCCTGCAGAGCAAAGGCGCTGCACCACTGACCGACGAACAGGCGCAGATCGAGCGCACGGGGATTAAGCACCAGGCCACCATGTGCGCCAATCTGCACATTGTGGTATTCACCCAGATGTTCATGTACCGCATAAGCGTTACGGGTAATGTTTTTGGTTTCGCCGGCTGCGCCCAGTGCCTTCAGCAACGCCGGAAAATCGCGTTTCAGCGCCACGGCATCAACGCCGATGCGCGCTTCACACAATTCCGCTTCGCTGATGCCGATCAGCGCGGCCAGGTCGCGGGCATATTTCTTCGGTTGTTCACCTTTAAGGACAAGATAGTGCTGATAAATCAGGTTCATGACTCAGGCTCTCTTAGTAGTGCACTGCATCAGCGCAGGGCGACGGCTATCAAAAATCGACGTTAACACCTAACTGGAAAGTACGGCCCGGCATCACGGCCAGTGCCTGATCGTTGCGCTCCTGCTGAGTGGCGCTGGTCAGTTCACGGCTGCTGAGGTAATCCCGGTATTTGCGATCGGTTATGTTGTAAAGCCCGCCACTCAGCCTGACGTTGTGCGCGACACGCCAGTAAGCGGTCATATCCACCATGCCATAACCCGGCACCCGCATGTAATCGGTGCTGGAGTCGGCCAGGCTGCTGCCGTTGTTAGCGAAGCTTTCGCGGTTAGTCGCACTGGCTTGCTTACCTTTGACAAAGGTAGCGGTAACGGCGGCACCGTAGCCGCGCGCCACATCATCCCAGGCGAGTCCGACGATCGCTTTCATCGGGGCAACACTCTCAAGGTCGATGTAGCGGTCACCAAGGTAGCTCGACTTTGCCGCGCCCTGCGTGTAACCAAACGCCAGATTGGCGCTCAGACCCTCGACCTCGCTGAACCAGCTACCGAAGTTCACTTTACTGCTGATTTCAGCCCCGTAGATGTAGGCTTTATCGCGGTTCTCCGCCTGATAGGTGGTGTAAATGTTGGCAGGCACATTGACGAACTGACCCGGATTAGCCGCCCGGCTGTAGCGGGTAAAGGCAATAAAGTTTTTATAGTCGTTATAAAAAGCGGCAGCGTTAAGCGTGACGCCTTTTGCCACCTCTCCTTTTACACCCCACTCGTAGTTGTTGCTGGTTTCGGTTTTCAGATCTGCATTACCAATCAGCGCATACTGCGCGGTGCCGGCATAGCTGGAGCCAAGGTTCCATGAACCATAAAGCTGGGTATCGTTGGGGAACTGCGCGCCACGGGTATATTGCAGATAAGTCATCAGCTTCGGTGTCAGATCGTACTGGAAGGCGATCGACGGCAATATCTGGGTGTCGCTGTTTGGCGATCCATAGAGCGCTGAAACTTCGCTGGCGTCGAGCACGCTACTGTTCGTGGTCAGCGTCGCCACATCACGCGGTCGGGTGTTCTGATAGGCCACGCGCGCGCCCGGCACGATGGCCGCCCGATGTCCGTCAGCATCGAAGCTGATGGTATCCTGCAGATAACCACCCACGGTGTAGCTGCGACTGTTAGCCTGCGGCTGCATGATCGCAGTAAAAGCACTGGCTGGCGGTGACTGACGGAAAGGTCGCTCAGTATCCACCAGGCGCGCATTCAGCCCGGCACTCAGTTCATGTCGCCCGACGCTTTTGAGCGCGCGGGTGTCAAAACCGTAGCTGTCGCTGTTGTAGTCGGAATAGACGGTTTGCCTGGCGGTGGCACTCGACGGCATCCGGGTGTTGTCATGCGCCTGGGTCTGCTGCCAGTAAATGCGGGTCGTCAGGCTGTCGATCAGGTCATTGTAAGGGGTGTACTCATCCGCCAGGCTGATGCCCCAGCGGCGGGTATCACTCTGCTGCTGTGCCGTCCCCCAGACTGTATTGCCTGAAGTGCTCCAGCTGTCGTAATGGCTGTGGTGGGTTTTGTGATAGTAATCGACCGTCGCGCTGAGCTTGTGAGCATCATTGGGCTGCCAGATGCCGGAGGTCATAAAGGCGTCGGAGTGCCAGTTAGCGGGATACGCATCCAGCGTATCGCTGTTGTTACGGGTCTGCTGTCCGTCACGGCGGCTGTAAACAAAGATGCCGCGCAGCTCATCGTCACCGGCAGCGGCGGTGATGCCGTTATGCCAGCTGCGACTGGATGAGTCATAGTCGCTCTGATAACTGAACGCGGTCGCTTTTCCGGGATGCAGGTAATCGTCGGGAGACTTATTACGGAACGAGACGTTGCCGCCAATCGAGGTGTTCGGCTGTTCCACTGCTGTGGCGCCCTTCTCAATCTCAATACGGCCAAACATATAAGGATCGATGTAATCGCGGCCAATGCCAAAGCTGTCGAGACCTGCGCGTCCTACATAGCTGCGGCCAGTGGCCTGCGGCAACGGAATACCGTCCACATCCAGACCGACGCGGTTGCTTTCGAGGCCACGAATGTTGTAGCCGGTATAACCGGCCCGATCAAAACCGCTCTTACCGGCTGATGAACCGCCACGGGTACCGGTAGCACTGATCAAAGGTTCATAGCGCATGATCGATCCAAAGTCAGTGGCACCACGCTGTTGCAGATCGCTGGCAGAGAGCGAGGTTTTACTGCCTGCCGTTTTTTTAATTTCCGGTGCCGTCACCGTCATTACCGGTTCGGCACTGCTGCCATAGCGGTCAGAAAGGGTTAGCGTGGCAGATTCACTGCCCGCAGCATAAGTGCAGGTGGTATTGATGAAGGTGGCGAGCAACGCCAGTTGAGTCAGACGCGGTTGCGTCAATCTCCGAAAACGTGGTGACATAGGCGCGAATTACCTGATTAATTGTTAGTATTCGCTCACTTGCTTGCTGGCAACAGTAAAACGGCTCCGCATAAAAGCCGTGAAAAGTCAGAACATCATGCTGGTGTAGTAATTATCGCCCGGAATTTAATGCAACTGATAATCATTATCAATCTTATTTACATTTAGATATAAACCACAGCGCACAAATTGTTAACCCGAATGCATTGGCATTTATCAACACATAAAGGAATAGAGTTATGGCGCAAAAACCTGTGGTTGTTATTCACTACTGTATGCAATGCAACTGGCTGATGCGGTCAGCGTGGATGGCACAGGAACTTCTGCATACGTTCGCTGAGGATCTGGCGGAGGTAACGCTGAAACCGGGCACCGGCGGTATCTTTGAGATTACGCTGGATGAGCATCTGCTGTGGGAACGTAAGCGTGATGGTGGCTTCCCGGATGCGACCACGCTGAAACAGCGTGTACGGGACATCTGCTTCCCGGATCGTACGCTGGGCCATATCGACAAACACAAAACTGAAGTCAGCTAACTCCGCGATTAGCTGAGGGTGATTTTTTCTGCCGCGTCGTGCAGCGCTTTAATCAGCGTCTGCAGCGCGGCTTCTGAGATATCTTCCTGCGCAAGCCGCCGGTTCAGCGCGACCTTCAGCCCATGAATCGCCTGCTCAACAGCAGGAATGCTGCGGTTATTGACCAGAATCGCCAGCGTAGAGAGACGTGTAATCAGGCTGCTGACCGTTTCACGGTTCTCTGCCAGATGCGCCTCTCCCGCTGCCGTCAGGCGGTAGGCTTTACGCGTTGCCTGCGCATCCACCACCTGAATCGCCTCCATCTCTTCCAGCAGCGTCAGGTTGGGGTAAATGATCCCCGGACTGGGCGAATACTCTCCCTTTGACAGCTCCTCGACAGACTTGATCAGCTCATAGCCGTGCGCGGCATTCTGCGCCAGGAAATGGAGCATCAGCAGGCGAATCTCGCTCGCTTCCAGCATCTTTTCACGTCGCTTGCGCCGTCCGCTGCAACTGCCTGCGCGCGCAGTCTGATCCTCAGTTGAAGTGGAAGTCGGATGCTGTTTCATGGCCTGCCCTGCTGCGAAAAAAGTGGGATTGATGGTAGTGCGCTGCCTGGCAAAACTCAATTGCCTTAGTGACTTACTTCTGGTGCCAGTAGGCCACCGCCCGCACGAAGTCACTGTTGAGGCCGCGCTGCACCGTAAAGTAGTCACACAGCGCTTTAACAAACTCACCTTCGCCGGTCAGCCAGACAAAGTAATCTTCCGTCGGGATAGTGATCTGATCCAGCCGGGCAATCAGCTGGCTGAGCTGCGCTTTCTGCATCTGGCCGCTGCCGAGCCAGTTTGTCGTCACATCAGCCGTATCAGATAAATAGTCGCGGCCCGTCGCTTCATCGGTAAAGGCATAGAGATGCAGCGCCTGCGCCCGGGCGTCACGCTGACGGCGCACAAAAGCCGGCAGCCCGGTTTCATCACAGACATAGAGCTGGAATGCGTAATCGGTCGGCACCACCAGCGAGCCGCGTGGCCCGCCGACAATCAACCGATCGCCAGGCTGCGCCTGAGTTGCCCAGTCACTGGCTACGCCCTGCTCATGAATATAGAAATCGAGGGTCAGTGAAGATTCACCATCGAATTCCAGCGGTGTGTAATCACGCGCCTGCGGACGCAGCCCTTCGGGCCAGACAATCCCCGCATCGGTGATTTGTGGCAGAGCCAGTGTGGCTCCTTCAGCGGAAGGGAAGAAAACCTTAATGTGGTCATCAAAGCCTGGCGACGTAAAGCCCGCCAGATCGCTACCGCTGAACCGGATGCGCCAGAATTTACCGGCAATGTTAGTTTTACTCGCGACCTGAATATGACGGAAACGCAATTCATTACGGACGCGCTGTGGTACACGCTGATCGGCTGATACAGGCAAAATTTCTCTCCTGAAACGGGATGGATGCCCGTGACTCAAAGGCATGCTGATAATAATGGAATAACAATCATTCTCACCTGAAGTGCCAAGATTAGCTATGATATATCTTCACTGCAAGAACGAAAAATGCGATCCAGCGGCTTAAGATATATTTTATGCCTGTACGGGTGTGCGTAGTGCAGACGAAGAGCGGCCCTGATAAGAGCGTGCAGTGAGAGGTAAGCAGCAGGTGCGGGGGTGTTTACGGGGCAGGCAGAGAAGGCGGAAACTGTCCGGCTCCTGACGAGCCGGGCATGATGTTGCGCCGCACATTCTGGCAGCGCGTGACCAGTTACAGTGTGTCGTTGAATCCTGAGAGGGAAGGATTGCTGCTGGTGTGTTCCGGCAGCTCACCATCACCCAGAATTTCATGCTGGGTGGCCTGAGAGTGCGGATGCAGTCCGGCAGGAGGTGAAAAAGGTTCAGCCTGTTGTGCCATCGCCATGACAGGCAATGCCAGGATCAGTGAAATCATTAAGCGTCGCATAGTTGTCTTCGTTTGTTTTTTTGACCAGAAAAGGCCTGAAATGCAGGTAAATATTCCAGCCCTGGCACAGATGCACGATGATTCAGGCATGGCAGGGTTTCGGGAGAGGATTTTACGCTAGAACGGCGAGTTATTTTATAAAATCGTGCGGTTTGTCACGGTTTACCGCACGAATTATGCATTAACAGGGTCGGGAGCCACACACCCTGCCCTGCTGGCTACGCCTGCATCACCGGAATAGAAAAAACGCCGCTCAGCCAGTCGGGCTTACAGTGCGCAAAATCGAGACGCAGCAGATCTTTACCCGGACGACGTGACACACCCAGTGCTGGCAGATGCTGATAGTAGATATCCTCGATAAAGCGTGTCAGCTGCTCCGGGCTGCCGCTCCAGCGGATCGACGCATAGAGTCCACGAACCTCGCTCCAGCTGGCGGTGTTGTCACCCAGCAGCCCGGCATGTTGCGGCTCCAGCGCCTGAAACAGGCTGATATTTTGCTGATCAGCAGAGCTATGGCCCGGGCCATACTGAAAGCCTAACCAGCCATGCGACACGCGGCCGCCCGCCAGCGCCACCAGTTGCCGCGCCTGTTCAGCCACCCGGTGATCGCGATCGGCAATGTAATCGCCAAACTTACACTCCCACTCCAGCGTTTCTCCGCACAGATGCAGCTCTTCCTCACGCTCCACCAGCGTTGCACGCTCTGCCAGCGATCGCACCAGAATGCGGCCATGGAAGTTTTTAACCGGCAAATGGGGAATACGGCGAAACACGCCAGGCGTCAGCGAAAAGTGACCTTTGAATACCCGGGTAAAATTTTGCTGGTTATCAAAACCAAAACGTACGGCGATATCGATCAGCGTCATGCGGGTCAGACGCAGCGCCATAGCGGCCATCGTCAGACGCCGTTTACGGGTGTAAGCCGCCAGGGTCTGTCCGGTCATCTCCTTAAACATGCGCTGCATGTGCCATTTGGAATAACCTGACTTGAGGGTAATCTGATCGATATTAAGATCGTCGGTGAGATTGGCTTCAATCCACTCGACCAGATCGTTGATGTGCTGTTTTTTAATGGCCTGACTGAGCATGATGGCGATTTACGACGCGGGTTAGGACTGGGATTTCAGTTACAAAAGGATAACAAAAATCGCAAATCGGTGTAAGGAAAGGGTAAGCATTGCGCGCCCGTTCAGGGCGTTTCCGCATTAATTGCTTAGGTTACTAACTAAAAAAGGCTGACTTACGTCAGCCTTCTGATTATTGATAAAAACTGCGCCGGATAGCTGTAAGACGGAGCCTGCGACAACTAATGACTGCGCATTCCGGCCGCTGTCATCATCATGCGGAACAGCGAGGCGACAACGCCCAGCGCCAGTACGCTGGCGGCATAGATAAATACCAGCCACATCACACGCTTCCACCATGGCGCTTTCGTTTCTTCATTGTGATTGTGGTCTTTCATGCTGCTGAGGCTTTTCATATCAATGATATCCTGCGTCTGCTTTGATTTTTCCACGGAACACGTAGTAGCTCCAGAAGGTGTAGCCCAGGATCATCGGGATAATCAGCAGGCTACCCACCAGCATAAAGGCCTGGCTCTGCGGCGGTGAGGCGGCAGCCCAGATGGTCACTGATGGCGGAATAATGTTTGGCCAGATACTGATGCCCAGCCCGGAGAAGCCCAGGAAGATCAGCGCCAGCGTCAGCAGGAACGGTGAATAGTGCGCCTCGCGTTTAATGGCGCGCACAATGCCCCACGAACAGAGCAGCACCAATACCGGAACCGGCAGGAACAGGAACAGGTTGGGTTTGCTGAACCAGCGATGCGCGATATCAGCATGCGCAAACGGTGTCCACAGGCTGATGATGCCGATAATCACTAACAGCGCAATCACCAGCGGCGTAGCCAGCGCAGACATTTTACGGTGCAGTTCGTTCTCGGTCTTCATGATAAGCCAGGTGCAGCCCAGCAACGCGTAGGCAACAACCAGACCCACGCCGCAGAACAGCGGGAACGGTGCCAGCCAGTCCATTGCGGAACCGGCAAAACGGCGTCCCTCAACCGGAATACCATCCAGCAACGCACCCACGGCCACACCCTGACTGAAGGTGGCGATGACTGAACCGGCAATAAACGACTTGTCCCAGAAGGCCCGATGGCCTTCTACCGCCTTGAAACGGAACTCAAAGGCGACACCACGGAAAATCAGGCCAATCAGCATAGCGGTCAGCGGAATCGACAGCGCATCGGCAATTACCGCATAGGCCAGCGGGAACGCGCCGAACAGGCCAGCGCCACCCAGAACCAGCCAGGTTTCATTTCCGTCCCAGACCGGCGCGACGGTGTTAACCATCATGTCGCGCTCGCCAGCATCTTTATTGAACGGGAACAGCAGACCAATACCCAGGTCGAAGCCATCCATCACGATATACATCAGGGTTGCGAAAACGATAATCGCAAACCAGATAACGGAATAATCGATCATCTTAGTGGTCTCCATCCTTAAAGGTGGCAGCGGAAAGCGGACGCGCCGGGGTTTTCTTCTGACCAGGACCACCCTCTTCGGTGATATGGCCTTCGCCGGTAACCGGTCCCTGCTTAATCAGACGCATCATGTAGTGATACCCCACGCCGAACACCGAGCTGTAGACCAGAATAAAGGCCAGCAGGCTGATGCTCATGTGCATATCCCCATGTGCCGAGACCGCATCAATCGTGCGCTGCACGCCATAGACCACCCACGGCTGACGACCGATTTCAGTGGTAAACCAGCCTGCCAGAATCGCAATCAGACCCGAGGGCCCCATCAACAGCGCAAACCACAGGAAAGGACGCGACTCATAGAGACGCCCTTTGAAACGCAGCCACAGGCTGACCACGCCCAGCGTAATCATCAGCAGGCCCAGCGCCACCATCACGCGGAAGGACCAGAAGATGACCGTTGAATTAGGCCGGTCCTCTTTCGGGAAGGACTTCAGCGCCGGGACCTGCTTGTCCAGGCTATGCGTCAGAATCAGGCTGCCAAGATAAGGCACCTCCAGCGCATACTTGGTACGTTCCTGCTCCATGTCGGGGATCCCGAACAGGATCAGCGGTGTGGCTTCCCCCGGTGGGTTTTCCCAGTGCCCTTCAATCGCCGCGATTTTGGCAGGCTGATGTTCCAGCGTATTCAGACCATGAGCATCACCAATCATCGCCTGAATCGGCGCGACAATCAGCGCCATCCACAACGCCATTGAGAACATCTTGCGGATTGCGGGATTGTTATTCCCCTTCAGCAGATGCCAGGCCGCCGACGATCCCACAAAGAAAGCACTCGCCAGGAACGCCGCTACAGACATATGGAACAGGCGATAAGGGAATGAGGGGTTAAAGACGATTTTGAACCAGTCCTGCGGAACCACGATGCCATTCTGAATGATGTAGCCCTGAGGCGTATGCATCCAGCTGTTAGAGGCCAGGATCCAGAAGGTGGAAATCAGCGTACCGAGGGCGACCATACAGGTGGCAAAGAAGTGCAGCCCGGGACCCACGCGATTCCAGCCAAACAGCATCACGCCCAGGAAGCCCGCTTCCAGGAAGAACGCCGTCAGTACTTCATAGGTCAGCAGCGGACCGGTAATACTGCCAGCAAACTCCGAGAAGCCGCTCCAGTTCGTCCCGAACTGATAAGCCATGACCAGTCCTGATACCACACCCATGCCGAAGTTAACGGCAAAGATTTTCGACCAGAAATGGTAGAGATCGCGATAGGTATGATCGCGGGTTTTGAGCCACATACCTTCGAGCACGGCCAGAAAACTGGCGAGACCGATGGTGATGGCGGGAAAGATAATATGGAAGGAAACAGTAAATGCGAACTGAATCCTGGCCAGATGAAAGGCATCTAATCCGAACATTGCTTACCTCTTTGCCACATAGAACACCATGTATTTACTTATAATTAACAACTTAAGCCTGATGCGCCTGGTTCTCTGCGCTTATTAAAATTCCCGCCGCAAATTTAAAACTATTCGCGGCGAGGAAATAGAAACAGTGGGGTTAATGAAAACTATAACAGTCTTTATTGATTCTGATCATTGTTTTTGACGGGAATTATTTATTTAAAAATAAGGCCTAAAGGTTAATCAGAGCGTGTTTATGTGTCGTTAATGTTACGGTAATTTGTACTTTAAAAATCGATCGCGCTAAAGCGAACCTTGTCTGAAAAATGCCTTCAACAGGCTGTTTTCAGACACTATTTTGTTATAAACCCTGATTGAGAAAAGGTCAAATTTAAGAGACTCCAAATTAAATACCCTTATTTTTTAACAGGTTAAAAGAGTAAATAGTTACCTCTGCCGCTTTGTTTGCTTTTTTGCTTTTTCCTGGCTAATGCAGCTATAACTTCTGACAGAAAATACGCAGAACGGCGCTTTTAAGCGCCATCAGATATGTTAATAAAATGAGTCAAAAAGGAGGTATGAATTAACAGCGCGCTGCGGGCAGTCGATTATTCCGGGCCTGAGGTTCATAAAACGATTTAATAACCAGCAACCGTGCGAAAAGATCGACTGGATTATTTGCGCTGCCGTTACGTTATCGCGCTTTCAGGAAGTGAGATAACAGACAAATGGGGGTCAGAAATTTTGCAGCGAGTATACCCATGCCGTCACGTTATGACGGCTGATACAGGGTGATTTTACTCTGCCGCAGATTTTTCGCGCTGTGCCAGAATCCGGCTCAGGTTCAGCTCCAGCCAGTCAGCCAGCCCCACAACCTGTTCACCGACTTCGCGTCCAAGCGGGGTTAAGCGATATTCAACGTGCGGTGGCACCACATCGTAGGCGATACGCTGCACGAAGCCATCTTCTTCCAGGTAGCGCAGATTCTGCGCCAGCATCCGCTCGCTGACGCCACCGACCGTCCGGCGCAACGCGCTGAAGCGCAGCGTCTGGTCCTGCAGGGCCAGCAGAATTAATACGCTCCAGCGGCTGGTTACGCGTTTCAGCACGTCACGTGACGGGCAGTTGACGTTGAGCAATTCACCGCGGATAAATTTTTCACTCATTTTTTCAGACATTTAACTTATCCACCTCTAACTAACAATTCTGTAAGTACTTACTAAAAATTAGTTTATACACTAGTCTGAATTTCACCAACAGCCACAGGAGTATTAACATGATTGCAGTTACAGGTGCCACCGGCCAGCTGGGCCGTTTCGTGATTGATGCATTACTGAAAAAAGTCCCGGCGGGAGAAATTGTTGCCGCCGTCCGTACGCCTGCCAAAGCGGCCGATCTCGCAGCGCTGGGCGTCATTGTCCGTCAGGCCGATTATGGTCAGCCAGAGACGCTGGAGGCCGCTTTTGCAGGCGTGGATAAGCTGCTACTGATCTCCGGTAGTGAAGTGGGCCAGCGTGAAGCGCAGCATAAAGCCGTCATTGAGGCTGCTCGGGCGGCGGGCGTGGGCTTTATCGCTTACACCAGCCTGCTGCATGCGGATACCTCGCCGCTGGGCCTGGGCGTTGAACACCGTGCAACAGAAGCGCTGCTGAAAGCCTCTGGCATCCCGTTCGCCCTGCTGCGTAACGGCTGGTACAGCGAGAACTACGCAGCCAGCATCCCACCGGCGCTGGCGCATCATGCGTTTATTGGCGCAGCAGGCGAAGGTCGTATCGCCTCGGCAGCGCGTCAGGATTACGCCGAAGCGGCGGCAGAAGTAATGACCCGTGAGGATCAGGCGGGCAAAGTGTATGAACTGGCAGGTGATGACAGCTACACGCTGGCGCAGTTTGCTGCGGAGATTGCCGCACAGAGCGGTGAAAAGGTTGATTACGTCAATCTCTCTCAAAGTGAGTTTGCGGCGGCGCTGAAAAACGCAGGCCTGCCAGAAGGTCTGGCGGAAATGCTGGCGGATTCTGATGCCGGTGCAGAGAAAGGCGGTTTGTTCGATGACTCCCGTCAGCTAAGCCAGCTCATCGGTCGCCCCACCACCACCTGGCAGGCAGTCATTCGCGCGGCACTGGCAAATCGTTAATTCTGTCGTTCATGAGCGGACAATCGGGTCCGCTCACCTCACCTTCCTGCCCGAATTCCCGTTGGGTATGCCACTTTCTGCACTCTTTGCGGCTGCTGTTTCTTTTACAAAATGTGAATAAACGCCAGTTTTCTTCAGGTTAAATTTTTTTATTCAGGTCGCTAAGAGATTCATCTGAAATGCGTTTTTTGTGAACAGCGTTATATTTGGTTGAATTGTCTGGAATTTATCCAAAAACCTCGATTAATCGACAATATTTATTACGTTCATAGATATTCTGCATTGTTGTTCCGGGGGAGGAGAGGTCTATAATTTGTCCTTTGTGCAACCACGACCGCTCAGGAGGCCGTTATTAATACCCATCGCCAGCAACAAAATGCACTTGAAGAGGTTCGTGCCGGGGCGGAAGTTGAGTATCAATACGATCCCCATGAACTGAAGCTGGATCGCATGCAGGATTCTGAACCGGAGCCGGAGCTGATTGAAGGCTTGCCGGCGCCGGATGCGCTGACCCCTGCCGATCGTTATCTGGAACTGTTTGAACATGTTCAGATGTCGCGGATTTTCGAGGACAGCAAAACCTTCCCCGACTGTTCGCCAAAGTACGATCCGCTGGATGTGCTGATGCGCTATCGTCGACAGAAACGCAGCAGTGATTTCGACCTGTCGCGTTTTGTCGCCGATCACTTTTATCTGCCTGGCGTAAACGAAAGCTTTTATGTCTCCAACCCGGATAAAACGCTCAATGAGCATATCGACGACCTGTGGCCGGTTCTGACCAAAATGCCGCAGCAGCATATGCCGCACTCATCGCTGCTGCCATTACCCAAACCCTATGTGGTGCCGGGCGGACGTTTTGGCGAAACCTACTACTGGGATTCTTACTTCACCATGCTCGGCCTGGCAGAATCGGGCCGCGACGATCTGCTGCGTCACATGGCGGATAACTTTGCCTGGCTGATCGATAACTACGGTCATGTGCCAAACGGCAACCGTACCTATTACCTCAGCCGCTCGCAGCCACCGGTGTTTGCCCTGATGGTTGAGCTGTTCGAAGAAGATGGCGTGCGCGGTGCTAAGCGCTATCAGGAACAGCTGATGAAGGAATACCAGTTCTGGATGGACGGTGCCGGTTCACTGATGCCGAACCAGGCTTATCGTCACGTGGTGCGAATGCCAAACGGCTCACTGCTGAACCGCTACTGGGATGACCGCGATACGCCGCGTGATGAGTCGTGGATAGAAGATGTGGAAACCGCCCGCGAATCGAAACGTCCGGCCAGCGAAGTGTATCGTGACCTGCGTGCCGGAGCGGAATCGGGCTGGGATTACTCCTCGCGCTGGCTGCGTAACCCGAAACGGCTGTCGAGCATCCGTACCACGCAGTTTATTCCTATCGATCTGAACTCGTTCCTGTACAAGCTGGAGCTGATGATCGCCACCCTGTCGCACGCGAAAGGGGAAGAGCTGACCGCGCTGGCCTGGCAGAAAAAAGCGGAAGCGCGCAAGCGTGCGATTACCCGTTATCTCTGGGACAGCACCGCCGGTGTGTTCCGTGACTACGACTGGCGTCGGGAGCGTTTCGGTGCCTTTACCGTCGCTTCCGTGGTGCCGCTGTTTGTCGGTCTTGCGACGCCGCACCAGGCGCACCTGCAATCGATCTCGCTGCGCCATCTGCTATTGAGCAACGGCGGCCTGCTGACCTCAATGGTGGAAAGCGGTGAGCAGTGGGATCGACCCAACGGCTGGGCACCGATGCAGTGGATGGCGGTTGTTGGCCTGAATAATTACGGTGAAGAGACGCTGGCGACTGAAGTGGCAGTGAACTGGCTAAACACGGTCAACAACTTCTATCAGTTGCACCATAAGCTGGTAGAGAAGTATGACATCAGCGGCGAGCGCGCCCGCCCAGGCGGTGGTGGTGAGTATCCGTTACAGGATGGATTCGGCTGGACTAACGGCGTCACACGTAAGCTGATGACGATGTATGGGCATTTAATGGCTGACTGAGTAGCGCAGCCGGTAAACCTTTAAAATGCAAAAAGCCGGGCTATCCCGGCTTTTTCATGTTTCATGCAGGCTATTCAGCGCTACTTCTTCGCTTCAGTGCCTGGTTGTGACGCACGTTGCAGGAACTGCTGTGTCACTTCAGGCAGGTGCTGCAGCAGCCACTCCGCCATCGCCACTTCCTGATCGCGGATCTCATTCAGTATGCGTACGCCCTGCGCATCACCAACCTGCTCAGCCGCAGCGATCAGGCTGGTGTAGCTGGCGATCTCGGCATTCTCGAATACATAGCCACTGATGGCGCCCTTCACCACTTCATCTGAGTTAAACATGCCGCCCACAGCCTGGCCGGTGGCTGCCATTTTGCCTATCGCATCTTTCATTACAGAGTGATCGATACCGTGGCTGTCGAGCAGCTGTTCCAGCAGAGTCAGCTGATGTTTGGTCTCTTCAAGATGTTGCGCCAGACGCTGTTCCAGCGCCGGATAGTGTTCAAGACGACCTGACATCTTGCTCAGCATGCTTTCTGCTTGTTTTTCCATCGCATGCGCATCGCGCAGCCAGTCGTGATAATGTTCAATCGCAGTCATGTGTTGCTCCTTAAGAGACGGTAATAGAGTCGGCTACCGAGGTGAGCTTCTCATCCGTTTGCTTCTCTTCATTCAGGGTTTCTTCCAGCAGCTGTGCGGCTTTGGTGTAACCCAGCTTCAGCGCCAGCGCATGCAGGGTACCGTAGGTGGCAATCTCATAATGCTCAACTTTCTGCGCCGCACCGATCAGTCCATGATCGCGAATCTCGCCCTTCTCGACCGAGTCGATAATTTCCTGCGCTTCTTCAACCAGACCTTCCAGCGCATGACATTTCATTCGTTTGATTTTGACTTCAGGTGTCACTTCCACCAGTTCGTCGAGTCGTTCAATCTGAGCACGGGTCTCTTCCAGATGCTGATTAAACGCAGCGATAAGATTTTCGTCACTGGCTGCACGCGCCATTTTAGGCAATGCACGGGTTATCTGCTTCTCAGCGCTGTATACATCGGATAAGTCATGGATGAACAGATCGTTTAACGTTTTCACTGTCATAAGATAGCCTCATTGATTAAAAAGCTGCGTCTGTAATAACGCAGCGCCAGTCATATCGTTGACACCTGAAAAGTCTAGTGGAGATTCTTAATATCGCACGCAGCATCAGTATGAATTTAAGACAAAAGTGGCATATAAAATGCATTTTCCTTTTTACAGCAAAGATTTAGCTGAATAATGTTTTTATCGTTGCCGCTTCGTTAGCTGCGCTGGATTTTGTACAAAGTAATAAATCGTTGTATACATTTTTTAAGATTAACTGCATAAAAAAGTACCAGTCAAAAACTTACCTGTACAAAGTTGTATTTAACCGTATAGCTTTAATCGATCGGAAATAAAAAACCGGAAGGGTAAACCCTTCCGGTTCAATTAACAGCTCCCGCCATTGCCAATGATGGAGCAATGACATAATTCAAGGTGTAATTATCTTCACGAGGAACTAAACAGATTCAAAATGCCCGGCTAACAGAGTAACCCTGCCGTCACAGCAGTGTTAAAGACGTTCAGCTCCGGCGGCTAACCTTACCTCCCTTGCGCCCCGCTTCAATGGCACGTTCAGGATCGTTCTTGAAGTTACCGCCGCTTTTCTGGCCTCCTTTGCGTCCTGCTTCAGCAGCACGCTCTTTGTCGGCCGCAAAATTCCCGGCCCCACCGCGATATTGAGTCATATGCGTCCTCTTTGAATTTTAAAAATTGGAATTTGCACAGTTAACGCTTCATCAGGCCGATTCAGCAACATAAATGTAGACAGAAAATCGGACCGATCAAGTGAGATAAATAAAAAACCCGTCACAGTTCTGGCTTAATGATCGTACTACCCTCAACCGAAATGATAACGGATTCCAACCATCGCTCTTTTCAATTCATAAAAGAGCCGCGGCATGAAAAATCTTTATAACGAAAATCGCCGCGCCCTATTAATCGATCTTTTTCAAAAAAAGTCCAATTGAAAAAATATAAGCGAAGCGGTAAATAGATAGATTAATCAACATCAGATAGTGAAGATGATCAACAAACGATCAATTTCCCCAAGCGAAGCGCTAAATAGAAATCTGAAACCCTGCTTTTACGTCAAAAATAAGCGAAGCGTGACGCATCGATGGCACCAGTTAAAAATAGCCGGAATCGATCAATAAACGATCAATTCTGCTGATTTAATGAAAATTTTTATTAAAAAGAGAGGTCAGATTTAGCGATGAAATTTGAATCTAAGCGAAGCGGATGAATTTCTGCTTCCTGAGGGCAAAAAACAGGTTTTCGGAATAGTACTAAAAAGCATTTTCTGCGGGGATACGCATAAATTTTGCATGCCTGCGAAAAGGGGAATTCAACGTTATGAATGAGATGGCGCAAAGCCATGAGGGGGAGATTGTGCGTTAATGGCAGGCAAAACATATGCCCTGTTCAGCAGAGTCAGAGGGAGTCGGGAAAAGTGGAATCAAAAGCGACACCGCGCTTGCCATTTTTCTTGATGCGGTACATCGCTTCATCAGCACGCTGCAGTGCAGTATCAAAGTCATCTTTGTCCTGCGCCTGAGACACACCGACAGACGCCCCAATGAGGGCATGCCCGTTTGCCATATCAAAAGGTGTCATTACCGCGTCAAGACAGGCGTGCGCCAGTTTCTTTACCCGCGGATGGTTCAGCGCCCAGGGTATTAACAATACAAACTCGTCGCCGCCCAGTCGGCCAATGATCACTTCTGCCGGAGAGAGTTCCGTAAACCGCTGACTTAACTGGATGAGGACTTCATCTCCGCTACGGTGCCCCAGGGTGTCGTTGACGTGTTTGAAGTTATCCAGGTCAATAAAGACCACGCAGAGCGGTCCCTGAGCTTTCATTTCACAGAAATAATTCTGCAGAGCATGACGATTGTTGAGCAGCGTAAGGGGATCGTGCAGCGCCAGCAGGGCGAGCTGCTCCTCATATTGCTTCTCTTTGGTCATATCGATGTGAGTGCCGATCACTTTAACCGGCTCTCCGTGCGCATTCCATTCGCTGACCCGGCCCCGATCCAGCACCCACGTAATGCTGCCATTTTTGGCGATCATGCGGTGCAGAGCCTCGTAATAAGGCGCTTTCCCGGCGATGTGGTCGTTGAATGCCTGTAGAACGTCGGCGGCATCATCGGGATGCAGGCTCTCTTTCCAGGATTCAAAGTTGGCGTCGGTCTCTTTCGGCTGGAAGCCCAGCATCGCCCCCCAGCGCCGGTTGAAGATCACCAGTTTGCCGCTGGGAATATCCAGCTGCCACAGGAACAACCCGGTACCATCCAGCGCCGCATTGAGTTTTGTGCGGGCGTCATGCGCTATACGCTTCAGACGCGCATTGTGCTTTTTCAGGTTCTGTATCTGCAGACGCAGCGCTTCTTCTGACATAACCGTGTGAGAGGAGGAAAAAGGGGTATTGTGCCTGTCAGACTGATTCTGTAAAGGGTGGCTTATAAAACACGATTAGCCGCGGTCAATTGCAGGCTGGACAGGATATCAGGCGGTGCCAGTCTGGCAATGCAGCACAGAGGCGAAGCGGCAAATTGGTTTCGCCATGAAATCTGTTTGTGTTGCTACAGGGTTGAGAAGTGGAATGGGCGCGGGAGAGGCGAAATTCGGAATGTTCGGGAATGGCGGGAGTCTGTCGAACCTTCGATAACGGGTTCGCCCCATAAACGCAAAAACCCGCCAGAGGCGGGTTCTTTAAAGATGGTGCCCGAACCCGAAAATGCCGGGCGCATTTTTGCATCGCGTGCCAGCGCGACCCAGAGGGCGAGCCACAGGGATGTGGCGAGTGAATCGAACCTTCGATAACGGGTTCGCTCCAGAATGCAAAAACCCGCCAGAGGCGGGTTCTTTAAAGATGGTGCCCGAACCCGGAATCGAACCAGGGACACGGGGATTTTCAATCCCCTGCTCTACCGACTGAGCTATTCGGGCAACGGGGCGCATTAAACCAAAGCGGCCCGGCAGCGTCAAACGCTTTTCACCAAAATCAAATCGACTGACCGCTTTTCCATCAACCCAAAGAGTGGGTCTGACCTGCCGCCATAAACCTCTCTGTTGGCCGGATATATTTTAGTCAGAAAGCAGGCAGAGTCTGCATTGTGACGCGAAATTGCCGATATAGCATGCGAGACCAACACTAATAATAAGGATCGCCATGTTTTCCACCATTACATCAGGTATCGCTTCCCGTCACAGCTGGCAGAAGCGTTCACACTCAGCGGCAACGCTGAGCTCTCTCAATGGCTCCATCGCCATGATTGAATTCTCCCCCGATGGCACCATTCTCAGCGCGAATGCGCTGTTTCTGGCGCGCATGGGCTACACGCTGGCGGAGATCGAAGACCAGCACCACAGCCTGTTTTGTACCGCAGAGCAGCTTGAGGCGCGGGACTACCAGGATTTCTGGCTGCGACTGAACCGGGGCGAAAGCTTCAGCGATAAGTTTCTGCGCGTGGCGAAAAACGGCCGACCGGTATGGCTCGAAGCCAACTATGTGCCGGTGCAGAACCGCCATGGCCGGGTGATTAAAATCGTCAAACTGGCAACCGACATCACCGATCATATCAACGATGCGCAGGAGCAGCGCGCCATCACCACCGCCATAGAACGGTCGATGGCGGTGATCGCTTTTAACCTCAAAGGTGAAGTGCTGAAAGCCAATGACAACTTCCTGAAAACCATGGGCTACCGTCGTGAGGAGGTCGAAGGTGTCCACCACCGTCGCTTCTGCTCGCAGGCGCTGCGCGACAGCCGCGAATATAGCGAGTTCTGGCAGCAGCTGAACCGCGGCGAATTTGTCTCAGGCCAGTTTCCCCGGGTCAATAAACGGGGTGAGACTATCTGGCTGCGCGCCACCTATAATCCGGTGTTTGACGAACAGGGCAGGCTCTACAAAATCGTGAAATTCGCCACTGATGTGACCGCGCAGGTGGAAAAGAATCAGCAGGAACATGATGCGGCACAGCGGGCTTATCACACCGCGCTGCAAACGGATGAAAGCACAAAGCTGGGTGCCGATGTTATCGCCAGCAGCGTGCAGACCATGAACGCCCTGGCGGGTGAACTGCAGGGGATCTCCGGTGATATTACCGGCCTGAGTGAATCCTCAGAGCGTATCGGCGCGATTGTGGAGGGCATCCGCCGGATAGCCGATCAGACTAACCTGCTGGCGTTGAATGCCGCTATCGAAGCGGCACGGGCCGGAACCCATGGCCGCAGCTTTGCGGTAGTGGCTAATGAAGTCCGCACGCTGGCAGCAAACATCAACCGCGCCACCACCGATATCGAAAATCGGATACAGCAAAACCATCAGCTGGCGAGCCGGGCACTGAAAGGGATTGAATCCAACCTGAAGCGCGCCGATCAGGGCGTACAGCTGGCCCAGGAGGCGGGCGGCGTGATTGCGGAAATCCGTGAAGGCGCAACCGATGTAGTACGCGCCATCGGCCAGGTGACCAAAACGCTTAAAGTCTGACGCTCTGCGGGGGCAACCGCCCCCTTTTAAGGTGTTGCCTGAACCGGCGCTTCTGGCACCGGCGGGATAAAGATATGATCCAGAATCGCCCGCATTACGGGTGCCGCAGTAATCCCTTCGTTGCCACCATTCTCCAGAATTAACGCTACCGCCACTTTCGGGTCATTAAAGGGCGCAAAGGCGGTGTAGAAGATATGGTCACGTAACCGTACCGGTATCATCTTCGCGTTATAGGTCTGGTTCTGGCGCAGGCTGAACACCTGCGACGTCCCGCTTTTCGCAGCGATGCCATAGGGTGCCGTGTGGAAATATTTATAACCGGTGCCGTTGGGTGCGTTAGCCATGCCAAACATTGCGTGGCGTACCAGCGACCAGTAAGGTGAATGAGGATCGCCAATCTGCGCTTCATGCTGCTGCGGATGATAGTTCTCCACCAGCGTGCCGCGCTGGGTTTTCTCCAGCAGATGGGGGGCAATGACCCGACCGTTATTAATCAGCGCCACCATCGCTTTCACCATCTGAATGGGTGTTGCAATCCAGTAACCCTGTCCGATACCGACTGAAACCGTATCGCCCTGATACCAGGACTTTTTATGCACCTTCTGCTTCCACTCCCGGCTCGGCAGTAAGCCGCTGTACTCCTCATTCAGATCGATACCGGTCGATTTACCATAGCCAAACTGGCTGAGCATGGTGTGAATGCGATCGATGCCCATCATAAACGCCACCTGATAGAAGAAGGTATCGGCGGACTCTTCGATTGCCCGCGTCACATCCAGCATGCCGTGCCCGGTTTTTTTCCAGTCGCGATAGCGCCGGTCCGTGCCTGGCAGCGTCCAGGTGGGTGCGCCAAAGAATTGCGACTGCGGCGTAATCACATGAGTCAGCAGCGCCGACATCGCCATGTAAGGCTTCACCGTGGAGGCGGGCGGATAGAGTCCTTGCGTGACGCGGTTAATCAGCGGCAGGTCTTTATCCTGTAGCAGCTTTTTATAGGCCTGATAGCTGATGCCTTTCACAAACGGATTGGGATCGTAGCTGGGGCTGGAGACCATCGCCAGCACGGAGCCGTCGTGCGGATCTTCAATCAGCAGCGCCGCACGCTGCCCCGCCAGCAGGCTTTCCACATACTGTTGCAGGTGCAGATCCAGCGTCAGCGTCAGGTTTTTACCCGCGACCGGCGGTACCTCTTTCAGCACCCGCACAATGCGGCCATGATTATCCACTTCCACTTCCTGATAACCCGGCTTACCGTGCAGCAGCGCTTCGTAATAACCCTCAATCCCCTGCTTACCAATGTTATGGTCAGCCGCATAGTTTTCGGCGATGCCTTCCGCATTTAGCCGTTTATAGTCGTTATCGTTGATTTTCGACACATAGCCGATCACATGCGCCAGATCCGCGCCATAGGGATATTCACGATCCTGGTAGGTCTCAATGCTGGCGCCGGTGAAGTGAAACTGATTGACCGCAAAGCGGGCGACCTGCTCTTCAGTCAGCTCCTCTTTCAGCACCACCGGCTTGTAACGGCTGGTCTGCTTCAGCGCATGGCGGAAGGTGTCGATTTCGTCCGGCGTCAGATTAACGATCGGCGTGAGTGCCCGCAGCGTGGCGTCCATGTCGCTGATTTTGTAAGGCGTCAGCGTAATGGCGTACCAGCTGACGTTTCGCACCAGCGGAATGCCGTTGCGGTCATAAATCAGCCCGCGCGTCGGGGCGATGGGGATCATTTTGATGTCGTTCTGGTTAGAGCGCGTCTGGTAATAGCCATGATCACGCACCTGTAAGCGAAAAAGGTTTACGCCAAGAATGGTGAAACAGAGACAGACCAGAGCAAAGGCTATTGCAGCGCGGCGGGCAAACAGCTTCTCTTCAGCTTGGAAGTTACGAAAGTTCATCAGGGGGCATTATCAGGCGATTAATTATTATCTGTTATTGCGCACCATGATAAAGCGCGATCGCGGGCGTGCCAGCGCGAAGATGCACAAGCCTGACCAAAAGTGTGTCATTTGATGTGAATGTTACCGGGACGGCGAGGCGGGAAAATGCAGATCCCCCGGTTAAGGGGGATCTGCGCAAGGGGATCGGGCAGCAGGCGTCAATGCCTGCCACGCTGATTAATCACCCAGCAGAACAGACTCCAGCGCAATCTTGATCATGTCGTTGAAGGTGGTCTGACGCTCAGCAGCGGTGGTCTGCTCGTGCGTACGGATGTGGTCTGATACGGTGCAGATGGTCAGCGCTTTAGCACCGAACTCTGCGGCCACACCGTAGATACCTGCAGCTTCCATCTCAACACCGAGGATGCCATATTTTTCCATCACGTCGAACATCTGCGGATCCGGGGTGTAGAAGAGATCGGCAGAGAAGATGTTACCCACGCGCGCTTCAACACCCAGGTTTTTCGCCGCATCAACCGCGTTACGCACCATGTCGAAGTCAGCAATCGCAGCAAAATCGTGATCTTTGAAACGCATACGGTTCACTTTGGAATCGGTGCAGGCACCCATACCAATCACGATGTCACGCAGTTTTACATCGGCACGCACGGCACCACAGGAGCCCACACGGATGATCTTTTTCACGCCGAAGTCGGTGATCAGCTCTTTGGTGTAGATGGAGCAGGAAGGAATACCCATTCCGTGGCCCATTACAGAGACTTTGCGGCCCTTATAGGTGCCGGTGTAGCCCAGCATCCCGCGCACGTTGTTCACTTCTACCGGATTTTCCAGGAAGGTTTCAGCAATGTGCTTTGCACGCAGCGGATCGCCAGGCATCAGCACGACGTCTGCGAAATCGCCCATTTCAGCATTAATATGAGGGGTTGCCATTGTTTAATCCTTATTAAATTGCTGATTTACAGCATGTTCTTGCCATAGTCCATCTCGGACAGGCCAAAATAGTGTGCAATTGTCTGACCAATATCGGCGAAAGTTTCGCGGTAACCGAGTGAACCCGGCTCGACTTTCGGTCCGTAGATAAGAATCGGAATGTGCTCACGCGTGTGTTCAGTACCTTCCCACGTCGGGTCACAGCCGTGGTCAGCGGTCAGGATCAGAATGTCATCTTCTCCGACTAACTCCATCAGCTCAGGCAGACGACGGTCAAACAGCTCCAGCCCGCCCGCATAACCGGCAACATCACGACGATGTCCCCAGGTTGAGTCGAAATCAACGAAGTTAGTGAAAACAATCGCCTGATCCGGCGCGGTTTTCATCTCCTGAATCGTCGCGTCAAACAGCGCATCCAGACCGGTCGCTTTGACCTTTTTGGTAATGCCCTGCTCAGCATAGATATCGGCGATTTTACCCACGGAGATCACGTGACCGCCCTTCTCATCCACCAGCTTTTTCAGCATGGTGGCGGATGGTGGCTCAACTGCCAGGTCGTGACGATTGCCGGTGCGCTCGAACTGACCCGCTTTGTCGCCCACAAACGGACGGGCGATAACCCGGCCAATGTTGTAGCCACCCTCGGTCAGCTCTTCACGGGCGATTTCGCACAGCGCATAGAGTCGATCCAGACCAAAGGTCTCTTCGTGACAGGCGATCTGGAACACCGAGTCCGCAGAGGTATAGAAAATCGGCTTGCCGGTTTTCATATGCTCTTCGCCCAGCTGGTCGAGGATCACCGTACCTGAAGAGTGGCAGTTCCCGAGATAGCCCGGCAGATCTGCGCGCTCGACCAGTTTGTCCAGCAACTCCTGTGGGAAGCTGTTCTCTTTGTCGCTGAAGTAGCCCCAGTCAAACAGCACCGGCACACCGGCGATCTCCCAGTGGCCTGACGGCGTATCTTTACCTGACGAAAGCTCGCTGGCGTAAGCATACGCGCCGGTGATTTTCGCCTCAGGATCAAGACCTGCCGGGAAGCGGCCGGTCGACAGCTCTGCGGCTTTGCCCAGACCCAGCGCGGTAAGATTAGGCAGATGCAATGGGCCTTTACGTCCCTTGTCTGCTTCACCCCTGAAACAGGCTTCGGCGATGTGACCTAACGTATCCGAACCTGCGTCGCCGAATTTATCGGCATCTTTACTGGAGCCAATTCCAAAGGAATCGAGAACCATAATAAAAGCACGTTTCATGCAAGTCTCCTGCGCATTGGCGCGTGACAAGTCAAAAAAAAGCGATCAGATCAGTATACCCGAATGCATCGCGGCTGGCACCGGTTACCGGTCAGTTAGCTGATATCGCTCACACGGCGATAGACAACCGGCGTCTCAGCCGGGGCGGAATCACCGAGCACCAGCGCGGCTTTGACCGCCGCGGCGGCCTGCTGCCATTTGTCTTCGCTGCTGGCGTGAATGATCGCCAGTGGACGCTGCGCATCGGCACGTTCGCCCAGGGTGATCATGTCGCTTAAGCCGACGCTGTAATCAATGCTGTCGCTGGCACGCTGACGTCCGCCGCCCATTGCCACCACCGCCAGACCCAGCGCACGGGTATCCATGCTGCTGACGATGCCTGGCTGGTCGGCATACACCGGCTTGCTCAGCATCGCCTGCGGCAGATAAGCGTCGTAGCGTTCAACAAAATCGGCAGGTCCCTGCTGGGCAGCGACCATACGACCAAATACCTCGGCTGCTTTGCCGTTATCCAGCACCGTCATCAGTTTCTGACGCGCTTCGGTGTCGCTGGCGGCCAGTTTGCCGGAGACCAGCATTTCGCTGCAGAGCGCCAGCGTCACTTCCAGCAGGCGCGGATTCCGCTCTTCGCCGGTCAGGAAGCGAACCGCTTCACGCACTTCCAGCGCGTTACCGGCTGAGGAGGCGAGAACCTGGTTCATATCCGTCAGCAGTGCGGTGGTCTGGCAGCCTGCGCCATTGGCGACGCCAACAATCGACTGCGCCAGACTTTCTGACGCCTCATAGGTTGGCATAAACGCGCCGGAACCCACTTTGACATCCATCACCAGTGCATCCAGCCCTTCTGCCAGCTTCTTCGCCAGAATCGAGGCGGTAATCAGCGGGATCGAATCGACGGTGGCGGTGATGTCACGCGTGGCGTAGAAACGCTTATCCGCCGGTGCCAGCGAGCTGGTCTGGCCGATAATCGCCACACCCACCTGCTTGATGATCTCGCGGAAGCGGTCATCGCTCGGGAAGATATCGAAGCCCGGGATCGCTTCCAGTTTATCCAGCGTGCCACCGGTATGGCCAAGGCCACGACCCGAGATCATCGGGACATATCCGCCGCAGGCCGCGACCATCGGCCCTAACATCAGCGACGTCACATCGCCGACGCCGCCGGTCGAGTGCTTATCCACCACCGGCCCATTGAGGTTAAGTGATTTCCAGTTAAGTACCGTACCGGAATCACGCATCGCCATGGTCAGCGCGACCCGCTCAGGCAGCGTCATATCGTGGAAATAGATGGTCATCGCCAGCGCGGCGATCTGACCTTCCGAGACGGTGTTATCACGCACGCCATTGATGAAGAAGCGAATCTCCTCTTCAGTCAGCGCATGGCCGTCACGTTTTTTGCGAATAATTTCTTGTGGCAGGAACAAGGTAACCCCCTGGTTCAGGGAAATCAGGATGGGGAACAGGCGGTCAGCGACCGCCTGAAGGATCAGTAACCCGCTTTGCTGGTGTCGCTGTCATGACCCAGGGTGTTGAGCAGGCTCGCCAGCAGGCTTGATGCACCAAAGCGGAAATGACGCGCATCGGCCCAGTCGGCACCCAGCGTCTCTTCCGCCATTTTCAGATAGATCGCGGCATCTTCAGCGGTGCGCACGCCACCAGCGGGCTTAAAGCCAACCTGCTGGCTGACGCCTTTATCGCGGATCACGTTCATCATGATCTGCGCCACTTCAGGCGTGGCGTTAACCGGCACTTTACCGGTAGAGGTTTTGATGAAATCGGCACCGGCATCAATGGCAATCTCAGAGGCCTGACGGATCAGCGCTTCCTGCTTCAGTTCACCGGTTTCGATGATCACTTTCAGCAGCACATCTGCTTCGGCACAGGCGGTTTTACAGGCTTTTACCAGATCGAAACCGACCTGACTGTTACCGGCGATCAGCGCACGATACGGGAACACCACATCCACTTCATCAGCACCGTAGGCGATAGCGGCGCGGGTTTCTGCCAGCGCAATATCAATGTCGTCATTGCCGTGCGGGAAGTTAGTCACCGTAGCGATGCGGATCTCCGGGGTACCCTGCTCGCGCAGCGTTTTACGGGCAATCGGAATAAAACGCGGATAGATACAGATTGCGGCGGTGTTGCCTGCCGGGGATTTGGCCTGATGACACAGGGCGATCACTTTTGCGTCGGTGTCGTCGTCATTCAGGGTGGTTAAATCCATCAGTTTCAGGGCGCGCAGGGCAAGGTCTTTGATATCGGTCATGAGGCTCTCCAAAGGATCGGGGTGCAACCCACCGGCTCGCCGGCGGAATGTTATAATAATAACACTCTGATGCGGCCTGATATGTGCCAGGAGTCACATAGGAATAAGAAATTAATGCAACATTGCCACGTTTACTGTGACTAACATTACAGATAACGGTACCTGATGGTCATTATACGCCAGCGGGTGCAATGTTACTATTATCACATTTAAGCGCAAAGGCTGCAGGTCGGGTGAGACGCGGGGGGTCAGTTGCGCAGCGCCGGGAAAGCGGGGTCGAGCTGAAATAGCTGCTGACTGTTGTGCCACAGCGCATCGGCAATCTCCTCAGGTGACTCTTCACGCAGGCTGCAGAGCACCTCCCACACCTGACGCGCCCGCTCCGGACGATTAGGCTGGCCCTGAAAGCCCTGCAGCGGCATATCGGGTGCATCGGTTTCCAGCAGCAGCGAAGAGAGCGGCAGCTGCGCCACGGTCTGACGGGTTTTGCTGGCGCGTTCATAGGTAATGGTCCCGCCGATGCCAATCGCATAACCCAGCTTAATAAAGGCCTGCGCCTGCTGCAGACTGCCCGCAAAACCATGCACCACGCCACGGCGCGGCAGATCGTAACGACGCAGAATCTGCGCCAGTTTGTCATGAGTGCGGCGCGAATGCAGGATCACCGGCAGCTGATACGCTTTCGCCAGCTTAAGCTGCGCCTCAAGAAAGCGTTGCTGCTTATCAAACTGCGGATCGTCGCGATAGAGATCCAGCCCGATCTCGCCGATCGCCACCAGCTTACGCGGCCGCTGTTGCAGTAAGGTTTCCAGCTGGTCGAGATGGGCCTCCTGATGATTTTCGATGACGATTGGATGCAGGCCCAGCGCGGCATAGAGCGCCGGTTGCGCCGCGGCTAACGCGCAGACCCGCTCAAAGCGGCTGGCATCGATCGCCGGAACGATAATCTTTTCCACGCCAGCTTCTGCAGCACGTGCCAGGCTGCCAGAGATATCCCCTTCAAACGGCGGGAAATCGAAGTGGCAGTGCGTATCGATAAACTTCATGCCAGCGATCCTTTGTCGTAATCAGCATCATTATCCGCCAGCGGCGGTGTGATGATGAGGCGGGTATCGGGTGCATTGGCTACCGGAGCAGGCGGCGTTACGATACGCGCCGTGGTCATCGGTTCCGCATCACTCAGCCACTGGCCCAGCGTGGCGAGGAAATAGCGACCACAACGCCGTCCCAGATGATAATCCTGATTCAGTGAAGCGATGCGGCTCCCCAGCGCACTGCTGGCCAGCGCATGTGGCGGAAAGATTTCGATAATGCGCAAATCATCGGGCGGATTCTCAATGAACTGCTGAATTTCCCGATAGCTCTGTTCATGCTTATTCAGCACGTTGATCATCGGCTGCAGTGCGCCGGTGCTGAGCCAGCGTTCCATCCGCTTAAACCATTTCGGGGTATAGAACATCTGCGAGGGCACGGTGCGGATCACCACAATGGTATCAGCGCCACGGCGGGCGGCTTCACGCACCGGAATCGCATCGCTGATGCCGCCATCGAGATAGCTGATCCCTTCCAGACTGACCCCCAGCCGGTAAAAACCGGGAATGGCACTGGAGGCTTTGATCAGATCCAGCCAGTTATCGGCGGTCGGGTTGAAGTAGCCGGGCGTGTAGTCGTCACTGCGGCAGGCGCACATATAAAACTCGCGGCCGCTGGAGAACAGCTGCTCCGCGCTGCTCATCGCCAGCGGAAATTCACTGCGGGTGATATCTATCAGCCAGTCGAGGTCGATCAGATTGCCACCACGCACAAAGCGCAGCGGATCAAAAAAGAGTTTACTGGTGGTATAGCGGGTAATCACACGTCGGGCATAGCCGGGCTGACCACAGACAAAGGCAGAAAGGTTTTGTGCACCGGCAGAGGTGCCGAGCATCAGCTGAAAGGGGTTGAATCGGGCACGCTGAAATTCATCTAACACGCCTGCGGTGAAAATGCCGCGTTGACCGCCGCCTTCACAAACCAGCGCAATTTTCTGAGATTTAAACGGAGTCAGGGCCAGAGGTTCAATGGCGCCGAGCGTGACAGGAATGCGTATACCCACTGTGCGAACCTCAAAAAGCGGTTCCGGGTCTGCTGGAGGATCGATCCGTTAAAGACGGCAGCATTCCGGAGAACCAGTCATATGTTCCTTTAACCGGCAGGCCAGCTGGGCTGGCTTACCTTGCAGCGATGTGAAGGTGTCCCTCTCTTCACGTCAGTCGCTACAGATGACTGGTCTCCGCTCTATGCTTTGCGTTGCATTACACTGCAGGACTCATCGGCTAAAGCTTTTTACGGCCGGTAAACAGGCTGATGAGGAACAGGATAATACCAACGACGAAGACAACTTTAGCTGCCCATGCTGCTGTGCCCGCTAAACCGCCAAAACCTAACGCTGCAGCGATCAGTGCGATCACCAGAAAAATAATGCCCCAACGAAACATAAGCCTCTCCTTACCCTATTTAAAAATCGAATATTTTAAAATCGATCTGCTTATTTCATCCCCGGATGGGTATCTTTTATTCGTACGGCCACAGAAGTGGCCGTACGCAAGCTTAAGATTTAACCGTCAGGTCATTCTTAACGCTTTTCACGCCTTCAATGGCTTTAGCAATGCTTTCTGCACGATCTGACTGTGCCTGATTAGCAACCTGCCCTGAAAGCTGAACAACGCCGTCGGTGGTCTCAACTTTTACGTTGCGCGACGGAACAATGTCATCCGCTAATAGCTTAGCTTTAATTTCGCTGGTCGTGGCGGTATCGCCCGCATAACCTTTCATTGATGATGCTTTGCTGTCTCTGACGTGTAGTTTGTCGCTGACGGATTTAACACCTTCGATTTTCTGCACCACAGCCACAGCCTTCTCAGCCTGATCCTGTGAGGTGACGAAACCGCTTAAGGTCACGACGCCGCTATGCGTTTTTACCGAGATATCCGTGCTTTTAATTGCGTCATCATCTACCAGCGCCGCTTTGGCTTTGGCGGTGATGCCGCTGTCATCCATATAACCATCGACTTTTTTCATAGAACTATCGATTTTTGAACCCGCGCTGTCGGCTGTCTGTGACGCTTTCTGCGACATTGATTCGTCAGCCAGTGCGCTGCCGCTGATCAGTGCTGAGCCAATCATGGCGGCCATCAGGGTTTTAGCAATCTTAGTCTTGTTCATCGATATCTTCCTTCTATCAGTTAACTCACCCAAAAACTGTGGGCGCAACAGAGGCACAGGTGCCGCTGCGTTACAGGACGTAAGGACAAGAGAAGTCTCTTCCGCCGTCCGATAGAGTAATCATAGACGGCATTTTGCAATTTGCCTGGCTAACTGGTTGATCACACGTCAAAACAGAAGAAAAACGGGGTTTTTAGGAGGAGTCTGGAAGGAGGAAAACAGGGCCACTCCCAGCTGGAATGGCCCGGAAACAGGCGATTAGTGCTCGCGCGTTTTGCGGAAACGGACGTCGGGGTAACGTTCCTGCGTAATATTAAGATTAACCATGGTTGGCGCGATATAAGTCAAATTATTGCCGCCATCGAGCGCCAGGTTAACTTCGTTTTTACGCTGGAAGTCCTCAAACTTTTTCGCGTCGCTGCATTCAACCCAGCGCGCCGTAGAGACGTTGATCGCTTCGTAGATCGCTTCGACGTTATATTCGCTTTTCAGACGGGCAACCACCACATCGAACTGCAGCACCCCGACCGCGCCCACGATCAGATCGTTGTTATGCACCGGACGGAACACCTGTACCGCACCCTCTTCCGACAGCTGAACCAGCCCTTTCAGCAGCTGTTTCTGCTTCAGCGGATCGCGCAGACGAATACGGCGGAACAGCTCTGGCGCGAAGTTCGGAATACCGGTGAACTTCATGTTTTCACCCTGAGTAAAGGTGTCGCCAATCTGAATGGTGCCGTGGTTATGCAGGCCGATGATATCGCCAGGATACGCTTCTTCAACGTGCGAACGGTCGCCCGCCATAAAGGTCAGGGCGTCGGAGATCACCACATCTTTGCCGGTGCGCACCTGACGCAGCTTCATCCCTTTTTCATATTTACCGGACACCACACGCATAAAGGCCACGCGGTCGCGGTGTTTCGGGTCCATGTTGGCCTGGATCTTAAACACGAAGCCGGTGAACTTCTCTTCTTTCGCTTCAACCGTACGGGTGTCGGTGTCACGCGGCATCGGACGCGGTGCCCATGCCACCAGGCCATCCAGCATATGGTCAACGCCAAAGTTACCCAGTGCGGTGCCGAAGAAGACCGGCGAAAGTTTGCCGCTCAGGAAGGCTTCCTGCTCAAACTCGTGCGATGCACCCTGTACCAGCTCCAGCTCTTCACGCAGCTGTGCCGCCAGATCGTCACCGACTGCGGTGTCGAGGTCCGGGTTGTTCAGCCCCTTCACGATGCGGACATCCTGAATGGTGTGGCCTTTACCGGTCTGGTAGAGATAGGTCTCATCTTTGTAGAGGTGATAAACCCCTTTGAACAGCTTGCCGCAGCCGATAGGCCAGGTGATCGGTGCGCAGGCAATTTTCAGCTCGCTTTCCACCTCATCCAGCACTTCCATCGGGTCGCGGATGTCACGGTCAAGTTTGTTCATAAAGGTCAGGATCGGCGTATCGCGCAGACGGGTAACTTCCATCAGCTTGCGGGTACGATCCTCGACGCCTTTAGCGGCATCAATCACCATCAGACAGCAGTCAACCGCGGTCAGCGTACGGTAGGTATCTTCCGAGAAATCTTCGTGGCCCGGGGTATCCAGCAGGTTCACCAGGCTATCGCGATAGGGGAACTGCATCACCGAGGTGGTAATGGAGATACCACGCTGTTTCTCCATCTCCATCCAGTCCGACTTAGCGTGCTGGTTAGAGCCACGGCCTTTTACCGTACCGGCGGTCTGGATAGCCTGTCCGAACAGCAACACTTTTTCGGTAATGGTGGTTTTACCGGCATCCGGGTGCGAAATGATCGCGAAGGTGCGGCGGCGTGCCACCTCTTCTAAAAAGGGATTAGACATGGAATTCTTCTCAATAGGCAGCGCAACTTACTGGCGCTGCTGATAAATCACGGTGGCCGGCAGAACCTTACCGGCGGGTAAACGGTGCCAAAAACGATCTTTCATCGTTGGCGGGTCAGCGCGAAGTTACATTGGCGTGAATTCCGGTTACCTGGTCAGCTTTAAGGCGGCATAGCATACAATATTTTGCGCGCGCGGCCTACAGGGAGAGGGGCAGGATTTCAGGGGCGGGGAATCGGGGAACGGTGGATGCCACAACAAAGCGGGACGGGTCTGCACCCGCCCCGCCTCCGTTATCCCAGCACCTTTCTGACGCAGGCTTTGAAGATCTGCACACCAATCTCCAGCGAGTCGAGATCAAAATGCATGTCGGGATGATGCAATCCTGGCGTCAGGTTGGTGCCCAGTCCCCAGAAGCCCGCTTTTACACCCGGACGCTTCACCGGATAGTAGAAAAAGTCCTCGCTGCCTGGCGTGGTCCGGGTTGACAGCGCGCCCTCTTCGCCCAGCACCTCGACGATCGCGGCGCGGATCACCGCCGTCGCCTCATCATCAATCTCGGCGGCGGGCATCTCTTTCAATACGCGGACCTCGGCGCTGGCACCCAGTGCCGCCACGCTGTGAGTAATGGCGCGCGTGACCTGCTCTTTCAGCAGCGTCATCGGCCCGTTCTCCTGCGAACGCAGATCCCAGACTACGCGGGCTTCATCCGGCACCGAGTTGGTGACACCGGCGTCGCACAGGAAGCGGGTCGCTTTGACGCTCCAGGTCAGGCCGGGCGAGAGGTGGATGGCGTTGACCGCCTGAACCGCCTGTACGGCAGCATCCAGCGCATTCACCCCCAGGTGCGGACGCGCCGCATGGGCGGGCTGGCCTTTGATGGTCGCTTCCAGCGTGCTGCAGGCTGAGTAGAGCACCGCAGGCACCGCCTGGCCGACCACGCACTCCTCCAGCGGACGCAGATGGAACCCCAGAATCATCTCCACATCATCCAGTGCGCCACCTTCGATCATTGAGAGCGCACCGGCGCCCAGCTCCTCGGCGGGCTGGAACAGGATCTTCAGCCGGCCACGTTTCACCGCGCCCTCCTGCAGCAGAGCCGTCGCCGCCGTCAGCACGACCGAAGAGTGACCGTCGTGACCGCAGGTGTGGCGCGCGCACGGCACGCCATCAATGATGTGCCCCAGCGCATCCATATCCGCGCGCAGTGCCAGCACCGGACCCGGCACACCGCTGTCGATCTCGGCCACAATGCCGGTGGTGTTATTGATATTGCGCGTCACCTTCAGGCCCGCTTTCTCCAGCTGATCGGCGATGTAGGCCGAGGTTTTCACCTCCTGAAAGCCCAGCTCCGGAATTTCGTGCAAATAGTGGTAATGCTCTAATACCTCAGACACAGCGTTACTCCTGAATAAACAGACGCATAACAGACATTGCGATCAGCGCGTTGATGATGCTCACCAGCATCAGCAGCGGCCAGTATTTTTTTGGCACATCGGCCACGCCCAGCAGCCGTCCCATATATTGCAGCTGCGATCCCATCAGGAAAATCGCCGGGGCCAGAATCGTGATATCCGCGCCGGTCAGCAGCCCTTTGGTCAGCAGACTCACCGCTACGCCGGTACCCGCAGACGATGAGAGCCAGGCGGTGAGCAGCACCGTAATTGCCTCACCCGGCAGGCCGAACAGCCCCATCACTGGCGCAAAAACGTGCCCGAGAAACTGCATGATGCCGAGCAGATTGAGCACTTCTGCCAGCACATAGGCCATCACCACATTTGGCATCAGGTTGTGAATGGCAATGTGAAAGCCTTTACGCGCGCCGGTCACAAACACATCAAAGGGATTACTGCTGGTCGTGATTTTATTTTCCATCGGCGAAATCCTTCTTATAAACACTGTTTAACACAGCGCGCGTTATCGCCGCACCGACAAATTTCAGCACGAACATTAATAACAGCGGAATAATAATCGGCAGCGTCATTGAGGCGAATAGCGCGGAGCCGATGGCGAAATAATTATTGATTAAGCCGGCACCGGAATATTGCCAGGCACTCATCACCACCACCTCTTTTTTACCGATCTGATTCTGGTCGGCCATCTCTTTGGTTAATGCCGCGCCCGCGTCGGTACTTTGCAGGTCGGTGATTAACGCCAGACCGCAATGGCCCGGCAGCCCCATCAGCGGCTTAAGCAGCGGCGTCAGCAACCGATGCGCCGCGCGAATCGCGCCGTAGTGGGTGAAGATTTCCAGCACGCCCAGCGCCAGCATCACCGTGGGCGTCAGCGACAGCGCAAACAGGAAACCCGCTTTGGCACTGAGTCCGCCTGCGCCAAGAAAGGTGTTGCTGGCGGGATCTTTCATGGTGCCAAAGCTGCCGCCCAGCGTGGTGAAGTCAAAGGCGCCCAGCCATGAAAGACCCTCGACGTTATAAAACAGCCCTGAGAAAAACAGGATGGCAAAAATTAACGCGACATAACTGCCTTTGGTCGCCGTCATTTTTACCGGACTTACCACACTTTCATCTGACATTATTTTCTCCTGATAACCTGGCTTGCCGCCTGTTCCCTGCCATGGCAAGTTTCAATATATGGAACTGAGTTCTAAGCATGATTTATGCCAGAGCCGATTGGCGCGCGATGATTAATGGCCCTGCTGTCACCTCTGGGCGTTTAATCCACGCCATGCCTGTTCTGGCTCTGCGAAATATCTTTTTCTGACGGCAACGTGATATTTCCGGCGCGTCATCAGATGACCGCTATTTCTCCAGCTTCAGCGGCGATTGCACCAGCAGGATAGCGACCGGGCGCACTATCATGGTGCTGAAACCCTGATTTTGTTGCCCGATAAGGAGTGATGCAGAATGAGAATCGCTCGTATTCAATTTGTGAAATAATTCTATTTAAATCAATCAGATAAATTAGCTGTTTTTGCGGAAAAGCCTTCGCTTTACTAACATATTTGATGCATAATTCACCGACTATACCTGTTTATTTAACATCTTCTTAAAAGGACTCGGCCATGCTGACTGCTGAAATGACTGGGCGTTTAAACGACCAGCTGAACCTGGAATTTTTCTCTGCCAATCTTTATCTGCAAATGAGTGCCTGGTGCAGCGACAAAGGCTTTGAGGGTGCCGCTTCCTTCCTGAAGATGCATTCACGCGAAGAGATGCAGCATATGCAGCGTCTGTTTGATTACCTGAGCGATACCGGCGGCATGCCGGTGCTGGGTACCATCGCAGCGCCGCCAGTTTCTTTCACCTCGCTGAATGAAATTCTGCAGCAGGCGCTGGAGCATGAGCAGCTGATCACCAGCAAAATCAATGAACTGGCCCATGCTGCCATGACCTCACAGGATTACTCTACTTTCAACTTCCTGCAGTGGTATGTTGCCGAGCAGCATGAAGAAGAGAAGCTGTTCAAAACCGTGCTGGATAAACTGGCGCTGGTCAGCAACAGCGGCAACGGTCTGTTCCTGGTCGATAAAGATCTGGGCCGCATGAGCACCGAGAACCACGCAGAATAATGTTTATCGGCCCCTTTTCGGGGCCGATCTTATTGCCGTCTTGCTGACACCACTGCACCGCTATTCCAGCCGGTAACTCGCGGCTTTCCCGCCATTCACCCACAGTTCACGGCTTTCACCCGCAGGCAGTAACAGCGCGATCTCCCGCCAGGCTGGCTGGTAATCTCCACGTTTTTCCACCGTCAGCTCGATACGCGTGGCGCTGCTGCAGAGCGTCCAGCGAAGCCATAGCGCATTACCCTGCTGCCAGCCGTGGCTCTCGCCATCGTCATCAAACATTTCGCCTTGTGTCTGCACGCCTTCGGGGGCAGGCCATAGCTGCCATTGCCGCACCGTATCACGCCGCGCATCGGTGGTGCTTTCGCACTCGCCCAGCGGGATCACCGCACCGGCCCTTACCAGCAGCGGCAACCGATCCAGCGGCGCATCCAGCGTGATGGTCTCACCGCCCGCAAACGCCTTGCCGCTGTGCCAGTCATACCAGCCGCCGCGGTTACGGGGCAGATAGACTTCACGACTGCGCGCGCCCTGCTCTACTACGCTGGCGACCAGCAGATCGCGCCCCAGCATAAAGTCATCACACTCCTGATAGGTCAGCGGATCCTGCTCGTGATCGAGGAAGGTCGGGCGCAGCATCGGCTCATCTTCCACACTGGCCTGCCACGCCAGGTTATAGAGGTAGGGCATCAGGCGATAGCGCAGCCGGATCGCCTCGCGGATCATCGGCGTGACCTCCGGGTACATCCAGGGCTCGTTCACCGTGTGATCGTCATTCCAGGAGTGGATAGTAAAGCGCGGGTGCATAACGCCATTCTGAACCCAGCGCACAAACAGCTCGGCATCCGGCTTATCGCCCGAGAAGCCGCCGACATCGTGCCCGACGTTAAACAGCCCTGAAAGGCTCATCCCCAGTCCCATGCGGATGTTGTAGCGCAGGGTTTGCCAGCTGGTGCGGTTATCGCCGCTCCAGGTCTGTACATAGCGCTGCATCCCGGCGCAGCCGGAACGGGAGATCAGATAAGGGCGTTTGTCCGGTGCAAACTGCTGCTGGGCTTCCATTGAGGCGCGCATCATCAGCAACGGCATTACCGGCCGGATATGCTTGATGGCGATCGGCTGACCAAAACCGTGACAGCGCGCTTCGCCATCCCACACCTCATATTCGTTGTTGTCATTCCAGGTGGAATCGATGCCCTTTTCCAGCAGCTGCCGGGTGACATTATCCTGCCACCAGCGCACCGCCTGCGGATGAGTGAAGTCGAGGTGCGAGCCTTCATCGTCCCAGAACACCGAACGCTCAGGACGATCCTGCTCAGAGTCACGAATAAACAGCCCCTGCGCAGCCACTTCCTGATAGCGCGGATGATCCTGCAGCAGGCAGGGTTTGATGTTGGCCGCCAGCTTCATTCCGGCAGTATGAAACGCGTCGCTCAGCGCATTGGGATTCGGGACTTTGTCATAGTTCCAGTTGAAGACGTAGCGCTTGTTGTTAATCGAGGTGTAACCCGATGAGAGCTGGAACGAGTCGCAGGGAATTTCATGCTCGCGACACAGACGGATAAAGGATTGCAGCTGCTGTTGTGCGTCGGGCGCGTCGGTGTAGTGCATGGTGGACCCGCTGTAGCCCAGGCTCCACTTCGGCTGAAACAGGGTGCGACCGGTCAGACGCACAAAGGCTTTGGTGACGTCGAGCAGCGTCGGGCCCAGCATCATGTAGTAATCGAGATCGCCCGCCTCGGCGCGGTAGCGACGATAAGGGAGATGGTAGTTATCCAGCTCATTCCCCAGATCGAGCCAGCTGCTGCTCAGGTTGTCATAGAACAGGCCAAAACTGACGCCATCGCGCTGCGTCAGGGTAAACGGAATATGTTTATAGAGCGGATCGGTGCTGGCGGCGTTGTAGCCCATGGCGTCCAGATTACGCATCTCAAAACGCCGGTTAACGCGGTTCAGGTCGCCGCTCTTCTCGCCCAGGCCATAAACCCGATCCTGCGGCTGGCGACGCTGATAGTGCTCGACTCCATCACCGTGCGCATTGAGCAGATAGGCACCGGTGTGACGGTCGGCGGCCAGCGGCTGCCAGCTCTCACCATCAAACTGCTCCCAGCTCAGGCAGAGCGGCTGATGCACCGTGACACGCAGCCGTTGCGTGCTGATGCGCAACTGCTGCGCATCGTGTTCAACCTTAAATGCCGGCAGCGTAAAGCCATCCAGCGCCTCACGATCCCGCCCCTGCCAGGGCACGTCGCTGACAGGCGCAATGCTCCAGGTGCGGTTCAGCGCCAGCTCACCGTCGCGCTTCAGCAGCACGCGCATCAGCTTATCCTCCAGCACGTAAAGCCGCAGGAAGTGACGATCTTCGACCTTGAGTTCAACAAAGTGATCGGCCTGCTGATGCAGCGTCCAGTTCTTCAGGGTTTTCATCACGATATCCTTATGGGTTAGCAGGGCGCTGGCGGCGTTCGGCGACCAGCATCACCAGGAAAACGGCACCAATCAGGTCAAAGAAGCCCATCGCCACAAACAGCGGATTGAAGCCGATGGTATCGGCGGTGACACCGATAATCAGCGAGAAGATAAAGCTGGCGATCCAGGCGCAGGAGCCGCGCATGCCGTTGACCGTGGCCATCTGGCGGCGATCAAAACGCTCCACCACTAGCGCGCTCAGCATGCAGGAGATCACCTGATGGCCGAAGCCACCGACGGAGATCAGGGCGATCGCCAGCCAGGGATCTTTTACCAGCGTCATCAGCGCCAGGGAGACCATCAGCAGTGCGCCGGTCACCGAACTGGCGACAATCGAATTGACGCGGGTGAGACCAAACCAGCGCACATAGATTTTGGTCAGATAGCCGCTGGCGACGCTGCCGAGGTCGGCGGCCAGAAACGGCAACCAGGCGAACATCACGATCTGTTTGAGATCCATGCCGCGCTCATTGGCCAGATAGAGCGGTACCCAGAAGCTCAGTACCGCCCAGGCTGGTTCGGCCAGAAAAGCCGGGATGGCGATGCCGTAGAATTTCTTCTCTTTACCAATCACTTTCAGCGCGGTGAAGAACGGCAGTTTTTCCCCGATCGCTTCGTTGTCCTGATTAATAAAGGCCCGCTCCTCATCAGAGAGACGAGGATGGCTCTCGGGCGAGTGATATCCCCACCACCAGAGTGCAACCCACAGCAGGCCCAGCCCGCCGGTCAGCAGAAAGGCGCCCTGCCAGCCAAACGTTATGTGCGCGACATAAATAATCGGTGGCGCCAGCATGGCACCAATCGAAAAGCCGACGCCCGCCCAGCCCGCCGCGACCGGGCGCTCCTTTTTCGGAAACCAGTCACCGATCGCTTTGGCGTTAGCGGGCGTTGCCGCCGCCTCAGAGGCGCCCATGACAAAGCGCAGCAATGCCAGATGCAGCCAGCTTCCCGCACCGGCGTGCAGCAGACAGGTCACCGACCAGATCAGCGCGCAGATCAGGAAGCCCATCTTCAGTCCGATCACATCGATCAGCCAGCCGCAGATTGGCTGAAACAGGGTATAGGCCAGCTGAAACGCCGCCACCACCCAGGAGTACTGTTCGGTCGTCATGTGCAGACTGTTTTTAAGTTCCGGTGCCAGAATGCCGAGCGAGTTGCGGGTGATGTAGTTGACGGTTACACCCAGCAGGAACATTCCCAGCATCCACCAGCGTAAATTTTTAATCACGCGCACCGTGCGGGATGCACTGATGGGTTTGGTTGTTGATTCGAGGCTCATTGTGCCACTCCTGATTGCCATTGATGACGCACACCGCCTGCTGGCGTACCGCGTGTCCTGTAACGAACTTAGAAAAGTGCGAAACGTGGGTACAGACACTTTTTTGCAACACTTTTCATGGCAGGCTGAATCCCGGCAGAAAATGGCACTGAAACGCTTATCTGACGCGATTCAGCAGGTTATGAAAAATTTTTCATCAGCAGATTTGAAGGCGATCACAGAATGAAACAAAGGCTGAAAGTAAGCGAGATTGCGGCACTCAGCGGCGTCTCCATCAGTACGGTGTCGCGGGTGCTGGCGGGTAAAGCCAATACCCGGCCCGCCACCCGTGACAAAGTGCTGGCCGTGGCGCAGCAACAGGGCGTGCTAAACAACCTGCACAGTGGTCGCCTGCTGCTGAATAACCTGATGGTTTTTGCCCCGCCGCGCGCCTTTGATGTACGCAGTGACATCTTCTACTACAAAGTGATTCAGGGGATCAGCCAGGCGGTGGAGCCGCATGAGGTGCGGCTGCGCTACTGCCCGCTGGAGGAGGTGGAAAGTGATGCGGCGCTGTTTATTGATAAGATGCAGCAGACCGAAGCGGCACTGCTGATCGGCATTGATGATGAGCATATTCATCAGCTGGCGGCGGAGATGAACAAACCCTGCGTGCTGATTAACGCCCGCGATCGCCGAATGCGCCTGCCTTCGGTCTCGCCCCATCATCAGCTGATTGGTGAATTCTCAGCGCGCTACCTGTTTGAGCAGGGACACCGGCAGATCCTGTCGCTGCATTGCTTACGCCGCTACACCATGGAGCAGCGATTGCAGGGGGTGCGCGACGCCTGGCATGCCATGAACCTGCGGTTTGACAGCCGCCAGCATCTGCTGACCCTGAACAGCTTCAGCAGCAATGAAGCGGCGGAGCGGCTGAGTGAATATCTGCGCCACTGCCCTGATGCGCTGCGCCCGACCGCGATTCTCGCCAGCGGTGATTATATTGCGGCGGGCGCCGTCACTGCGCTGGAGCAGGCCGGTCTGCGGGTGCCGCAGGATATTTCGGTGATGAGTATGGATGGCTTTAACCTGGCCGCTATCCACGATATTCCGCTGACCTCGGTGCAGGTGCCGCGTGATGAGCTGGGCGCAGCGGCAGTGAGAATGTTGCAGGAGATGCGACTGAATCCCGGCACGCCCACCGGCAGCCTGCTGCTGAATGGCAGGCTGGTGGTGCGCGAGTCGGTGCGGCGCATTCGCGATAATCTCAGCCATGCGCCGGTCCAGCAGCATGGCCTCTATGATTAACACGGTATGGATTAACACGGTATGGATTAACCCGGCGCGGGTTAACCCAGCGTTTTCAGCCGCAGTTCCGACGGCTGAGGCCGTCCGAACAGGAAGCCCTGGAACAGGGTACAGCCCTCATCGCGCAGCTTAGCGAACTGCTCATCGCTCTCCACCCCTTCGGCAGTAATCTGGATATCCAGACTGCGACTCATGCCGGTGATGGCGCGGATAATCGCCAGCGCCTCGCGGCTGTCACCCATATCATTGATAAAGGATTTGTCGATTTTGATTTTGTCGAACGGGAAAGATCGCAGATAGCTCAGCGACGAATAGCCGGTGCCGAAATCATCCAGCGCAATCTGCACGCCCAGCGCCTTGAGATTTTGCAGGGTACGGATATTACCCAGCGAATCATCCAGCAGCACCGATTCGGTGATCTCAACCTCCAGCCGCGCCGGATCGAGACCCGACTCTTTCAGCGCACCTTCCACCACCGGCACCAGCGAGCTGTTTTTAAACTGCAGCGGTGAGAGGTTGACCGAGACCGACTGCTCCCCTTCCCAGCTCGCCGCTTCGCGACAGGCTTCGTAGAGTGCAAACGCCCCCAGCATATGAATCAGGCCGGTCTCTTCAGCGATCGGGATGAAGTCGTTGGGCATGATCAGCCCACGAACCGGATGATGCCAGCGCATCAGCGCCTCATAGCCAATGATGGTACGGTTATCACCGTTGGTGATGGGCTGATAGTAGAGCCGCAGATGCCCGCCGCTAATCGCATCGCGCAGATCGTTTTCAATCAGGCGTCGACTGCGCGCCACATCGTCCATCTCCAGCGTGAAATGCTCATAACGGTTGCGACCGTTGCGTTTGGCTTCATACAGCGCCATGTCCGCACAGCGCAGCAGCTGCTCCGGCGTATTAGTGATGGTGGTGCTGAGCGCAATACCCACGCTGAGCCCGACCGACAGATTATGGCCTTCAACGTTGACCGGCGGGCGAATCGCCTCAATCAGGCGCTGCGCCACAATGCTCGCCTCTTCATTACTGGCCACCGAAGGCAGCACGATGGCGAACTCATCGCCTCCGATACGCGCCAGAGTATCCTGGTCACGCAGCGCGTTACGCAGACGCTTAGCCACACTGCGCAGCAACTCGTCGCCAATCTGGTGGCCCAGCGCATCGTTCACATTTTTAAAGTTATCGAGATCAAGGCAGAGCGCGGCAGTCTGACGCTGTATCTGACCGGCAGTGCGCAAGGCTTCACTCAGACGCTGGCGGAACAGAATGCGGTTCGGCAGGCTGGTGAGATTGTCGTGGTGCGCCATATGGTGAATACGGGCATCAGCAGCGCGCTGGTCAGTGACATCTTCCACCAGCAGCATCAGGTAGTTACGTCGCGCATCCTGACCGTTAATCGCGGTGGCGCGGGTATGCAGAATGCGTTCGCCGCTGGCGGTCATCAGCAACTGCTCACGTTCATGCATGCCCTCACTGCGCAGCGCAACATCCGCCAGATTATTAAAGTAATCGCTGAGTTCGGGCGACATGCATTCGTGCGGGCGCTTGTTGACGATCAGCGATTTCGACAGGCCAAACAGCTGCTGAGTGCGGTCGTTAACCAGCAGGATCTCGCGGGTGATCGCATCTTCCACAATCACGCAGGAGGGAATGTTGGCGATGATATTATCCAGGAATTTAGAGAGCGCGGTTTTCTGGGTGCTCTGGGCTTCAGCCAGATCCCGGGCGCGCAGCACCTGCTGCTCCTGCTCACGGCGTTCCGTGCGGTCGCGGGTGATCTTAGCGAAGCCGACCAGCTTACCGTCATCATCGTGGATTGCGTCGATGACCACATGCGCCCAGAAGGCGCTGCCATCTTTGCGGTAGCGCCAGCCCTCATCTTCAAAACGGCCGGTCTTAAGCGCGATACCGAGATTCGCTTCCGGGATGCGGTTCAGCCGCTCCTGGGAACTGTAAAACAGCGAGAAGTGCTGACCCACCACTTCATCCGCTTTGTACCCTTTGGCACGCTGCGCACCGGCATTCCAGTTCACCACCACGCCGTCGACATCGAGCATATAGATGGCGTAATCGGTGACCCCTTCTACCAGCAGACGGAAACGCTGCTCCTGCTCCCGTTGCTGGCTGCGGACGCGCTGCTGTTCGGTGCAGTCGCGGGTGATTTTAGCGTAGCCCAGCAGCTTACCCTGATCGTCGCGGATCGTGTCGATCACCACATGCGCCCAGAAGGCGCTGCCATCTTTGCGGTAGCGCCAGCCCTCATCTTCAAAGCGGCCGGTGCGATAAGCGGTTTGCAGGTTCTGCTCCGGGACACGGTTCAGGCGATCCTGGGCGCTGTAGAAGCGGGAAAAATGCTGGCCGACAATCTCTTCCGCCACATAGCCTTTGGCGCGCTGTGCCCCGGCATTCCAGTTCACCACGTTGCCGTCATGATCGAGCATATAGATAGCGTAATCGGTAACGCCCTCCACCAGCAGGCGGAAGCGCATCTCCTGCTCCCGCTCTTTGCGCTGCTGCTCCTGCTGCTGAGTACAGTCGCGGGTTATACAGGCGTATCCCACCAGCAGACCGGCGTCATTGCGTATCGGGTCGATCGTCTCGTGTGCCCAGAAAGCACTGCCATCTTTGCGATAGCGCCAGCCTTCGCTTTCATGGTGTCCGGCAGTCGCAGCCATATCCAGCCCACGCTGCGGCAGGCCCCGGCGGCGATCTTCTTCGCTATACAACAGGGCAAAGCTACAGCCAATCATCTCGTCTGGCGTATAGCCTATCGTGCGCTGAGCACCCTGATTCCAGCTGCCGATGATACCGTCAGGTTTTAGCATAGTGATGGCGTAATCATTCACGCTTTGTACCAGCATGCGATAGATGACCTCAGAGTTATTATCCATTGTGATTAGCCTGCTGCTCTGTAGCCGGATGACGGCTTAGGAATATTCTTAATAGCGTGCGCAGACTACAGCCGAAAAGAGCTGAGATGACAAGCGCATTAAGAAGATTAATCAGTGTTTATAAGGGGTTTATCGGCAGCGGCGAGTAAATGTTCAATGACTCCGTGGCGGCGGCGCGTCAGGCGACCCGCTGCCAGCGCGAGGAGAGCGAATAACGGTGCTGCCAGCAGAGCATTGCCGGACTTTGGCTCATCAGCTGCTGGCACTCTTGCGGCGCGACAAACGCCGGGATCACTTTCTGGGCCGCCGTCTGTCTGATCAGCGCCAGCTGATCGTCGAGCGGCGGATGCACATTCCACGGCAGCCAGCGTGCCATGCCGGATTGCAGCATCTCAAAGGCACGGGTGCCGCTGGAAACGTGACTGCTGAAGATCAGACGAAAGTCGGGCTGATGGCTGAGCTGCGCCGCCAGCCCGCTGTCAGCCACCGCATCCGCCGCGACAATAACCGTATCCGGTCGCCAGCGGTCGGGTGTTGCGACGCGCAATAACCGGGCCAGCGCCAGCATCGCCGCGGCGGGCAGGCTGTTGAGCGCCAGCAACTGCGCCACCTCTTCGCGCACCTGGGGACACATCACCACCGGCAGCCCGCGAGCGCTGAGCTGCAGCGCCATCTCAGGGCCGCGCCCGTGCAGCGGCGCGGTGACCACGGCGCCCCCTTGTGCCGCCAGGGCCAGCGCGTCGATCTGCTGCGCCAGTCGCTGATTGCGGTCGCCATAGGAACCATCGGTAATCAACAGCCGTGCGCGTGGCGGGCAATCAAACGGCAACAGCAGCGATTCGCGACTCCAGTCGCCCATATAGGTGATGCCACCTGCAATCGGCAGATGAAACCAGATCGATCCTGGCGAATGCCCGCTGCGACCGGTAAAGAGATTCAGCGGCCCCAGCGCGCACTGGCCGCGCAATGGCAGGATGCGTCGCGCCTGAGCCGGCACGCCAGCCTCGCCCAACTGCTGCCAGGTGATCTCACTGGCATAGACCGGCGGTGAACCGATGTCGGCCCAGCTATCCAGCGCCGCCGCGTGATCCACATGGGAATGGGTCAGGCAGAGCGCATCGACCTGGCCGATGGCGTCCACTGCGGGCCGGACGCCCGGCTCCGGCCCGGCACCTAAATCCCATAACAGACGGTATCCCTCTATCTCCAGCAGGAAAGCGGCCGGCAGTTTTCCGCCGACGCCGCTGATCACCGTCAGGCTTGCCATGGCAGGACTCCCTGCGGCAGACGGCGCGTCAGTCGTGAGGCCAGTAGCATTAAGCCCAGCACGATCCCAATCATCAGGCATCCGACCGCCGCCGCCAGCGGCGCCGATCCGCCTTCGTCCAGGAAAATAATGGTCGGGCCAAGCGTCTGGGTTTGCGCGGTAACCAGCAGCACTGAAACCTGTATTTCATTCAGCGCGGTGAGGAACACCAGCAGCGCACCGGCCAGCACAGAAGGTGCCGCCAGCGGCAGCAGGATGTCAGTCATCCGCCGCATCAGACCCGCGCCGCATAAGCGCGCCGCCTCATCCAGTGACGGTTCGATTTGCGCGAACCCGGCCAGCGTCGGCCTTAACACCAGCGCCAGGAAATTGGCCAGATAGGCCGCGAGAATAATCCACACCGTTCCGTAAAGAGAAAATCCCAGCAGCGGCAGTGGCCGCAGGAAAAACAGCATCGCCGCCACGCCGGTGACAATGCCGGGCAGCGCATAGGTCAGCTCGCTGGCGAATCCCAGCCCCCGCACCAGCCGGGTACGATGCCAGCTGAGAAAGAAAGCGAGGAACAGTGCCATGACGCTGAGCAGCATCGCCGTCAGGCCGGTGAGCCACAGGCTGGTAAAGAACGCCTGCCGTATCGCCGGATAGCCCCACAGCGCCTGCTGAAAATTCTCCAGCGTCAGGGTTTGCCAGTTCAGAGCCTGACCGAAACCGCGGGTTAAGGCGGTGGTCAGCAAGGCGCTGAGCGGCAGCAGCAAGGTGATCACCATCCACAGCCAGGCGATGATTTCGCCCGGCAGTCGCGCGCGCCCCAGCGGCCGGTGCCAGGGTCGTGGCGATCCGCTGACCCGGACATCGCGCCGTCCACCCAGCCAGCCGCTAATCAGCATTCCGGCGAGGGTGATCAGCGCAATCAGCATCGAGTAGACGGCGGTATTGGGCAGCGCACCGGGGCCGAGGGTATTGAGCTGCTGATAAACCAGCGTAATCAGCGTCGGCACCCGCGCCGGAATACCCAGCATCGCCTGGATACCGAAATTCCCGACCGCAGCGACAAACGCCAGCGCCGCCCCGGCGAAGATCGCGGGGCGCGCCAGCGGCAGGATCACCGTGAACAGAATCTGCCGGGGTGATGCGCCGCTGATACGGGCCGCCTCCACCAGTTCGGCGGGGAGTCGACGCAGGCCAGCCCGCACCGTGAGGAACACCAGCGGCGCATTGTGCAGACCCAGCAGCAGTACCATGCCGGTCGCGGTATAGAGCGGTTGCTGACCGGGTGCCAGCCACGTCCCGCCCAGCGCATTCACCGCTGTGGCCAGCAGACTGCCCGGTGCCAGCGCCTGTATCCAGGCCAGCGCAGTCACCTGAGGCGGGATCATCAGCGGCAGGATAAAGGCGAATACCCAGGCCGCTTTGGCACGCAAATCGGTGAGCGCCACCAGCCAGGCGGCCACCGTTCCCAGCAGCAGCGACAGCAACGTCGCGCTGATGCCGATCGCCAGGGTATTCAGTGTGGCACTGAGCACCCGCCGGCTGGTCAGCAATCTCAGCAGGCGATCGCTATCCAGTATGCCATCCGGTGCCAGCGCGGTTCCCATCAGCCGGGCAAAGGGTGCCACCGACAGCAGGCCGATCACCAGCACCAGTATGCCCAGCACCAGCGGTTCCGCCCGCCATCTGCGATGCCTGGCGGCCTGGCCTCTTCGCCATTCGTTGCCCAGCACGCTCACGATCAGCCGCCAAACAGTTCAGTAAAGGTTTCGCGGACCTGAGCATCCTCGGCCACCGCTTTTGCCACATCCGGCGTCAGCAGCGTGATTTGCTCAATCGGCGCAAAGCCACTGGGTGCCGCCACGCGGGCATCGACCGGCCGGTTTCCCTGCTTCGCCACCAGCTGCTGTCCTGCTTCCGACAGCATGAAATCAACAAAGGCTTTGGCGGCCGGCAGATTATGCGCCGACTTCATGATCGCCACCGGCTCGGTCACATAGGAGACGCCCTCCTGCGGATAGACCAGATCGATGGGCGATCCCTGCTTTTTGGCGCGGATAATATCGGCATCCGTGATCACGCCATACTTATCCATGCCGCTGGCAACCGCTTTCAGCGCCGGTCCATTGCCGCCCTGTGGCGCAATGCCGATAGCGGCCAGTTGCTGATAGAACGCCCAGCCAATCGACGGGGTATGGATATCGGTATGCAGCTTATAGAGCGCCGCACCGGAATAGAGGGGACTGGGGACCGCAATCTGGCCTCTGTTTTCTTCTACTGCCAGCGCTTTCCAGCTGCTGACCGGCTTCGCACGCTGGGTGTTATAGGCGATCACCGTGGCGATAATTTTGGTGCCGAAAAAGGTTTTATCCGCATCGTAATAGGCAGGCTTCAGGTGGCTGACCGGGGCGGCCGGATATGAATAGAGCTGCCCCTCTTTCTTGAGTGCGCCCAGATTGATCGCGTCGGCCACCAGCAGCACATCGGGTTTGACCTGGCCGCTCATCATCTCCGTGCGCAGCACGTTCATCAGTTGAGTGGTGCCGTTGCGGGTCCACTCCACCTCCACCGCCGGATACGCGGCCTTAAACGCATCGATGGTCTGTTGCGCAATTTCAGGTGCCTGCGACGTGTAAACCACCAGCTTGCCGCCGGGCGCGTCGGCCGCCTGCAACAGGGTTGAGGCCGCCAGGCCCGACAGCAACAACAGCGCGTGAAGCGGAGTACGAAAAGCCGTTTTCATGGTTTCTGAAACCCTTTATGCAGGAAGAATCCAGCCGTCATCGACGGCGACGCCGACGGTGTCATCCACCGCCAGTAATGCAGCATCATTAAGCGTCAGCGACAGGCTGACATCCGGTTGATTAAGCGGTCGAAGGTTGATCTGATTGTAGCCACCGCGAAAGATAATGCGCTCAACGCGGGCGGCAAACTGCCGCTCTCCCTCAGTGGCGAGGTGAAAACTGACGCTGTGGAAGCTGGCTTTGCCGTGTGGCAGCGGGCGCTGGTGAGGCGAGCAGCGCAGCAAAACCCGCAGCCCGCAGAGCGTGGCGGTTGCCTGACCCGGATCGAGCGGCTCAATGTCGCTGACCGGCAGCACCCGCCCCTCATCAATAAAGGTCGCCACCATCTCATTAGCCGGTTCGCGCCACAGGGTCTGCGGGCTGGCGAACTGCATCACTCTGCCGTGTTCGAGCACCACGATGCGGTCGGCCAGTGCCATCGCTTCGCGTTGATCGTGGGTGATATAGAGTAAGGTGGCGCCACTGTGGCGATGGAAGCGGCGGAACTCCTCTTCCATGGTGGCGCGCAGATGGACATCGAGGTTAGCCAGCGGCTCATCCAGCAGCACCAGCGTCGGCCGTGCCACCAGGCAGCGTGCCAGTGCCACGCGCTGGCGCTGACCGCCGGAGAGATCGGCGGGTCGGCGGTCGGCGAAGCGATCCAGCCCGACCAGCGTCAGGGCCTGGGTGGTGCGCAGTTCGCGTTCTGCGCGCGCCACACCGTTCACCTTCAGGCTGTAGCCGACGTTCTCCGCGACCGTCATATGCGGCCACAAAGCGTAGTTCTGGAACACCACGCCGAGCTCGCGGGCTTCCGGCGGCAGGTGCAGCCCGTCTGCGGCAACCTGACGTTCACCGATGCGGATTTCACCGCTGTCGAGCGTTTCAAAGCCGGCCAGCAGGCGCAGCAGGGTGGTTTTGCCGCAGCCAGAAGGCCCAAGAACGGCGACAAACTCGCCCTGGTTAATCTGTAACGAAACCGCGTCCAGTACCGGCTGCGCGCCGAACGCTTTGCTCAGTCCGGTTAAGGATATTGCCGCCATCTTACTCTGCCTTTGCCGTTGACATGCTGGGCAAAACGCTACGACAGTTTGATGACAGCCCGGTGACAGCCAGGCTTACGGGACGCGAAAGCCGGGCTGGCGGAGCGGCATCGGGGCGTGCTCGCCCCATGGCTTACTGCTGGGCGGTGAGCGCGGCAATCGGCTGCCAGATCTCGGTTAATGCGCCCTCTTTGCCGGTAAAGGGATCCTGCGTCGGTAACGGCACTTTTTTCACCTGCTCCTGGGCCATTTTCAGCTTCGCGGGCTCATCGCGCAGTGTCTCCGGTGACATCCCATGCGGATAGGCGCCAATCACCATAAAATCTTCGCTGGCGCTGACCTGCCGATGGCCGACACCCGCCGGAATCAGGACCGCATCGCCTGCGCGCAGGGTCACCATCCGGCCACTGTCGCCGCCAAACAGCACTTCCGCCCAGCCTTCAGCGACGCCCAGCAGTTCATGGGTATTAGGATGATAATGGGTATACGGGAAGATCGGATAGCGCCAGGCGGGTGGCCAGCCGTTCTCCTCGAAAGTTTTTTCAAACCACGTGGCGATCTCCTCCTCTTCCGGCACCACGCGCGGCCAGATAATCAGAGGTAACGGGTTATTGGGTACACCGCCCGACGGGCTGGCAAGCATCAGATGCTGAGGATTGTCAGAGGCCCCGGCCGAGAAGGTGCCAGCGGCAAAGGACATCATTAATAGCAGACTGGAGGATGAGGCACGCATACAGGTTCTCCGATGTTTTTCTAAGTGTGGCAAACACGCAGCACAATGCAATGTGCGCCAGACGACACAATTGAGATAATTGACTGATATTGCTGACTAAAGCCAAATGTGTCGTTAACTATAGGGTCGGAGTGTGCCTGCGCGACAGAGGGTAGCGGTTCTTACTGCGGCAAAGTGTTGCAAAATGTCAGGCGGGAAGTCTAAAGGCGCAGCAGCCCGACGCCCCGGGCACTGTTGTATAAACTGTTATATAAAAAAAGCACAGATCTGTTTCTGATATGCTTGACTGTTATCTGTTGTAATAGCTAACAGATGACAGTGAGGTAACAAATGGACGCTATTAAACAAATCCTGATTGACGAGATCGCCCTGCTTAACCGCGAAGAACGTCGCGACAATTTGCCGCGTTTCAGCCTCTCGTTTCTGAAGAACCACCCTGGTCTCTGGGCAGTAATGTACCTCTGCTACGGCCTGTGCGTGGCGCTGATTTTCACCACCGAGATGCTCGGCTGGCCCGCCTTCTGGTTTGCCACCGTGTTTGTGCTGGTGATGAGTGTGCTGATGCTGCTGGATATCAACCCGAAATATCGCTTTGAAGATATCGATGCCCTCGATCTGCGTGTTTGCTACAACGGCGAGTGGTATTACATTCAGCCGGTGCGCGAACAGGCAATCTCACGCATTCTGTCGCTGCCTGAGACACCAGAACGCGTGAAGAGCGGTATCCAGCGTCTGCTGACGCAAAAAGGGGAAGTGGACTTCTATGATGTCTACTACCTGACCTGGGGCCATCAGGAAGCGGCGCGGGTTTAATCCGCCTGCCCTTCCGCCATCAGCTGACCCAGCTTCACGATTGCCGCCTCGGCCCGACTATCCCACGGCCAGGCGGTATTTAACCTGAAGCAGTGCCTGAACTGCTCACCTGCCGAAAATAGCTGCCCCGGTGCAATACTGATCCCCTGAGCCAGCGCCCGCTGATAGAGCCGGGTCGTATTGATGCTTTCTGGCAGCGTCACCCAGAGAAAATAGCCGCCGCGCGCTTCGCTGACCGTGGCCTGCGGCGGCAGCACCTTCATTAACGCCTGGCGCACCATCTGCTGTCGCTTCGCCAGAATCTGTCGCAGCCGCTTCAGATGGGTGTCGTAACGCCGCGTGGCAAGAAAATCGGCCAGCGCCAGCTGCATCGGCGCACTGGTAGAGAGCGTGCTCATCAGTTGCAGCCGCTGAATACGCTGCGCATGCTGCCCCGCCGCGACCCAGCCGACCCGAAATCCTGCCACCAGCGACTTTGAAAATGAGCCACAGTGCAGCACGTTCCCCTGGCGATCCCAGGCTTTCGCCGGCAGCGGCGGCGCATCACCCGCCCAGAGTTCGGCATAGACATCATCTTCAATCATCGGCACCTGATAACGCGCCAGCAGTGCGACCAGCTGCTGTTTGCGTTCTGGCGTTAAAGTTACGCTCAGCGGATTCTGCAGGGTGGTCATCAGCCAGCAGGCTTTCACCGGCCAGCGCTGCAGTGCCTCCTCCAGCTGGACGAGGTCGATGCCATTTCTGGCGTCGACCGGAATCGCCAGCGCCTTGAGCTTAAGCCGCTCTATCGCCTGCAGCGCGCCATAAAAACTCGGCTGTTCAATCACCACATAATCGCCCGGCTCGGTCAGGGATTGCAGACTAAGGTTCAGCGCCTCCAGCGCCCCGCTGGTGATGACAATTTCATCCGGCGACAGGGTGATGCCCTGACGCGCATAGCGCTGCGCCAGCAGCTGTCGCAGCGTGGCGTTGCCGGGCGGCAGATTGTGCAGCGCATCGGTTGGGGTCAGATGATGAGAGACGTTAGCCAGCGAGCGCATCAGCTGGCGCTGCGGAAAGAGTGCGGGATCGGGAAAGGCGGAGCCAAACGGCACGATGGCCGGATCGCGCGTGGCCTGCAGCACATCAAACACAAAGTCGTTGATATCGACCTGTTCACTGATCGCCACGCTCAGCGGCGCGGGTGCTAAGGCACGCGGTGCAACGTAGTAACCCGACTGTGGACGGGAGACGATCCAGCCCTGACTCTCCAGCAACTCATAGGCATGCAGCACCGTCATCAGGCTGACGCCCTGCTGCGCGACCTGCTGACGCAATGACGGCAGACGGGTGCCCGGCAGCCAGATGCCGGCCTCAATCTGCTGCTGAATCTCATCCATCAATCGCTGGTATTTCGCCACGGGTGACCTCTCCTTGTTTGACCGTGAATAGTCTGACCGCGAGACTTTACCACGCACGGCGGCCAATGACAGGCGGCGCGAATCGCTTTATCCGATTGCGCTGATTCTTCACGGCTTCAGGCAGGTCAGATCACAGCGACCTGCGGCGTCAGCGGCTGCCCGGCTTCGGCTTCGGCTTCGGCTTCGGCATTAAGACTCACTTCCGCAATTGCCTCTTCAATTTCTGCCACCACATAATCAGCCAGCTCCGGCACCCGCTCCGGGGGAACCGGCTTGCCCAGCAGATAGCCCTGCAGCGTATTACAGCCCAGGCTGGTCAGGAAGGCCTGCTGCTCAGCGGTTTCAACGCCTTCGGCCACCACTTTCAATTGCAGCGACTGCGCCAGCGCCACTATCGCCGACACGATGGTGGCATCTTCTGTGTGATGCTGCAGCTCGTTCACAAAGGCCCGGTCAATCTTGAGTTCACTGGCCGGTAGCCGTTTCAGATAGAGCAGGCTGGAGTAGCCAGTGCCAAAGTCATCAATTGAAGCTTTCACCCCGAGCTGGGTCAGCTCAGTCAGAATACGCACGCTCTCATCGGGATCGCGCATCGCGGTGGTTTCCGTCACCTCCAGCGTCAGCAGTTCGGCCGGAATCTGATGTTTTTCCAGCGCATCCACTACCGTCTTCACCAGATTCGATTGCTCAAACTGCAACGCCGACAGGTTCACCGCCACCGACCAGTGCGGATGGCCCTGCAGATGCCACTGGCGCAGCTGGCGACAGGCTTCATGGATTACCCAGTTGCCGATATTGACAATCATTCCGGTCTTTTCTGCCATTGGCAGAAATTTATCGGGCGACAGCAGGCCGCGCTGCGGATGCTGCCAGCGCAGCAGCGCCTCAAAACCGAGAATCGGACCGCTCGGCGCGCAATATTTTGGCTGATAGAACAGGCGCAGTTCATCATGATCCAGCGCCTGCCAGAGATCGTTATTCAGCTGAAGCTGGCTCTGGGCCTGAATGTTCATAGAAGGCTGAAAGAAGGTGTAGCCGTTGCGGCCATTATTTTTAGTGTGGTACATCGCCGCATCGGCGTTGAACATCAGTTCGCGCTCATCCACGCCATCGCCGGGATAGACCGCGATGCCAAGACTCAGCGATACCACCAGCTCATAGCGTGAGATATCAAACGGACGATCCACCGCTTTGACCAGCTTATCGGCGATGGCCGCCGCATCATTGGGATCGTCGATCTCCACCAGCAGCACAAACTCATCACCGCCAAGCCGCGCCAGCGTGAAGTAGCCGGTCATCTGCTCGCTCATGCGCTCGGTCACGCCGACCAGCAGACTGTCGCCAATGTGGTGCCCGAACGCGTCGTTGACCGCCTTAAACCCATCGAGGTCCATAAACATCAGGGCAAACTGCCTCTGCTCACGGTTCGCTTTGTTGATCGCCTGCTCCAGCCGATCCTCCAGCAGGATGCGGTTAGGCAGCCGCGTCAGGTTGTCGTGCAACGCCAGCTGTGCCAGCTCGCGATTGGCTTCAGCCAGCGAACTGGCGAGAATCGAGGTACGCGCCTGCATCCGCGCATCCAGCATCGACACCAGCAAGGTAATGCCCAGAATCGAAATAGTGACCACCGTGACCAGAATCGCCAGCCAGTTGCTGTTGACGCCCTGCCCGACCGGATGACTGTGGACGGGAAACTCTGCCGCCATCATGCCGGTGTAGTGCATGCCGGCAATCGCACAGCCCATCACCACCGATGCGCCAATGCGCAGCAGGGTGACCCGACTGGTCTGTCCTTCCCGCAGGTTAAACGCCAGCCACAGCGCTGTGCCAGAGGCGGCCAGGGCGATCGCTACCGACAGCGCCACCCAACCCCATTTCCAGACGATACCGGGGGAGAACATCAGCGCCGCCATGCCGGTGTAGTGCATCGCGACTACGCCGCTGCCGAGGATCAGCGCGCCGCCCGCCAGGCGCGGCAAAGGCAGATCGCCATTGCAGACCAGCCACAGCGCAAATATCGACGCACAAACCGCGATGGCCGCAGAAAAGGCGGTGAGCCCGGCGTTGTAGCTCATGACCATCTCCATGTTCATCGACAGCATGCCGATAAAGTGCATCGCCCAGATGCCGATGCCCATGGAAAAACCGCCGCCGAACAGCCAGACCAGCGCAACTTTGCCGGTTGAATGCACCACCCGTCCCGCCATATCTAAGGCGGTGAACGAAGCCAGCATCGCGACAAGAACGGAGACGATGACAATAAAAGAGTCGTATGAGGTCGCTAACATAGTGCATTCCCGCGAAAGCAGAGCTTGTGGTTGGGCAGAGGGTTTTAAAATTATTCTCTTAGTTATCGGCACAGCCCGGCGGTTAATGAGCCGCGAACCCTGCATCCTTCCACTCATTCTGAGTGATGAAATCTATCGTTGCTATCAACACAGTCAGCCGGACAGTGACGCCACCGGCTGTCGCAGTGAGGGAAAACTCAGCGCCTCAACCCGGTCCGCTGGCGTCGGCTTGCCCAGCAGATAGCCCTGCAACGCATCAAAGCCTAAGCTGGTGAGCAAATGCTGCTGCTCTTCAGTCTCCACCCCTTCCGCCACCATGCGCAGATTGAGGCTCTGCGCCAGGGTCAGCATGGCGCTGACTACGGTCGCATCTTCACTGCCGGGCCGCAGGCAGTTGATAAAGCTGCGATCAATTTTGAGTTCACTGGCATCCAGATCTTTGAGATGCAGCAGGTTGGCATAGCCGATGCCGAAGTTATCAATCGCGACGCTGACACCCGCCTGCTGCAATTCACGAATGCGCTGCTGGCTGAAAGCGGGATCGCGCATGGCAATCGCTTCAGTGATCTCCAGCATCAGCGCGCTGCCTGGCAGCTGGTAACGCGCCAGGGTCTGCGTCAGGATAGTCAGCAAATCACGCTGGTGAAACTGCAACGCGGAGAGATTCACCGATACCGTCCAGTCACTGTGGCCCTGGCTGTGCCATATCCTGAGCTGACGGCAGGCCTCCCCGATCACCCAGTTACCCAGCGCAATAATCTGACCGGTTTTTTCGGCGCGCGGCAGAAACAGCTCAGGCGTCAGTAAACCGCGCTGCGGATGCTGCCAGCGCAACAACGCTTCGAATCCCATTAACCTGGTGCCGCCGGAACAGAATTTGGGCTGATAGAACAGCCGCATCTGCTCGCGCTCTATCGCCTCCCACAGATCGTTCGCCAGCTCCAGCTGATGCTGCGTCGCGGCGCTCATGGCTGGTTCAAACAGGCACCAGCCGTTTCGTCCGCTGTGTTTGGTGTGATACATCGCCGCATCAGCATTAAACAATAGCTCCTGCCGGTTGCGACCGTGCAGCGGAAAGATCGCAATGCCCGCGCTGAGTGAAACGTGCAGCACATAGCGGTCAAGTTCAAACGGCGAACTGATAACTTTAACCAGTTTTTGCGCCAGCTGGCGGGCTGCGCTGATATCGCACTCAGCCATCAGCACAAATTCATCGCCTCCCAGACGCACCAGCAGCATCGTGTTGCTGAGCTGGCTACACAGCCGTTCCGCCACTGCCACCAGCAACCGGTCACCGACGTGATGTCCCCATGTGTCATTGACCGCTTTAAAGCCATCGAGATCCATATAGATCACGGCAAAGCGATGCTCATTAAGCATCGCCTGTTTAATGGCGAGATCGAGCTGCTGCTCCAGCATTACACGATTGGGCAGCGTGGTCAGGTTGTCATGCATCGCCAGCTGACGCAATTCCTGGTTAGCGCGATTGAGGCGGGTCGCCAGACGCGCGGCGCGCAGCTGCGCATCCAGCATCGAACTCAGCAGAGTGACACCCAGAATAGTCAAAGTAATCAGCGTCACCCACACCGCCAGGCCCGCATTACTGACGCCGTGCGGCTGCATCATACTGCTGTGGCTGAACTCTGCTGCCGCCATACCCACATAGTGCATACCGGCGATGGCGATGCCCATGACCAGAGAGGCCAGCCCGCGCATCAGCATCAGATGATGATCGCCCTGGCGCAGATGAAAGGCCAGCCACAGCGCCAGGCCAGAGGCCGCAAACGCAATCAGCACAGAGAGCGCCACCAGCAGCGCATTCCACTCCGGTTGCGGTTCAATCAGCAGGGCATACATACCAAGATAGTGCATGACCACCACACCCGCGCCCAGGATCAGCGTGCCGCGCAGCAGCCGCTGGCGGGTGAGATGCAGGCCACCCACCGTCTGGCCAAAAGCCAGCACAGACGCCAGGATCGCCACCAGCAGCGAGAGGATCGTCAGTCGCGTGTCATAGCGCATCATCATCGGCATCATCATCGCCAGCATCCCGATAAAGTGCATTGCCCAGACGCCAATCCCCATTGCGATGCCGCCCACCAACAGCCAGAACCGGGCGCTCCAGCCACGGGATACCGCTACCCGTCCGGCAGTATCCAGGGCTGTAAAAGAGGCAATGAACACCACGATCAGCGAAACGCAGATCAGGACGCTATCCCAGGTGACAGGCAACATGTGCAACTCCTCACCACCCGCGGAGAAACGGGTGCTGTGTACAGTCTGATAAGTGATCTGAAAACACCCGATGGGTGAAAGTGATTAAATTTCGGTATTTTCTGGTCCTGAAGGTCAGGCAAAACGCGCCCGCCGACGCTGGCCATTTATAACCTGCATCTTATTAGCCGCCCGCAGAGCAAGCCGGTAAACCGTTATTATGTCTGATTGGTACAGGAACATATCACCGAAGCAGAAAGCATGCCAGATACCGAAAAAACAAAGAATTTTGTTTTATCGCCTCGTCTTCGCGCCTTGCTGTTACTGGGTTATCGGCCGGAGTGACGTTTTGATTAATCAAAAATAAATAGCAAGGCTTCGCGTAACGCTTTAACTGTTCTATAGTAAGTAAAACTGATATAAATCAGCACTCTTAAGTCTAAGATTTTTCTTAAGATAGCGGCACTGCCTCCCTTGTTATTTTATTTCCTTTATTTTGGGTTGAATCGTTAATAAACACCGGGTGAAAAAGCACTGACTCTGGATAATCCGTAAGGAAATATTATGAAACTCAAGCTTTTTCTGTTTGCCGCTGCAGGATTAACTGTCGCTATTCCGTCATTAACCCAGGCGGCGACGACCTCGGGAACCATCAATGCCACGTTAACCCTGACCACCGGTTGTCTGGTGAACGGCCAGTCGGCTACGGCGGGCGTTAACTTCGGTACCCTGAACTTTGGTAGCAGCGCAGCCACGTTCGATACCCTGAACGCCACACTGGTCGGTGCGGCTGGTAACGGTATTTTTGTGCGCTGCACCACCGGTCAGGATTACAACGTGGTGGTCACCAGCAGCAATGCTGCGCCAGCGACCATCTACGGCACCGCCTCTGCATCGCCGCGTTATCTGGTGCTGGGATCGGATAATGCGCAGGGCATCGCCTATACCCTCTACAGTGACGCCTCCTTTACCACGGCGATCGCCAACAATACGCCTATCGCCGCCAGCGGTACCACCGATCCGACGCTGGGGACCAACTACGCCATCTATGGCCGGGTGGTCGGCGGCGGCTTTAACCCCCTGATCCCTGCCGGAACCTATACCGACACGATTAACGTTGCCGTGAACTATTAACTGCTGTCGCAGGTAAATACGGGTGGTTCTCTGGCGATCCTGCCTGACGATCGCATGCGGTCTGCCCCTGCTGACAGGGAGTATCAGCGCCTGGAGTCTGCCAACCAGCACCTTCCAGGTTACCGCGTCGATTGTGGCAGGCTGCGTGATATCCGGTACCAATACCGGCGTCTTTGGCACGCTTAATTTCGGTACGCAGTCTGGCGTGGCGGCGAATACCGTCAACGCCAGCTTTCTGCAGAGCACCTCGATTAATCTCGCCTGTACACCGGGCACCACGCTGAGCATGAGCATTAATCAGGGCAACAATTTCACCACGACCCGTAACCTGAAGCTGCCCAATTTCAGCAACACCGTTCCCTACACGCTCTTTAGCAACGCCAGCCGCACCACGGTGATCCCGGTCAATCAGGCGGTGCCGCTGAGTTATAGCAATGCCAATAACATTACGCTGCCGATCTACGGTCAGCTACAACTGCCCGGCACTGCGCGCGCCGGCGTTTATACCGACACGCTGACCGTCACCCTGAGCTGGTGAGGTGATAGAAAACAAGGATATGATCATGAAGCCACTGCGCGCCCTGTTGCTGCTGCTAAGTTCCACCCTGCTCTCCCCGGCCTTCGCCGCGAATTCGGTCATGATCTGGCCCATCGATCCCGCCATTAATCCTGAAGAGAAAGCCAGCGAACTCTGGCTGGAGAATCGCGGTAACAGCACCACCATGATGCAGATCCGCGTCTTCAGCTGGCAGCAGAACAATGGCCAGGAGCAGTATCAGACTCAGCAGCAGGTAGTCGCCAGCCCGCCGATGGTGCGGATGGAGCCAGGCCAGAAACAGCTGGTCAGGCTGATTAAACAGACGCCGCCTGCGGCCGGTAAAGAGCTGGCCTATCGGGTGGTGCTGGATGAGATCCCGACCCCGCGTAATCCCGGCGAGAATCAGGCCGGGCTGACCTTCCAGATGCGCTATTCGGTGCCGCTGTTTGTTTATGGTACCGGGCTGAACACAGACAGCGCTCGCCCGGCTCTGCGCTGGCAACAGGTCAGCGAGGGCGGCAGGCGCTGGCTCCAGTTAACCAACAGCGGCAGCGGTCACGCCCGGTTGAGCAATGTGGCGATTGGCGGTCGCAAACTGGGCGAAGGCTTATACGGCTATGTGCTGGCTGACAGCTATCACCGCTGGCCGCTCACCTCGCCGGTGAGCGGCGAACTCACCGCAGAGGTTAACAAGAGCCAGTGGCGCAGCGCTGCCCAGAAGTAAGCGCTGAATGAGACCGTTTTCCCTGCATCCCTGCGCGCTGGCCGTGGCCAGCGTCATTTACGCTGTTACGCCGGATCCTGTGCTGGCGGAGACTTACTCATCCCTGCCCCCGCCACCCAGCCTGCAGACCAGCAGCAACGGTCAGCAATATATGCTGGAGCTGGTGATTAACCAGCAGGAGAACGGCAATATTGTGCCGGCAGAGCAGCGCGACGGTCATTTCTGGATTCGCAGTGGCGATTTGCAGCGTGCCGGCCTGCCAGCGGATAAGCTGGGCCAGCAGCCGCAGGTCGATGTCAGCAGCCTGCAACCCATCAAAGTGGAGTATGACGCTGCGCGACAGCGTCTGCTGCTGACCGTACCGCCTGAGTGGCTGCCCGGTCAGGTGATTGGCGAGGCGAAGAACGGACCGCGCTATCCGGGCCGTACCAGCAGCGGCGCGCTGATTAATTATGATCTTTACGCCAGCCGCACGGATAACAGTGGCTCCCGCCTGTCCGCCTGGAACGAACTGCGGCTGTTTGGTGATGCCGGTCATTTCTCCACTAATGGCGTCTGGCAACAGCAGCTGGAAGGCAGTACGACTTATCAGGATGATGGCTATATCCGCTACGACACCTGGTGGAGCAATGAAGATGAGAATGCGGCAGTAAGCTGGCGGGTCGGCGATCTGGTCACCGACTCGCTGGCCTGGAGCAGCAGCGTGCGGCTCGGTGGCATCCGCGTCGGTCGCGACTTCAGCGTCCGTCCCGATCTGGTGACCTATCCGCTGCCCGCTTTTTCCGGTCAGGCCGCCGTCCCTTCCACCGTCGATCTGTTTATTAATGGCTATCGCTCCAGCCAGGCGAACGTGCAGCCTGGCCCCTGGTCGATGACCAATGTGCCATTCGTTAACGGCGCAGGTGATGCCGTGATCACTACCACCGATGCGGTTGGCCGCCGTGTCACCACCACCATGCCGTTTTACGTCTCCAGTAACCTGCTGAAATCGGGGCTGTCGGATTACGCCTTCTCTGCCGGGGCAATCCGCGAAAACTATGGCATAAAGAACTTCGATTATGGTGAGGCAGCGGCCAGCGGCTCTTATCGTTACGGTATGACCGACTGGCTGACGCTGGAGAGCCACGCCGAAGGCAGCGAAACGCTGGCGATGGGCGGGCTGGGTGGTCAGCTGCGCGTCGGCAGCTGGGGCGTGGTCAACGGCGCGGTGGCGCAAAGTCAGCTCGATGGCGAGAGCGGCAGGCAATATAGCTGGGGATATCAGTACAACAACCGCTGGTTCAACATCGGCACTCAACAGACCCAGCGCAGCAGCGACTTCGGCAATCTGGCGCTGGTCGGCAGCCGTGCCGGTAGCCAGGCGGATAGCCGCTACGCACTCTCACGCCGCAGTGCTCAGTACAGCGCCAGCGTCTCGCTGAACCGCTTTGGCAGCGTCGGTGCCGCTTTCATCGACATCACCGACGGTCAGGGCGATCGCACCCGGCTGTGGAACCTCTCATGGAGTAAAAATCTGTGGGGTAACAGCAGTCTGTATGTCTCGGCCAGCCGCGATCAGCAGGAGAAAAGCTGGACCGGGGCGATTTCGCTGGTGATCCCGTTTGGCGAACAGGGCAGCGTGGCCCTCAGCAACGAACGCGACCAGCGTGGCCGCGACAGTCAGCGCGTTTATGCCTCACGCGCCATGCCCAGCGACGGCGGGTTCGCCTGGGATGCCTCCTGGGCGAATCAGAGCGGAGACAGCGGCGATTATCGTCAGGGCAGTCTGCGCTATCGCAACAACCAGATTGATACCTCGGCGGGCTTCTATGGCGATGATGACAACCTCACCCAGTGGGCCGATCTCTCGGGTGCGCTGGTGTTAATGGACAACAGCGTCTTTGCCGCTAACGAGATCAACGACGCCTTTGTGCTGGTGAAGACCAACTATCCCGACGTTAACGTGCGCTACGAGAATCAGTCGATGGGACGCACCAATCAACAGGGTTATCTGCTGGTGCCCGCCATCAGCAGCTACTACCCGGCCAAATATGATATCGACACCCTCGACCTGCCGGCAGATATGACCACGCCACGGGTTGAGCAGCGCTTTGCGGTGAAACGCCAGAGCGGCTATCTGCTCAACTTCCCGGTGGAGAAACTGCGCTCAGCCAGCGTAATCCTGGTCGATGCGCAGGGCCAGCCGCTGCCGGTATCAAGCCTGGTGCAGCGTCCCGATCATCCCACAGAGTATGTCGGCTGGGATGGCATCGTCTGGATGGAAGATCTCGCCGCCAGTAACCCGATGCAGGTGGTGACGCCCGATGGCCGCCAGTGCGAAACCGAACTGCGCATCGCCAGCGGTCAGCCGCAGGCGCTGAAAACTTACGGCCCCCTGACCTGTGCGCTGCCCGCCCCTGCCGCAGGCAGCGCCCCCTCTCCCGCTGAATCATTTACGTCCGGAAACCGACCATGATGAAATCTGTAATACTGGCTGGCCTGCTGCTGTTACTGCCGTCGCTGGGCTACGCCGCCTGCGCCCTGCCCGCATCGACCGCCAGTTTCGGTTCAGTCACAACCTTTGTGGCTAACACCACCGTCAGTTCCACCACCACGAATGCCAACGTCAACTGTGGCGCGGGTGCCGGGCTGTCGCTGCTGGGCAATAACCAGATCACCTTTCAGCTGACGGGCGCGACCAATAGCAACGGCACGCGCGGCACACTGAAACGCAGCGGTGATACCGGCAGCGATAATGTGCCGGTGCGGCTCTGCACCGACACGGCCTGCGCTACCGAACTGACGATTGGCGGCACGCCATTTGTCTATGGTTCGCAGACCCTGATCAACCTGGCGGGGTTGCTGGGCAGCCTTAACTTCGCCATCCCGGTCTATCTGCGCACCGTTCCCGGTCAGGTGGTCGCCGCCGGGACCTACCAGCTGACGCTGAATATGGCCGTGACTTATCGCATCTGCACCAGCGTTGCGATTGGCAATATCTGTTTAAGCGAGCAGAACGGCAGCGGTGTCATCCCGATTAATATCACCGCCATTCTTACCAATGACTGCACCACCATCACCGCGCCGAATATAAGCTTTGGCAGCGCGCCGCTGGTCGGCAGCTTCTCCGCCGTATCACAGACCATCAACGTGTTGTGCAGCAAAGGCAGCACCTATACCGTCGGGCTGAGCAACGGCAGTTATCCGGTGGGCAGCGTCAGGAATATGGCGAGCGGCGCGAATCGGCTGAGCTATGAAATTTATAAAAGCACCACCAGCAATCGCTGGGGATCGGCAGGCACTGAACGCTGGAGCAGTACCACCTCGACGGCGGTATCCACGGATGGACTGACGCGCGGTTTTAACTACACCGCGCGCATCCTGACCACGCAGAACACGCCGCCAGCCGGAAACTACAGCGACAGCGTGGTGGTCGATTTGTCGTTTTAGAGTGAAGCACTGACCGGCGTGCCGCTGTGACGGGTCTGATACTGCTTCACCATCCGGCCAATCAGCAACGTGCCGATTAACCCACAGACTGCGGCAAAGGTCAGCCAGACGCCCGGCATCGCTTTGTCACCGGTGGCATGGATCAGGTAGCTGGAGATGGCAGGCGTAAAGCCGCCAAACAGCGCCGTCGCCAGGCTGTAAGCCATGGAGAAACCGGCAGCGCGCACTTCAGCAGGCATGATCTCCGCCAGATAGACCACCATCGCACCGTTATAGCTGGCATAGAGAAACGACAGCCACAGTTCCGCTTCCAGCAGGTGAGCGAAGCTGGCCGATCCCACCAGCCAGTGCAGCACCGGCCAGGTGGTGACAATCATCAGCAGGGTAAAAATGATCAGCAGCGGACGGCGACCGACGCGGTCCGACAACGCCCCCATCAGCGGCAGCCAGATGAGGTTTGAGACACCGACACAGAGCGTCACCAGGAACGCCTGCTTGTCACTCATCATCAACACCGTTTTACCAAAGGTCGGGGTAAAGGCGGTGATCATGTAGAACATCACCGTGGTGGTGACCACCATCAGCATCCCCGCCAGCACCAGCGCCCAGTTGCTGGCGACAGACCGCATGATTTCCGTCATGCTCGGATGATGTTTACGTTTGCTGAACGCCTCGGTCTCTTCCAGCATCCGGCGGATATAGAACAGGAACGGCACAATCAGACAGCCGATCACAAACGGGATACGCCAGCCCCACTCCGTCACCGCCTCTTTCGCCAGCAGATGATTCAGCATCAGGCCCAGCAGAGCAGCAAAGATCACCGCAATCTGCTGGCTGCCCGACTGCCAGCTGACGAAAAAGCCTTTGCGTCCTTTGGGCGCGACTTCGGCCAGATAGACCGACACGCCACCCAGCTCCACGCCCGCCGAGAAGCCCTGCAACAGCCGTCCCAGCAGGATCAGAATCGGCGCTGCCACGCCCAGGGTGGCATAGCCCGGCACCAGCGCGATAGTCAGGGTGCCCATCGCCATTAAGCCCAGCGTCAGCAACAGCCCTTTACGACGACCATGATGGTCGATGTAGGCACCGAGGATGATCGCCCCCAACGGGCGCATCAGGAAGCCGGCACCGAAAGTCATCAGGGTCAGCATCAGGGAGGCAAACGGGTCATCGCCGGGAAAGAAGGTTTTTGAAATGGCAGTGGCGTAGTAGCCAAATACCATAAAATCGTACATCTCCAGGAAGTTACCACTGGTGACGGTGAAGATGGTTCGGGCGGCACTTTTCGGCGGCTTTTGTAAAGAGGGGGTGTGACTCATAACGGCTTCCTGTTGTTTTTTAGCCGTTTTAGCCTGCCTGATGCGGGATTAATGTGACCTGGCTCACCATTGCACTTTACAAATCTATGTACATAAGTAACAACCAATTAACAATTCAGCTCAGGCAGCATAAGTGATTACCCTGGCCCTGATTTGCCTGATTTTATAGGGCTGGAGAGCAGCCATAAAAAAGGCGACCTGAACAGTCGCCTTTTTCCTGAGCCGGATAACCCGCTATTTCTTCACGGTTTCCATGCCCATCAGACCAATTTTCAGATAGCCCGCCGTGCGTAGCTTATCCATCACGCTCATCAGCGTTTCATAATCGACTGACTTATCCGCCTGGAAGAAAATGGTGGTCTCTTTATTGCCCTGGGTCTGGTTAGTCAGCACGTTAACCAGCGACGCCGGCGTGACCTGATCGTTACCGACGTAAAGCTGCTTATCCGCTTTAATCGACAGGTAAACCGGCTTTTCCGGGCGCGGCTGCGGCGCGCTGGTTGAGGCGGGCAGATTGACGCGTACGTCGACCGTGGCCAGCGGCGCGGCCACCATAAAGATGATCAGCAGAACCAGCATGACGTCGATAAACGGCGTCACGTTGATCTCATGCATTTCACCATCCGTTTCCAGATCGTCGTTTAATCGCATTGCCATAAGAACTTACCCTAAGCGCAGTTTCTGAGCCGTCGCAGGACGCGGAACATCAGTGGCGACGGTGCCCAGATCGATATCACGACTCTGCAGCAGCATCACCTGAGCGGCGACATCACCCAGCGAGGCTTTGTAGTTGGCGATCATGCGGGCAAAGACGTTGTAGATCACCACCGCCGGAATCGCAGCGATCAGGCCAATCGCGGTTGCCAGCAGCGCTTCGGCGATACCCGGTGCAACAATCGCCAGGTTCGTCGTCTGGGTTTTAGCGATGCCGATAAAGCTGTTCATGATGCCCCATACGGTGCCGAACAGGCCGATAAACGGCGCAACCGAACCGATGGTCGCCAGGAAGCCATTGCCCCGGCCTGCATGGCGGCTGAACGCAGCGACGCGGCGCTCAAGGCGGAAACTGGTGCGATCTTTAATCCCGTTGGTATCTTCCACGCCAGCCGACAGTTCAAGCTCATTCTGCGCATCATTCAGCAGCACCACACTGTGGCTGTGACCGGTAAACGACTGGGCAATGCGGGCGGCGTCATTCAGATTGCGGGCTTCGCTCAGCGCCAGATGCTCGCGCTTCAGGCGGCGCTTAGCGGCGCTGAGTTCGGCGTATTTGCCGAAGAAGATCGCCCAGGTCACCACTGAGGCCAATAACAGGCCAATCATGACCACCTTTACCACGATATCGGCATGTTGATACATGCCCCAAACGGAGAGGTCCGTTTGCATCAAATCACTGGCTACCACGCTGCTTCTCCAACTTCTGATTCAGGGATGCGAGACAAGCGCGAATAATAGCAAAACGACGGCGAATTGATAGTAGTTCTCATTAGTATTTACAAAGCTGATCTACGCCATTTACCCGCAATTGACCAGGTTTAAACACTTTTGACAAGGATGTTTCGAAAATGTGAAGTTGCATGAAAATTTATTAAAACATCGTTTCAAAATGTGATGGCATTCATTCAATCAGCATTGCCGCATTTTACTGGCGCGCGTTTTCACTATGCTGGCTCCACACGGTTCTCTCCGGTTAGCCCCCGACGCCGGACGCCGTCCTACCTCAGCGGGAGACAAAATAATGAGAATGACGAAAACATGCCTGGCCAGTGCCCTGGCGGCGATGATGATGAGCGCCACCGCCACGGCACAGGTGATCAAAGTGGCTGAAGTCCAGCCTGCCGGTTATCCGACCGTCGTCGCCCTGCAGCACATGGGCGACAAACTCAAACAGGCCACCGATGGACGGCTGGAGATGAAGCTCTTCGCCGGTGGCGTGCTGGGGGACGAAGATCAGACGCTGCAACAGGTGCAGCTGGGCGCAATCGACATGATCCGTGTGTCGCTGGCGCCAGTCACCTCGATCGCCCCGGAAACCAGCGTGCTGACCCTGCCCTACATTTTCCGCGACATTGACCACATGCACAAAGTGCTGGATGGCGAGATAGGCCGCGAGATTGCCGACAAATTCGATAAAGATCCCAACGCCCGCATGGTGTTCCTGGGCTGGACCGATGCCGGTGAGCGCAACATGATCACCAAGAAGCCGCTGGCAAAACCGGAAGATCTGAAAGGCATGAAGATCCGGGTGCAGAACAGCGCCATCTCGCTGGCGACGCTGAAAGCGATGGGCGCGAATCCGGTGGCGATGGGCGTCAGTGAAGTGTTCAGTGCGATGCAGACCGGCGTGGTCGATGGCACCGAGAACAATCCACCGACCTTTGTCGCCCATAACTATATGCCGGTGGCGAAGTACTACACCCTCAGCGGCCACTTTATCCAGCCAGAGATGATCCTGTTTTCAAAACGCGCCTGGGATCGCCTGAAACCTGAGGATCAGGCGCTGCTGAAGAAGCTCGGCAAAGAGGCGCAGGATGAGGAGCGCCAGCTCTGGGCGACCTATACCGAGGAGTCGATCGCCAAAATGAAGGCGGGTGGCGTCACCTTCCAGCAGACCGACCGTGACTACTTCGTCAAAGCGACCCAGCCGGTGCGCGATCAGTTTGGCGGCAAATATCAGGATCTGATGACCCGGATCGCTGAGGTGAAATAACCCTTCCGCGCCACACTGCCGTGTGGCGTGCTTAATCAGGTATCAATTATGGCTGCTTATACACGTCTGATGGATGGGCTCTATCTGCTGTGCATGCTGATTGCCGCCGTGGCACTGATGATTATGGTGACGGTGATCCCGATCGGGATCTTCGCCCGCTACGTGATGAACGGCGCGCTCTCCTGGCCGGAACCGGTGGCCATTATCTGCATGATCATTTTTACGTTTATTGGCGCACCGGTCGGACTGCGGGCCGGAACGCATATCTGCGTTTCCATGGTTACCGATCGCCTGTCACCCGCCCGACAGCGCCTGATGCTGCGCGTCAGCGATCTGCTGATGATCATCACCTGTCTGGTGATCTTTCAGGCCAGTTACAGCCTGTGCGAAGCGATGTGGGTGCAGACGCTCGCTTCATTACCGGCAGTAACTTACGGCGAGATGTATCTGCCGATTCCGATTGGCGCGATCTTCACCCTGCTGTTTGTTGTTGAGCGATTGCTGACCGGCGATCAGAGCCAGCGGCCGATTGTCACGCTGGGCGGCACCCACTAACGCGGAGCAGAAAAATGGATGCATTGATCTTGATAGGCAGTTTGCTGGTGTTGCTGATGGTGGGTTTTCCGGTCGCCTTTGCGGTGGGGCTGAGCGCCTTTATTGGCGCCTGGTGGATCGATCTGCCGCTGGAAGCGGTGGTGATTCAGGTGACCAACGGCATTAACAAATTTTCGCTGCTGACTATCCCGTTCTTTATTCTCGCGGGTGCGATTATGGCGGAGGGTGGGATTGCCCGGCGGCTGGTCAACTTCGCCTATATCTTTGTCGGCTTTATCCGCGGTGGCCTGTCGCTGGTGAACATTGTCGCTTCCACCTTCTTTGGCGCGATTTCCGGCTCATCGGTGGCGGATACCGCCTCGATAGGCTCGGTGATGATTCCGCAGATGGAGGAGAAAGGCTATCCGCGTGATTTCGCCGCCGCCGTCACCGCCAGCGGCTCAGTGCAGGCGGTGCTGACGCCACCCAGCCACAACTCGGTGATTTACTCGCTGGCGACCGGCGGCATGGTGACCATCTCCTCGCTGTTTGTTGCCGGTATCTTTCCCGGCCTGCTGCTGGGTGGCTGCCTGATGATAATGTGCCTGGGTTTTGCCCATAAACGCGGCTATCCCAAAGGAGAACGTATTCCGTTTCGTCAGGCGCTGAAAATCTTCTTCGACGCGTTCTGGGGCCTGTTTACCGTGGTGATCATCATGGGTGGCATTCTCTCCGGTATCTTTACCGCCTCGGAGTCCGCCGCGATCGCCTGTATCTGGGCCTTTTTCGTCACCATGTTTATTTATCGCGACTTTAAATGGAACCAGCTGCATATCCTGCTGTTCCGCACCATTAAGACTGTCACCATCGTGATGGTGCTGATCGCCTTTGCCGCCGGATTTGGCGCGGTGATGACCTTCATGCAACTGCCGACGATTATCACCGAGGCGTTCACCAGCCTTTCCGATAACAAATATGTGATCCTGATGTGTATCAACATCCTGCTGCTGGTGGTGGGGACGCTGATGGATATGGCACCGCTGATCCTGATCCTGACGCCGGTGCTGTTGCCGGTCGCCACCGCGCTTGGCGTCGATCCGGTTCACTTTGGCATGATCATGCTGACCAACCTCGGGATCGGCCTGATCACCCCGCCGGTCGGTACGGTACTGTTTGTCGCCAGTGCGGTCAGTAAGCAGAAAATCGAGCAGGTGGTCAGAGCCATGCTGCCGTTTTACGGCATGCTGTTTATCGTGCTGATGCTGATTACCTATATTCCCGCCATCTCCCTCTGGTTACCGCGCCTGATGGGCGTGATGTAGCGTCGGCAAAATCGGGTCCGGTGGCGGACCCGATTTTCATCCTGCGAAGCACTCTGATAATCACCATTGAGTCTCAACCCTGCTGGTCGTTTCGTGGTAACGTGAGGGCTTAGTCAGAAGCGGCAAAGGCGACTCATGACCACCAGAAAAATTGATACCACGCTCGTCAGTGCAGGACGCAGCAAGCGTTATACCCAGGGCTCGGTGAACAGTGTGATTCAACGGGCCTCCTCGCTGGTTTTTGATACGGTCGCGGAGAAGAAACGCGCCACCGCCGGTCGGGCAAAAGGCGAACTCTTTTATGGCCGTCGTGGCACCCTGACGCACTTTGCGCTGCAGGATGCGATGACGGAGCTGGAAGGCGGCGCAGGCTGTGTGCTCTACCCCTGCGGCGCGGCTGCCGTGGCGAACGCGATTCTGGCGTTTGTCGAGGCGGGCGACCACGTGCTGATGAGTGGCGCAGTCTATGAACCGACCCAGGATTTCTGTACTAAAATCCTGACTAAGCTGCAGGTTTCAACGGGCTGGTTCGATCACTGCATCGGCAGTGAAATCGGTGAGCTGGTGCAGCCCAATACCCGGGTCGTTTTCCTGGAATCACCGGCCTCTATCACGATGGAAGTTCAGGATATTCCGGCGATTGTGGCGGCGGTTCGCGCTAAAGCGCCCGAGGCGATCATCATGATCGACAACACCTGGGCGGCCGGTATCTTATTTGATGCGCTGGCGCACGGCATCGATATTTCGATTCAGGCGGGCACCAAATATCTGATTGGGCACAGCGATGCGATGATCGGCACGGCGGTCGCCAATGCGCGCTGTATCGATCAGCTGCGCGAGAACTCCTATCTGATGGGTCAGATGGTCGATGCCGATACCGCCTACATGGCGAGTCGGGGTCTCCGCACGCTGGGCACCCGTCTGCGTCAGCATGAAGAGAGCGCGATTCAGGTGGCAGAATGGCTGGCCGCGCGTCCCGAAGTGGCGCGGGTTAATCACCCGGCGCTGGCGCAGAGCAAAGGTCATCAATTCTGGCAGCGTGATTTTAACGGCAGCAGCGGCCTGTTCTCTTTTATCCTGCAGGAAAAACTCAGCGCGCCCCAGCTGGCGGAATATCTCGATCACTTCCATCATTTCAGCATGGCCTACTCCTGGGGCGGCTATGAATCGCTGATCCTGGCGAATCAGCCGGAAGAGCTGGCCGCGATTCGTCCGGCGGGTGGAGTCGATTTCACCGGTACGCTGGTGCGACTGCATATTGGTCTGGAGCACGTTGACGATCTGCTGGCCGACCTGGACGCCGGTTTTGCGCGCCTGACGCGTTAATAAACTCAGGTAAAAGATAAACAGAGGCTAAACAGAAGATGAACCGGGTAGCGGCCACCCGCAGAGTTTGCCGGGCTGCTGCTCATTTATTGTTAAAATTTATCCCAGACCGTTCAGGTCATCAGTGAGGTCGCTGCATTTATTGCGCAGCGCCGCGACCGATTGCCTGAATGCAGACGGATAGTTCCTTGTGACGTGATGGAATAGCAAATGGGTGTTTTACACGAGATTGTCCACGCGCTCTGGCATCAGGATTTTGCCGCGCTGGCAAATCCGGATGTGGTGTGGGTGGTGTACGGCGTGATGTTCCTGACGCTGTTTCTGGAAAATGGGCTGTTACCCGCCTCTTTCCTGCCGGGCGACAGCCTGCTGCTGCTGGCGGGTGCGATGGTGGCAAAAGGGGTAATGGATTTTGTGCCGACGATGGTGATCCTCACCACCGCCGCCAGCCTGGGCTGCTGGCTGAGCTATCTGCAGGGTCGCTGGCTGGGGAATACCCGGCTGGTGAAGAGCTGGCTGATGCATCTTCCGGCGCAGTATCACCAGCGCGCCTGGAATATGTTTAACCGTCACGGCCTGATGGCGCTGCTGGTCGGCCGTTTTCTGGCTTTCATCCGGACGATCCTGCCGACCATGGCGGGCATTGCGGGCTTACAGAATGGTCGCTTTCAGCTCTTCAACTGGCTCAGCGGCGTGCTGTGGGTTGGCATCGTCGTGACGTTTGGCTATGGCATCAGCCAGGTGCCGTTCATCAAGCGTCATGAAGATCAGGTGATGGCGATCCTGATGATACTGCCGATGGTGTTGCTGTTTCTCGGACTGTTCGGCAGCATTCTGGTTATCTGGAAAAAGCGTCGGCAGAAACAGGCCTGACGTCAGCGCATAGCATCAGGATCCGCCGCCACTCAGGCGGACGGATCCGCTACTGTCTGCCGCACACGATTCACCTCTTCCCCTGGCGTCACGCCAAAATAGCGCTTAAATTCCCGCGAAAACTGTGAGGGACTTTCATAGCCAACCCGCACCGCCGCCGCACTCGCTTTCAGCCCATCGTGCAGCATCAGCAATCGCGCCTGATGCAGGCGATATCGCTTGAGATACTGCAGGGGCGACGTCTGCGTGACCGCTTTAAAGTTATGATGAAAGGCTGAAACGCTCATGTTCACTTCCGCCGCCAGCGCATCGACGCTGAGGTTTTCCGCATAGTGATTCTCAATCCGTCGCAGGGCACGCGCGATCAGGCTGAATTGCGTCTGTCGGCTCACCAGTGAGAGCAGCGCACCACCAATCGGGCCAGTCAGCACGTAGTAGATAATCTCCCGCACGATGTGCGGCCCCAGCACCCGCGCATCGCGCGGCTGGGTCATCACATCAAGCAGCCGCTCAGCGGCACACAGCATCGGTTCCGTCAGCCACGCCGAGTGGATCCCCGAGGTCTGCGGCTGCGGCTGGAACTGATCGTCATCGCCGATTTCAATCAGCAGATCCTGCAGGCTGGCGGTATCGACATTAAGGCACAGCCCGGCAATCGGCACCTCTGGCGAGGCCCAGGTTTCGCACTCCACCGGCAGCGGCACGGTGAGCATCAGGTACTTGCTGGCGTCATACTGAAACACCGTGCTGCCGAGATAGCCGGTTTTGCTGCCCTGAAACAGGATCACAATGCCGGGCTGATACATCATCGGCGTACGGGGACGATATTGATTAGCGTAAATCAGCGACACATTTTCGACCGGGCAAAGACGGTCGTGACCATGGGTCATTAATGTGACGACCTGCTGCGCCAGCCGGTGACACAGGGCATCATGCGCCATAGGGACTCCTTTTACGGGCAAAAAACCAGTGTGCCGTGCGAATGCCTGAATCACCAGCAGCCTGGAGAATCAGGCAAGAAATTTACCGGATCGGGCATGCGGCAGAACCGCTGTTTTTGCCTCAGCTAAGCAGGCTGAGAATTGTTGGCTAGACTTAAGCACAGTGAAATCTCACGGATTAACCGCAACGGAAAGGAGCAACTATGGCAGACCAACCCATTATCAAACTGCGCGATGGCAATATGATGCCGCAACTCGGACTCGGTGTGTGGCAGGCCAGCATTGAAGATGCACGTCATGCGGTGCTGAAAGCGCTGGAGGTCGGCTATCGCTCAATCGATACCGCCGCCGCCTATAAGAATGAAGAGGCGATTGGCCAGGCACTGCAGGAAACTGACGTGCCGCGTGAAGAGATTTTCGTGACCACCAAACTCTGGAACGACGATCAGCAGAACGTTCAGCAGGCGATGGAAACCAGCCTGGAGAAACTGAAACTGGAGCAGGTTGATCTCTATCTGATGCACTGGCCGTGCCCGGAAAAAGACAATTATGTCGATGCCTGGAAGAAGATGATTGAACTGCAGCAGCAGGGGCTGACTAAAAGTATCGGCGTCTGTAACTTCCATGAGGCGCATCTGAAGCGACTGCTGGATGAAACCGGTGTCACGCCGGTGGTGAACCAGATTGAGCTGCACCCGATGCTACAGCAGCGCACGCTGCATGCGTGGAACGCACTGCATCAGATCCAGACCGAATCCTGGAGTCCGCTGGCGCAGGGCGGCAAAGGGGTCTTCGATCAGGAGATCATCAAGTCGCTGGCGAAGAAATATGGCAAGACGCCGGCACAGATCGTGATCCGCTGGCATCTGGATAGCGGCCTGGTGGTGATTCCGAAGTCGGTGACACCAGCCCGCATTGAAGAAAACTTTAAGGTGTTCGACTTCCGTCTGGACAAGCATGAAGTGAGCGATATTGCCAAGCTGGACAGCGGCAATCGTCTGGGGCCGGATCCGGAAACCTTTAACTAAGGCTGGGCGTCACCGGGTGAGCTCACCTTATCTGCCCTGCGGCTGGGGCAGCTAACGATTAACGCGGTCAGGCGGGCTCTCCCTGCCTGACCGCGCTGTTATGCGCTGGGCTGCACCACCAGCTGACCGGCAGTACCGCGGTCGGCCAGTTCCAGCGTCTGACTGTAATAGACGAACGGGAAGTGATCTGACGAACTTTGCGGGAAAGTGACCATCAGTTCCACGCTGCCATCGACCCACACCGTATCTTTCCAGCCACGATCTTCGCCCATCGGCTGTGCACCATTCACACTTTTAATCAGGAACATCACGCCCTGGATATGCAGCGACTGTGGCCGGTCAGCATGCAGGATCCAGCGCTCAAAGGTGCCCTGCTGTGCCGTGGTGTCAATGCGGCTCATATCCCAGATCGCGCCGTTAATGCCCGGCATGCTGTCACCGATGCGGAATTCACGGGTGCGAACCGCCACGCCATCCAGAATCTGATCGGCCAGCAGCCGCATCGGCAGATTATCCGTCACCAGCGGCAGCAAGCCGGTTGGCCGCAGCGTCAGGATCAGGGTTGACGTCAGAATGGAGGATGGCTCAAAGAAGCCGCGCAGCCGATCCATAATGCCCGCCGCCGTACCTGCGGTAATCGACACTTCATCGCCCTGCGACATATCCACCAGCACTTCGCGGCGTTCGCCTGGCGCCAGTGACAGGCGCTGCACCGCCACCGGCGCAGGCAGATAGCCCTGATCGCTGGCGATGACCATAAACGGGCGATTGTCGCTGAGCACCATCTCATAACGGCGCGCATTCGACGCGTTCAGCAGACGCAGACGCACCCAGCCGCGTGATACCTCCACAAACGGATTGCGTACGCCATTCACCAGCAGCGTGTCGCCCAGGAAACCACCATCCTGCGGCGGGTCATAGACCGGCGTGGCAAAGTTATCGAGCCGCTTGTCCTGAATGATAATCGGGAAGTCATCGACGCCGTAATGCTTCGGCAACGGCAGCTGCCTGCCAATATCATCTTCCACCAGCCACATCCCGGCCAGTCCGTTATAGATGTGCGGAGCCATGCGGTTCGGCGTGTTGGCGTGATACCAGCAGGTTGAGGCCGCCTGACGAATCGGCAGCACCGGCGACCAGTCGACACCGGCTGACATCATACGCGGCGCGCCACCCATCAGCGCACCCGGCAACTGCAGGCCGCTGATAGTCATGGAGACCGGCTCGTTCAGACGATTGCTGTAGATCAGCTTAACGTCATCGCCGCTGTAAACCCGGACGGTCGGGCCAAGATAGAGGCCATTAATGCCCCACACCGGCACTTTGTTGTTGTCGCCATTAAAAGACCAGTGGCTGCGCTGCATTGTCAGGAACAGCGGCTGGCCGCGACGGGATTCCAGCAACGGCGGAACCGGAAGTGGCGTGTCGCCATTAGCTGAAGAAGCGGCACGCGCCGCATGAGGTAGTACACTGGCGCTAAGCGCCGCTCCGGCAGAAAGCTGGATGAACTGACGTCTGCTGAAAGACATAAAACTTCTGACCCTTTACGCGTGGCGCTAAGCGCCGACCCTGTTTTTATTGATCTGTTTTTGCTGTGCTGCGTTCACGGTGGGCGGACGTGCCCCGCCGTGCGGCATCCCTGCAGGATAGTTCGGCGAATGGTTCGCCGGTCAGATATTTCCGTTTTTTTCGCGTTCTGCGACTTCGGCGTTCAGCTCTTCCAGCTTTGCCGCCATCAGTTCGCGACAGTGGGTCGCCAGCTTACGCACCGACGACGACTCGAAAGCCTTTACATCAATCGGGGGCAGCATCTCAACGATCACCAGCCCGTTTTTCCAGCGATTGAGGTTGATCTTGCCATGCGTATTGGAGACCACAATCGGAATGATCGGCACACCCGCCGCCACAGCGGCGTGAAAGGCACCGGTTTTAAACGGTAGCAGGCCACGGCCACGGCTGCGCGTCCCTTCCGGGAACATCCAGATAGAGATGCGCTTACTGTTAAACTCATCTACCAGCTGACCGATCGTGCCGCGTGCTTTTGCACGGTCATCGCGATCGATCAACAGGTTACCGGTCAGCCAGTAGAGCAGGCCAAAAAATGGCACCCACAACAGGCTCTTCTTGCCCACCGTCACCGTACAGGGCTGCACCATTTTAGCCGCGGTGACCATGTCGTAGTTGTTCTGATGGTTCGCGATGTAGATCGCATTACCATAATTCTCAGCACCTTCCGGTCTGCGCAGTTCTACTTTAAGGCCAAACACCGTCGACAGTTTGCCGAACAGATGGCCAAATGTGGCGACATGACGCGGATTGCGCGGTGAAAACAGACACCAGATACAGCCAGATATACAGACTAAGATCGAATAGATGACCACAATAATGGCACGCAGAATCAGTAACATAGTTCCCTCATTGAGCCACGGCTGACGCGGTGTCAGCCGGGTAGTTTACGCTTCGCTATCCGGGCTCGCCGGACGCGCAGGCGCATCCAGTTCAACACGATCAATTTTTTGCAGGCCGCGCGGTAACAGCGTGCCGCGACGTCCGCGATCGGCGCGGAATTTTTGTAGCTCTTCACTGCGCAGCAGCATTTTACGCTTGCCCACGTGCAGCGTGATAGCGCTGCCCGGCGGCAAAATCATCAGCCAGGCCAGTTTGTCCTGACCGGCGGCCGCTTCCGCGGATGGAATCGAGATGATTTTGTTGCCCTTGCCTTTCGACATCTGCGGCAGCTCCCCGACCGGGAACATCAGCATCCGTCCCGCCTGGGTGATCGCCAGCAGCATGTCATCTTCATGATGGACGGCCATCGGCGTCATCACGCGAGCGTTTTCCGGCAGCGTCAGCAGCGCTTTACCGGCGCGGTTGCGCGACACCAGATCGCTGAAGGTACAGATAAAGCCGTAACCCGCATCAGAGGCCATCAGCAGGCGCTGATCATCCGGCTCCATCAGCACCTGTTCAACTACCGCACCCGGCGGTGGCGTCAGCTTGCCGGTCAGCGGCTCGCCCTGCCCGCGCGCGGAAGGCAGCGACGTCGGATCCAGGGTGTAGCTGCGGCCGGTGGAGTCGATAAAAGCCACCGGCTGATTGCTCTTGCCGCGTGCCGCAGCCAGATAGCTGTCGCCGGCTTTGTAGCTGAGTCCGGCTGGATCGATATCGTGGCCTTTGGCGCTACGCACCCAGCCCATCTGCGACAGCACAATGGTCACCGGTTCAGACGGCACCAGCTCGGTTTCGCTCAGGGCTTTGGCTTCTTCACGCTCACGCAGCGGCGAACGACGATCGTCGCCGTAACTGGCGCTGTCAGCCTGTAACTCTTTTTTCAGCAGGGTATTCATCTTGCGTTCAGAGGCCAGCGTGGCCTGCAGCTGATCGCGCTCTTTTTCCAGCTCCGCCTGCTCGCCACGGATCTTCATCTCTTCCAGTTTTGCCAGGTGGCGCAACTTCAGTTCGAGGATCGATTCGGCCTGGGTTTCGCTGATGCCAAAGCGTGACATCAGGACCGGCTTAGGCTCATCCTCAGTACGGATGATCTCGATCACTTCATCGATGTTCAGGAACGCAACCAGCAAACCTTCCAGGATATGCAGGCGGCGCAGCACGCGATCCAGGCGGTGATTCAGACGACGTTTGACCGTATCGCGGCGGAACACCAGCCATTCGGTCAGGATCTCATGCAGATTTTTCACCGCCGGGCGGTTATCCAGCCCGATCATGTTGAGGTTAACGCGGTAGCTCTTTTCCAGATCGGTGGTGGCGAACAGATGGTTCATCACCTGATCGAGATCGACGCGGTTGGAGCGCGGAACGATCACCAGGCGGGTCGGGTTTTCGTGATCCGATTCATCACGCAGATCCTCCACCATCGGCAGCTTTTTATTGCGCATCTGGTTCGCAATCTGCTCCAGCACGCGCGCGCCCGACACCTGATGCGGCAGCGCGGTAATCACCGCCTCGCCCTCTTCCTTCTTCCAGACTGCACGCTGGCGAATTGAGCCGCGACCGGTCTGATAGATTTTGCGGATCTCGTCACGCGGCGTGATGATCTCCGCCTCTGTAGGATAATCAGGCCCCTGGACAATATCCAGCAGCTGTTCCAGCGTGGTTTTCGGCGAGTCGATCAGCGCGATGGCGGCCTGAGCCACTTCGCGCAGGTTATGCGGCGGAATATCGGTCGCCATACCCACGGCAATCCCGGTGGTGCCGTTCAGCAGAATATTGGGCAGGCGCGCCGGTAACATCTTCGGCTCCTGCAGCGTGCCATCAAAGTTCGGCTGATAATCGACCGTCCCCTGACCCAGCTCACCCAGCAGCAGCTCGGCATATTTTGACAGGCGGGATTCGGTGTAACGCATCGCCGCGAACGACTTGGGATCATCCGGTGCACCCCAGTTACCCTGGCCATCGACCAGCGGATAACGGTAGGAGAACGGCTGCGCCATCAGCACCATCGCTTCATAGCAGGCGCTGTCGCCGTGCGGATGGTATTTACCCAGCACGTCACCTACGGTACGCGCCGATTTTTTGAATTTTGCGCTGGCGCTCAGTCCCAGTTCGGACATGGCGTAGACGATACGTCGCTGAACCGGCTTTAATCCGTCGCCAATGTAAGGCAGGGCGCGGTCCATGATGACGTACATCGAATAGTTTAAGTACGCATTCTCGGTGAATGTGTGCAGGGCAAGACGCTCTGCACCATCCTGAGTCAGTTCACTCATTAATTTCTCATCCTCACATCGTGGCCCACAACGGCGGGACACCCGGCGGTGGTTTGGCGAGGATAGTACCTTATTCGCTGGTGTTAGTCACAGGGGAAGCGCGGGAGAGCAGGCGTCCCGCCGCACGATTTTATGTGCCGGAGGCACGCCGGATTCAGACCGGCAAGTGTCTGACCTCTCTGTGGAAGTGGATCAGGGCTTTGCCCCCATCCACTGGCGGGCAATGTCACGATATTCGCCGGTGGCGGTGCTGAGATGCAGCCACTGATCGACATAGAGCTTCCAGCTGATATCGTCACGCGGAATCATGTAAGCCTTCTCGCCATACTGCAGCGGTTTGTCGGGATTGATCGCGCAGAGTGTCGGGTAATGTTGCTGCTGAAAACGCGCTTCAGAGGCATCGGTGATCATCACATCCGCCTTGTTGTCCACCAGTTGCCGGAAGATGGTGACGTTATCGTGGAACAGCGTCAGTGAGGCCTTTGGCAGATGGCTGTGCACAAAGGCTTCGTTGGTGCCGCCTGCCGGTTCAATCAGTCGCACGTCAGGCCGGTTAAGCTGTTCGATGGTCTGGAAGCGATCTTTATCGCTGCAGCGCACCAGTGGGATTTTGCCATCCACATCCAGCGGCCGGGCGAACCAGGCGGTCTGCTGGCGTTTCAGCGTGACGGAGACGCCGCCGACGGCGATATCACACTGCTTTGCCAGAAAATCGGGCATCAGGTTTTTCCAGCTGGTTGGCACCCACTCCACTTTCGCGCCGAGCGAGGTAGCCAGCGCGTTCGCCATGCTGATATCCAGCCCTTCATACTGACCATCGGGTCGCAGGTAGCTGTAAGGCTTGTAATCACCGGTGGTGCAGACCTTAAGCGTTTTAGAACTGAGGATGGTGTCGAGATGAGATTGTGCCTGGACAGCATTGCTGGCCAGCAGCAAAGCGAAGACTATTTTTTTCATTTTGCGTTTTTCTTTAATTGTTTTCATGGTGAGTTTGCCTGCCGATGGTGCCATAAACCGGCGCATTGTTGCTTCCACAGCAAAAGTGTTGTGATCAACCTCCCATTTTTCTGCGACCCTAGCGCGCGTAAGCTAAGCGCCATATTCAGGAAATGAGGCAAACAATTCATGAGCAAGATTTTAATTATCGATGGCGGCAAAACCTTTGCCCACTCTAAAGGCGAACTGAACCACACGCTGACCGACGTTGCGGCCAGCCAGTTGCGTGACATGGGGCATGAGGTGTCTGTAACCCTGGCTGACAGCGACTACGTGGTCGCCGATGAAGTGCAGAAATATGTCGATAGCGATGTGGTGATTTATCAGATGCCAGGCTGGTGGATGGGCGAGCCGTGGACTGTGAAGCGTTATATCGATGAAGTCTTTACCGAAGGCCACGGCTCGCTCTACGCCAGCGATGGCCGTACCCGTTCTGATGCGGCGAAGAAATATGGTTCCGGCGGTCTGCTGCAGGGCAAAAAATATATGCTGTCGCTGACATGGAATGCGCCGCTGCAGGCCTTTACCGACCCGGAGCAGTTCTTTGAAGGTGTCGGCGTTGACGGTCTTTATCTGCACTTCCACAAAGCCAACCAGTTCCTGGGCATGGAAGCGCTGCCGACCTTTATCTGCAACGATGTGATTAAAGCGCCGGACGTGCCACGCGATATTGCCGCTTATCGGACCCATCTTAGTCGCGTTTTTGCGTAAGATGGCTGGGGGATACCCCCTATTTTCCCACGAAAGAGGAGTTCGCGAATGTTAACAGTCGTTGCTGAAATTTGTGTCAAACCCGGTCGTCGTCAGGCCGTGCTGGATGCGGTGAAAAAACTGATCCCGCTGGTTTTAGAAGAAGAAGGCTGCCATCAGTATGACGCGCTGCTGGACCATCAGGCGCAGGTGCCGTGGAAACAGAACTCGCCGGACTCCATTTTTATGCTGGAACAGTGGGAAACGCTGCGTCATCTGGAGCAGCATCAGCAGATGCCGCACATGGATGCGCATCGCGCCATCATTAAAGATGATGTGGTGGATGTGAAGATTCTGGTGCTGGAACCCAGCGCCTGATTCGTGCTGAAGGCTTAACCCCTTTTCGGTAAACGGGATCAGGCTGCTGACAACCTCAAACCTGAGTGCCTCTGGCAGCAATGAATTAGCTCAACGCGAAGGGAACACGGTCACAAGAGGAAAGCGTCCCGCGCCAGGGATGGCGCGGGTAGAGCGACCAGGGACTGGCTTGAGCGTCTTTCCGATCTGACCGTGTTCCCTGTGCAAGCACAATCTCAAAGCGAATCCGGCCAGACTTGCCAGCATCTCCAAACCCCTGCCCTATGACAGGGGTTTTTTATTATGCCAGGAGAGATCACAGCAGCTGACGCCGATCAATCTCGGTGCGGAGAAAATCCAGAAAGCAGCCGATGCGCGAAGAGAGCGTGGTGTTACGGTAATAGACCGCATGCACCGGCAACCGCAGCTCGCGGGTTTCAGCGGGGAGAACCGGCACCAGCCGGCCTGCCGCGCAATCTTCCCGGCTGACAAAGTCGGAGAGGCGTGCGATCCCCTGTCCTGCCAGCGCCAGCTGCCGGATGGTTTCGCCGCTGGAGGCAGAGATTGTGGGCTTAATGCGCATGAAATCGCCATCAGGCTGCCAGATCGGCCAGACGTTGTGCGCCTCAAGATGGCTGAAGCCGATGATTTGATGCTGCGCGAGATCGGCAACGCTCTGCGGGGTGCCCGCTTTCGCCAGATAGGCCGGACTGGCCATCAGCCGGATCGCACTGCTGCCAAGCATCCGGGCGCGCAGCGTAGAGTCGCGCAGTTCGCCGATGCGAATGGCAATGTCCGTTTGCTGCTCCAGCAGATCGATCAGGATATCGTCGGTATTCAGTTCAAGCTGGATCAGGGGATAGTGGGCGCGGAAATCGTCCACCAGCGGCACAATCACATGCAGCATAAAAGGGGTGGCGGCGTTTACCCGCAGCCGCCCTGACGGCATCTCGCGCCGCAGGGCTATCTGCTCTTCGGCCTGCTCAACCGAGGCCAGGATCTGTCGCGCATGCTCCAGAAAAACCTGTCCCTCTTCGGTCAGCGCCAGCCGTCGGGTGGTGCGATGCAGCAGGGTGGTCTGCAGCTTACTCTCCAGCCGGGACAACGCCCGGCTGATGCCCGAACTGGTCTGCGCCAGCTGGGATGCCGCCGCGGTAATGGAACCGCTGTCCACCACCGCCACCCAGGCGCGTAACTCTTCCAGGGTAATTTTCACAAGGATTACTGTCTCTGCTCTGAATCTGCCGGGTTCTCCGGGGATGTGCTGGCTGAAGCACAAAGAGAACAGGACGCTTTCGCGTCCTGTTCTTTTACACTTCGATATCGGCCTTGTCGCCTTTTTCCTGCAACCAGTTACGCCGGTCTTCGGAGCGTTTCTTCGCCAGCAGCATATCCATCATGCGCAGCGTCTGGTCGATATCCTCTTCACTGATGGTCAGCTGTACCAGACGGCGAGTATTCGGATCCAGCGTCGTTTCACGCAGCTGCAAAGGGTTCATCTCACCCAGCCCTTTAAAGCGCTGAACGTTAGGTTTGCCCTTTTTGCGTTTCAGCTGCTCCAGCACGCCCTCTTTCTCATCTTCATCCAGCGCGTAGTAGACCTCTTTTCCGAGATCGATACGGTAGAGCGGCGGCATGGCAACGTAGACGTGTCCGTTTCTGACCAGTGAACGGAAATGTTTCACGAACAGGGCACACAGCAGCGTGGCGATGTGCAGACCATCCGAGTCCGCATCCGCCAGAATACAGATCTTGCCGTAGCGCAGCTGTGAAAGATCTTCGCTGTCGGGATCGATGCCGATCGCCACGGAAATATCATGCACTTCCTGCGACGCCAGCACCTCATCGGAAGAGACTTCCCAGGTGTTAAGGATCTTGCCCTTAAGCGGCATGATCGCCTGATATTCACGATCGCGCGCCTGCTTGGCCGAGCCGCCTGCCGAGTCCCCTTCGACCAGGAACAGTTCTGTTTTATTCAGATCCTGCGCGGTGCAGTCCGCCAGTTTGCCCGGCAGAGCCGGACCGCTGGTGAGCTTTTTACGCACCACTTTTTTGGCTGCCCGCATACGTCGCTGGGCGCTGGAGATCGCCAGCTCAGCCAGTTGCTCTGCGATCTGGATATTCTGGTTCAGCCACAGGCTGAAGGCATCTTTTACCACGCCAGACACAAAGGCTGCGCACTGACGTGAAGAGAGGCGCTCTTTGGTCTGCCCGGCGAACTGCGGATCCTGCATCTTCACCGACAGCACATAGGCGCAGCGATCCCAGATATCTTCAGCGGAGAGCTTCACGCCACGCGGCAGAATGTTGCGGTATTCGCAGAACTCGCGCATCGCATCCAGCAGCCCCTGACGCAGGCCGTTGACGTGAGTCCCGCCCTGCATGGTCGGGATCAGGTTAACGTAGCTTTCAGTTAACAGCTCGCCGCCTTCCGGCAGCCACAACAGCGCCCAGTCAACCGCTTCCACATCGCCAGCAAAGCTGCCGACAAACGGTTTTTCCGGCAGCGTCGGTAAGCCATTCACCGCTTCGCACAGGTAGTCCGTCAGGCCATCTTCGTAGCACCAGGTCTGTTCGGTATTGTTCAGCTTGTCTTTAAAGACAATCTCAACGCCAGGACAGAGCACCGCTTTGGCTTTCAGCAGATGTGATAAGCGTGACACCGAAAAACGTGGGCTGTCGAAAAAGCTTTCATCGGGCCAGAAATGGACGCGCGTGCCGGTGTTGCGTTTAGCCACCGTGCCGGTGACCGTGAGATCCTGGACTTTGTCGCCATTCTCAAACGCCATGTCATAGATTTCACCATTACGGCGCACCGTGACTTCGACGCGTTTTGACAGGGCGTTCACCACCGAGATGCCAACGCCGTGCAGGCCGCCCGAGAACTGATAGTTTTTATTGGAGAACTTGCCGCCCGCGTGCAGACGACACAGGATCAGCTCGACGGCAGGCACGCCCTCTTCCGGGTGAATATCCACCGGCATGCCGCGACCATCATCAATAACTTCAAGCGACTGGTCAGCGTGCAGAATCACTTCAACCCGCTTCGCGTGGCCGCCCAGCGCCTCATCGACGCTGTTATCAATCACTTCCTGACCCAAATGGTTGGGCCGCGTCGTATCGGTGTACATCCCCGGGCGACGGCGAACAGGCTCAAGGCCAGTCAGGACCTCAATGGCATCCGCGTTATAGTTAGATTGACTCATCGTAAATGTCTGATTAGAAGGGTGAAATGGGGTGCGATTTCCGCATTACTCAGGGATGATTCAGACCGAGAAAGTCCAGAATCTGCGGGAAATGGCGCTCGAATCCAGTAAATGCATGATTTCCGCCCTCTTCTACCGTGTGACGGCACGCGCTGTAATAGTCGAGCGCCTGACGGTAATCGAGAACTTCATCGCCGGTCTGTTGCAGCAGCCAGAGTAAATCGGGCGCTTCCAGCGGTTCAATCTGCATTACTTTCAGATCGTAAATGTGGCGTGACTCTAACACATATTGCTGGCCGGTGTAGGGATTCTGATTTTCGCCCAGGAAATCCGCCAGCAGCTCAAAAGGCCGCACCGCGGGATTGACGACCACAGCAGGCAGCATAAAGCATTGCGACAGCCAGGTGGCGTAATAACCGCCCAGCGACGAGCCCACCAGCCCCAGCGTTTCGCCGCTGCGGCTCAGTACCAGATCTTCCAGCATTGCGGCGGCATCGGCCGGAAACGTCGGCAGCTGGGGCACGATCATTTCGATCTCCGGATGCTGCGCCTCTAACCATTGCCGGAACTGCGTCGCCTTAGCCGACTGCGGCGAGCTGTTAAAACCGTGCAGATAGAGTAATGCCGCCACGCGTCAGTATCCTTCTGAGTCTAAATCGGGACGAAAAGCGTCGGTGTCGAGCCGGTTAACCTCGGTCTCAAGGCCGCCATCCGGATACAGCGTGAACCAGCGCCAGCCTGGTGCCACGGTATCGATCGTAAAGCTGGTGCAGTGCGGTTTGAACTGAACGCAGGTTGAAGGGGTGGCCAGCACACGACGACCGTGCCACTCAACATCCAGCTCCTGGTGAATATGACCACAGACCAGCGTCCGGGCTAACGGGTAATGCTGTAACACCGCATCAAGCTGATGTGAGTTGCGCAGGCTGTGCTGATCGAGCCAGGTACAGCCAGAGGCCAGCGGATGGTGGTGCAGCAGGACCAGCGTATGACGTTGCGGATAGCGGGCCAGCGCGTTATCGAGCCACTCCAGCTGATAATCGCTCAGCATCCCGTGCGGCACACCCGAGACCTGGCTGTCCAGCAACACAATCTGCCACTGCTCACCCACCAGCACCTGCTTGTGGGCATTGATATGAGCGGCTGCCAGCGTGTCGAACATCGCGGGCTGAAAATCGTGATTACCGGGCAGCCAGACGCAGGGCCGCGGCAAACGTGAGATGCCCTCAGCAAAATGCTGATAGGCTTCGATAGAGTGATCCTGGGCGAGATCGCCGGTGGCGATAATCAGGTCGTAGTCGCGATGTTGCGCAATAATCGCATCCAGCACCGCTTTATAGCTCGACCAGGTGTTCACCCCAAGCAGCGATTCATGTTTTCCCGCGAACAGGTGGGTATCCGTGATTTGCAAAATCCTGATTTCGGAACCGTTCGCTGCAGGAAGAGTTAGCAGGCTATCCAAAGCGTTTCCTTCGTCTCCACGCCATTTACTGCATTATACGCATCAGCAGACCGGAACTGCCATCGCACCATGTGCCAGGCAGTAGCGCAGCCAGTCTGCGAGAAACTGGTTTATCTGATGTTTTTCATCGCGCTGATGCAATTTTTTATTAGGATAATCATAGCGCGCTTTGAAACGATAGATCTGTTGAGTTGAACACACTTCGGCGACCATCGCATCGTGATAGAGCCTTACCGACATCGAGGGCAGACTCCAGTAACTCACGGCAGGCGCGACCTGGCGGATCTCCACCAGCGTGGTGTAGCGTGTGGACTCCTGGATCGTCAGCTGATAACGGGCGCCACTCACCTGATAGATCACCGATTCTCCCGCCTCATCGTTACGCGGCAGCAGGCGGCGTAACTGGGCGAAATTGGTTTCGCAGAGCCGCATCATTTCGGGAAAGTCAGGGGTATAGCGCTGTTTCATTTTTGTATCCACTCTTCGCGTAGTTTCTCATGGTGCAACGCCAGCCATTGCAGGGCGATGACAGACGCCGCATTGTCAATTATCCCCTCTTCCACCCAGCGGTAAGCCTGTTCGCGGCTCACCAAATGGACAAGAATATCCTCATTCTCTTCCTCCAGACCATGGCATCCCTCTGCCTGGCTGGCATCCACTTCCCCAATCAGCACCGACAGACGTTCGCTGGTGCCGCCAGGGCTGGCCAGATAGTTAAGCATGGGCTTAATCCGGCCGACCTCTAATCCTGCTTCTTCAACGGCTTCACGGCGCACGACCTGCTCGACAGATTCACCGGGCTCAATAATGCCGGCGACCATCTCCAGCAGCCAGGGCGAAGCACTGCTGTCATAAGCCGGGATGCGGATCTGTTCAATCAGCACCACTTCATCGCGTAAGGGATCATAAGGTAGCAGCACGGCGGCATGTCCGCGCTCAAAAACTTCGCGCTGTACTTCCCCACTCATTTCGCCGTTAAACTGGCGGTGGCGGAAGCGATAACGTACGACGGAAAAAAAACCATCATAGACGGTTTCGCGTGCAATAATTTCTACATCGTTTTTTGTGAAAGTCACAGGGGATTTTTTTTCTTCCGGCATCATCGGGTTCCTTATGCAGATTGAGGTGGAGCGAAAAAAGCCTGTAACCGTGCTCCATGTAAGTGGTTCTTTCTGAATTATTTACGTAAATTAGGGGGAGAAGGCACGTTCAGCCAACTTATCTCACAGTTGCCCTCTGCTAGAATCGGCGATAATTTTTTGGCTTACCCGGCAGCGCACCCACTGCAATTTGCTGCAACAAAAGGAATGCAAATGAAAAAACTGCTCCCATTTTTTATTGGGCTGAGCCTGGGCGGTTTCAGCTTCGCCAGCCAGGCCGAAGACCTGCTTCAGGTTTATCAACAAGCACGTCTGAGCAACCCGGATCTGCGCAGCGCCGCTGCCGATCGCGATTCTGCCTTTGAGAAAATCAACGAAGCGCGTAGCCCATTATTACCCCAGCTCGGCCTGGGTGCAGACTACACCTATAACAACGGCTATCGCGACAGTAGCGGTCTCCATTCCAACACGACCAGCGGCTCGCTGCAATTAACCCAGACTATTTTCGACATGTCGAAATGGCGCGCACTGACCCTGCAGGAAAAAGCTGCCGGTATCCAGGATGTGACCTATCAGGTGGCGCAGCAGGATCTGATTCTGAACACCGCGACCGCCTACTTCAACGTGCTGAAAGCGATTGATACCCTTTCTTACACCGAAGCGCAGAAACAGTCGATCTATCGCGAGCTGGATCAAACCACCCAGCGCTTTAACGTTGGCCTGGTTGCCATTACTGACGTACAGAACGCCCGTGCGCAATATGACAGCGTGCTGGCTAACGAAGTGACCGCGCGTAATAACCTCGATAACAACGTGGAAACGCTGCGTCAGATCACCGGCATGGACTACATGTCGCTGGCGTCGCTGAGCATTGATCGCTTCAGAACCGATAAGCCCGAACCGGTCAGCGCGCTGCTTAAGCAGGCGGAAAGCCGTAATCTGTCGCTGCTCTCTGCGCGTCTGAACCAGGATTTAGCCCGTGAGCAGATCCGCTCCGCTGAAGCTGGTCACATGCCGACGCTGGGTCTGACGGCCTCTACCGGCATGTCGAACAGCAAATATGGCGGCAGCCGTGCGAACCAGAGCCAGGGGTCTACTGACTCCATTACCGGTTCTAACCAGGTGGGTCTGAGCTTCTCACTGCCACTCTATAGCGGCGGCAGCGTCACCTCTCAGGTGAAACAGGCACAGTACAGCTTCGTCAGCGCCAGTGAATCGCTGGAAAGCGCGCACCGCTCTGCGGTTCAGACAGTCCGCTCATCGTTTAACAACGTGAATGCTTCTATCAGCAGCATCAACGCTTATAAACAGGCCGTGGTCTCTGCGCAAAGCTCTCTGGATGCGTCAGAAGCGGGCTATCAGGTTGGTACGCGTACTATCGTTGATGTGCTGGATGCAACCACCGTGCTCTACAACGCTAAGCAGCAGCTCTCTGATGCGCGCTATAGCTATCTGATTAACCAGCTGAATATCAGCTATGCGCTGGGTACGCTCAATGAGCAGAGCCTGCAGAAACTGAACAGCCAGCTGGGTAAAGAGATCCCGACCTCACCGGAAACGGTAGCACCGGAAAATGCACAGCAGACCGCGCGCGTGGATAGCGGTCCGGCGGCAACCGGCTCTTCTGAGGCAGCGCGTCCTGCGGCTCGCCACAGCAGCGGTAATCCTTTCGGTAATTAATGAGCGGACGGGCTGCTTTGCGGCCCGTCTCTCTGTTGAACGTATAACTAAGTAAAGATCCCTGTTGTATCAGGCCTCCAGCTTCAATTTTACCCCCCCATCCCCTATTCTATGCGCTACCTTTGGGCACAGGATAATCATAATGAAACGCACAAAATCTATTCGCTATGCCGCTTTTCGCAAAAGCTGGCAGGCACGCCATTTAACGCCCGTTGCTATCGCCGTTTCGGCGGTATTTATGCTGGCTGGTTGTGAACAGAACGACGAAACAGTTTCGATGTACCAGAATGCCGATGACTGTTCAAAAGCCAATCCGGGCCAGAGTGCGCAATGTACTACCGCATTCAATGAAGCCAAAAAAGAGGCGGAACGCACCGCGCCTAAATATGCCACGCGTGAAGATTGTGTCGCTGAATTTGGTGAAAACCAGTGTCAGCAGACACCGGCTCAGGCGGGCGTGGGCACCACTAATGCCGAATCGCAGCAGAGTGGCGGCAGCTTCTGGATGCCACTGATGGCAGGTTACATGATGGGTCGCATGATGGGCGGTGGTTCGGGCTTTGCACAGCAACCGCTCTTCTCACCGAAAAATGCCCGCAGCCCGGCCAATGGTCAGTTTGTTGATGCATCAGGCCGTAATTATGGTGCAGCAACATCCGGCAAAAGCATGACCGTGCCGAAAACGGCGCTGGCACCAAAACCGGCTACCACCTCCACCATTACCCGTGGTGGCTTTGGTGAAACCGTCGCGAAGCAGAACAGCATGCAGCGTAGCAGCGCCAGCGGCACTTCCAGCCGCTCAATGGGAGGCTAACGCCCCGATGGAACGCATTGCCATTTCAGAGCGCCCAGGCTGGCGCGAAAAAGCCACCGAGTTCGGTTTTCGTTTTCACACCATGCATGGTGAACCCTACTGGTGTGAAGATGCTTATTATCAGTTCACGCTGGCGCAAATCGAGCATCTGGAAGATGTGACCGCTGAATTACATCAAATGTGCCTGCAGGTGGTGGAAAAAGTGGTTAACAGCGAAGCGCTGCTGGCTAAATTCCGCATTCCTAAACACACCTGGGACTTCGTGCGCGATTCATGGCATCAGCGTCAGCCTTCGCTTTACTCTCGTCTGGATCTCGCCTGGGATGGCAAAGGCGATGTAAAGCTGCTGGAGAACAATGCCGATACGCCGACCTCGCTGTATGAAGCGGCATTTTTCCAGTGGCTGTGGCTGGAGGACCAGCTTAACGCCGGTCAGCTCCCCGCAGGCAGCGATCAGTTTAATAGCCTGCAGGAAAAGCTGATTGAACGCTTCGCCGCGTTACATCAGCAGCACGGCTTCAACTGGCTGCACTTCGCCTGCTGCCGTGATACTGACGAAGATCGCGGCACCGTGCAATATCTTCAGGATTGCGCCACCGAAGCGGGATTGCCGAGTGAGTTTCTCTACATGGATGAAATTGGACTGGGCGAAAAAGGGGAATTTACCGACGCCCAGGATCAGGTGATTAGCAACCTGTTCAAGCTCTATCCGTGGGAATTCATGCTGCGTGAGATGTTCTCCACCAAGCTGGGCGATGCTGGCGTGCGCTGGCTGGAACCGGCCTGGAAAAGCATTATCTCGAATAAAGCCTTGCTGCCGCTGCTGTGGGAGATGTTCCCGAATCACCCTAATCTGCTGCCCGCCTGGTTCGCGGAAGATGACGTGCCGCACATGGACAAATATGTGGTGAAGCCGCTGTTTTCACGTGAAGGTGCCAACATTCGCATCGTGGAAAATGGTCAGGAGATCGCCCGCGTCGATGGGCCGTATGGCGAAGAGGGAATGATCGTCCAGCAGTTCCATCCGCTGCCTAAGTTTGGCGACAGCTATACGCTGATCGGCAGCTGGCTGATTGACGATCAACCGGCCGGTATCGGCCTGCGGGAAGATCGCGACCTGATCACGCAGGATCTTTCCCGTTTCTATCCGCACGCTTTTATCGGTTAATGCACCGCGATAATAACAGGCCAGCTTCTGGCCTGTTTTCTTCTGGCTTCCCTAACCTACCTGAACCGACAACATGCTGATCGCACCCATATCCATGCCATCAACCGGAATGCTGATGGCGTCATCCGGCTGACGTGCGCCAAGTACATAGAGCAGCGGCAGATAGTGCTCAGGTGTTGGATTAGAAAGCGCCGCACCAGGATGATCCATAAAGTTAACCAGCGGATGAGAAGCAGCATCGCTCTGCACCGCCAGGTTATCGCGGACAAACTGTTCAAAACTGCTGGCCCATGGATAAACTTCGCTGTTGCCATCCCAGCGCACTTTACGCAGGTTATGTACCACGTTGCCGCTGGCGACAATCATCACACCCTGATCGCGCAGTGCAGCCAGTTTCTGACCCATCTCAAAGTGCCATGCCGCAGGTTTGGTGCCATCAATGCTTAGCTGGACCACCGGAATATCGGCCTCCGGATACATCTTGATCAGCACACCCCAGGAACCATGATCCAGTCCCCACTCGTGATCCAGCGTCACCGCAACGGGCGCTAACTGCTCCACCAGCTGCTGCGCCAGTTCAGGCGATCCCGGTGCCGGATAGCGCGTATCAAACAGCGCCTGCGGAAAGCCCCCAAAATCATGAATGGTCTCAGGCTGTGCCATTGCCGTCACGGCGGTGCCGCGCGTATACCAGTGCGCCGAAACCGCAATAATCGCGCGTGGACGTGGCAGAGTATCGCCCAGGTGACGCCACGCGGCGGTATAGCGATTCTCTTCAAGGGCATTCATCGGGCTGCCGTGACCCAAAAACAGCGCTGGCATTCGTAACTGGCTCATTCGTGATCCCCGGGATCGAGTATTTGATAGCCATTACGATACGCGCATCCGCTGCTTTATCACGCGGATAACCATGATGGTGATCATCAGGAAATTTGAATGAAATCTAACGTGGCAGGTTTAACAGGGTTTTCGGCATGAAGGAGAGAGGAGAAGTCAGCGGTCAGGCCGCGCCATTCCGGGTGTCAGGACGATAAACAGGCCCGGGAGGGGCCTGTTTATCGCAGCAGCCAGATTAGCTGGCGTGGCGTGTTTCGTGCGCGCGACGCCAGGCGATCAGATCTTCAATGGTCACCACCGGCATGTTGTGCTGACGGGCGAACGCAATCGCTTCTGGCGCATGAGCCATGGTGCCATCGTCGTTGGTCAGTTCGCACAGCACACCTGCGGGCTTAAAGCCGGCCAGGGTGACTAAATCAATAGTCGCTTCGGTATGCCCGCCACGGGTTAATACGCCGCCTTCGCTGGCACGCAGCGGGAAGACATGACCAGGGCGATGCAGATCGGTGGGTCTGGCATTGTCGGCAATGGCGGCGCGGATGGTGGTGATACGATCCTGCGCGGAGACGCCCGTGGTGACGCCTTCTGCGGCCTCAATGGTCACGGTGAAGCCAGTGCCGAAAGAGCTGGTGTTGTTTTCCACCATCATTGGCAGATCGAGCTGCTGGCGACGCGCTTCGGTCAGGCAAAGGCAGACGATGCCGCTGCCGTGACGGATAGTCAGTGCCATCTGTTCAACGGTCATGGTTTCTGCGGCGAAGATCATGTCGCCTTCGTTTTCGCGATTTTCATCGTCGAGTACCATCACACCGCGTCCCTCACGCAGGGCGGCGATAGCACGTTCTACACGCTGTTCAGGCGTGCCAAATTCAGAAAGTAGCGTCTGATTCATGGTAATAAAAACCTTAAAATGTATGGGTTACCAGAATCAGGGCGTGCTTAGGAGTGACGTCAAAAAGACGTGGCAATAACGTGAAGCAGACACAATTGTCCGACAGATGTCGTTACCCTCTCCCATCCGGACTGTAACCGTCGGCCCCGGAATTACACCGGATCTGCTGACCTTTACCTCTCTTTTCATCAAGATAAAGCGCTCGCGGGCTTTCAGCCGAAGCTGATTTACCGCCGGTGGGGAATTGCGCCCCGCCCTGAGAATAAGCACTTTAACTATAACGCCGATCGTTTGAGGCGGCAATCATCAATAGCGCAATTGCTTTTGCATTTCCTGCGTTACCGATTTGAGGTTTATCCTTTTCATTTCTGGCATTACACTTAACACTTATTACGTTGGTAAACACGCTGACACAGCTCCCCGTAACCAGGAAATCATCATGATCGACACGAAAAAAATTGAACAACTTGCCCGTCAGGTTCACGAAGCGATGCCTAAAGGTGTTCGTGAGTTTGGTGATGATGTCGAAAAGAAAATTCGTCAGGTTCTTCAGGCGCAGCTGACCCGGATGGATCTGGTCAACCGTGAGGAGTTTGATGTGCAGACGCAGGTATTACTGCGTACACGTGAGAAGCTGGCGGCGCTGGAGCAGCGTCTGGCGCAGCTGGAAAGTCAGGGTTCATCAGCCGGTACGCCGCCGACGGCAACCGCACCAGTAACACCTGCTGCGGCGACCACACCATCAGCCGCCGTAGCGACCTCACCTGCAGCCTCGCCGTCACCGGTTGCGGACGTGGTGAAGCCTGTTGCGGACAACAAGCCAGAATAAGCCCTTAAGCGGGAGCGCGGCTCCCGCTTACGCCGCGCTTTAGCTGCCGCGGATGGTTTTGATAATGTTAGTAGTAGAGATACCATCTTCGAAGTTCAGCACCTGAACGTCGCCGCCATTTGCCCACACTTCTTTGCTGCCCGCGATATCTTCCGGCTTGTAATCTCCCCCTTTGACCAGCAGGTCAGGGAGAATGCCCGCAATCAGCCGCTGCGGCGTATCCTCTTCAAATACCACCACCCAGTCGACCGCTTCCAGCGCGCCCAGCACGATCATCCGGTTTTCCTGCGGATTCACCGGACGGCTTTCGCCTTTCAGACGTTTAGTTGACGCATCGCTGTTCACCGCGACAATCAGTCGATCGCCGAGCTTGCGGGCATTTGCCAGGTAGGAGACATGACCGGCATGCAGAATGTCGAACACGCCGTTGGTCATTACCACTTTTTCGCCACGGCGGCGGGCCATCTCCACGGCGGCTTTTAACTGCGCTTCGGTCATGATGCCGAAACCCTGTTCCGGGCGGGCATGAATCGCATTTTCCAGCTCAACGGTGCTGACGGTGGACGTACCCAGTTTCCCCACCACCACACCCGCAGCCGCGTTGGCAAGGAAACAGGCTTCTTCCAGCGAGTCGCCAGCCGCCAGCGCCGCCGCCAGCACGCCAATCACTGTATCGCCCGCACCGGTCACGTCATAGACTTCCTGTGCCTGGGTGGGCAGATGCAGAGGCGCTTTGCCCGGCTGCAGCAGCGTCATGCCATTTTCTGAACGGGTCACCAGCAGCGCGGAGAGGTCAAAATCGGCGATCAGCTGGGTGCCGCGCGCCACGATCTCCTCTTCGTTTTTACATTTGCCGACCACGGCTTCAAACTCAGAGAGGTTCGGCGTCAGCAGCGTCGCGCCACGGTAGCGCGCAAAATCGGTGCCTTTCGGGTCGATTAATACCGGTACGCCCGCTTCGCGCGCCAGAGTAATCATGGTCTGCACGCTGGAGAGCGCGCCTTTGGCGTAATCGGACAGCACCAGCGCACCCGCGGCGGCCAGTGACTCACGCATTTTCTGGTGAATCGGCTCCGGATCGACCTGATCAAAGCCCTCTTCAAAATCGAGGCGGATCAGCTGCTGATTACGGGAAAGCACGCGCAGTTTGGTAATGGTCGGATGGCTTTTGACCGCCACGAAGTCACAATGCACGTTGACGTCTTTCAGCGTGTTACTCAACACACGCGCCGCATCATCTTCGCCAGTCAGGCCAATCAGGCGCGACGCGGCACCGAGTGCTGCAATGTTCATCGCCACGTTTGCCGCGCCGCCAGGGCGCTCTTCAACCGTGTCCACTTTCACCACCGGAACCGGCGCTTCAGGGGAGATACGGCTGGTTGGGCCATACCAGTAACGATCCAACATTACATCGCCAACAACCAGCACTGAGGCTTGGCCGAACGCGGGCAGAGTCACTTTCATTCCAGACACTCCAGACTGCATTAAAAATAGTGCGCGGATGATAGCACAGTTGCGATTTGTGCTATCAGCATCACGTCAGGATAGACGCAGGCGTTATCAGCCAGCGCTGCCAGCTGCTCAGAACCGTCTGCCGTTCCGCTGCATAGGCCTCTGGCTCAACGTGGCCGGGCTGTTCCTGCAGGGCGCGATGGTGCAATGCGTCGCGCAGCGTCACATAAGCCTGCGTCAGCGCCTGTGCTTCATCGGCGGGCATTTTATGGTACTTCGCCATCAGCTCGAAAATGCGCACATTGTCAGACCAGCGCGTCAGTTCAGGCTGCTCAGCGGCGTAGCGTAAGACAAGATATTGGGCGATGAATTCAATATCGGTGATGCCGCCCGCGTCGGCTTTGATATCCCAGCGACCTTTATGTTTGTTGCTGAGGTGAGCGCGCATCTTTTCACGCATCTCACGCACTTCCGTTTGCAGCGCTTCGGCGGCACGTGGCAGCGACAGAATCGCCTGACGAATTACGCTGAAACGTTCGCCCAGTGCCGCCTCGCCAAAGACGACGCGAGCCCGGACCAGCGCCTGATGCTCCCAGGTCCAGGCTTCACTGCGCTGATACTCTTCAAAGGCCTCAAAGGTACTGACCAGCATGCCCGCCGCGCCCGAAGGACGCAGGCGCGCATCCACTTCGTAGAGAATGCCGGAGGAGGTGCGGGTACTGAAAAGATGCATGATGCGCTGGGCGAGGCGCAGATAGAACTGACGGCCATCGATGCTGCGCTCCCCTTCTGTCACCGCGTCTGCCGGGCAGTCATGCAGGAACACCAAATCGAGGTCAGAACTGTAACCCAGCTCCCAGCCCCCCAGTTTGCCGTAGCCCAGCACGGCAAAACCGCGTTCATGTTCATTACTCAGATGCGAAGGACGGCCGTAACGCTGCACCATCATATTCCACGCCTGGCGCACCACAGATTCGATAATCGCTTCTGCCAGCCAGGTGAGATGATCGCTGACTTTCATCACCGGCAGCGTTCCGGCGATGTCGGCGGCAGCAATACGCAGATGCTGTGCCTGCTTAAACTGCCGCACCGCTTCCAGCTGCTGCTCTTCGTCCTCGGTAGGGATGCGCAGCAGATACTGACGCAGCTCATCGCGATAGGCATCGGTGGCGGTTGGCTGATAGAGCGTGGCGGGATCGAGCAGTTCATCCAGCAATAAGGGATGACGCGCCAGCTGGCTGGCCACCATCGGTGAGGCGGCGCACAGGCGAATTAAGTGGCGCAGCGCACCGTGATATTCGGTCAGCAGCTCCAGATAGGTGCTGCGGGTCAGTACGCCGAGCAGCAGCGGCGTCAGGCGGCCGAGCGTCACCGCCGCATCTTCACGTGGGCAGACTTCGCTCAGCAGACGCGGCATCAGCTGGTCCAGCGCCTGACGGCCACGCGGGCCGATGGTGCGCCGGTTGATATCCTGACGAAACGCCTCCAGCGTCTGGTGCAGCGTAAGCCGCTGCTCGTCACTGAGCTGCGGCACCAACGGCGCCAGTTCGCTATCCTCCAGCTGGTCCTGCCACAGCACCTGAAACTCTGCCAGCTCACGCTGATCGCCAATCTCAGGGGTATCTTCGCCAATCAGCTCATCGAAGATAGCGCGCACCGCCGCCATCTGGCCGTCGAGCCGGGTCATCAGAGCAGGCCAGTCGGCACAATCCATCGCCCACGCCAGCCGGGCACGATGCAGTTCATCCTCTGGCAGGGTCTGGGTCTGCTCGTCGCCCAGGCTTTGCAGCAGATTCTCCAGCCGCCGCAGGAACAGGTAGGCAACACGCAACGCATCGACCTGTTCCGCGGGCAGCAGGGCCAGGGTTTTGATCGCCTCCAGCGTCGGCAGCAGTGAGCGCAGCTGTAACGAGCGCTCACGCCCGCCGCGAATCAGCTGGAATACCTGCACGATAAATTCGGTTTCACGGATGCCGCCCGCACCCAGTTTGATATTGTTTTTCAGCCCGCGTCGCCGCACTTCGCGGCTAATCATCCCTTTCATGTTACGCAGCGACTGGATCACGCTGAAGTCGATGTAGCGGCGGTAAACGAATGGCCGCAGCATCTGCTGCAGCTCCAGGCTCCAGCGATCGTGGTCATCGCCCATCAGCCGCGCCTTGACCATGGCGTAACGCTCCCAGTCGCGTCCCTGCTCCTGGTAATAATCTTCCAGCGCGGCAAAGCTCATCACCAGCGGGCCGCTGTCGCCAAACGGGCGCAGACGCATATCCACCCGATAGACAAAACCATCCATGGTGGGTTGATCCAGCACTTTAATCAGCCGCTGTCCCATGCGGGTAAAGAACTGAGCGTTGTCGAGTTCACGCCGTCCGCCACGCGTTGTGCCGTTTTCCGGCCAGGCAAAAATCAGGTCAATATCAGAAGAAAAATTGAGTTCGCCGCCGCCCAGCTTGCCCATGCCCAGAATCAGCATCGGCTGCGCGTCGCCGTCCGCATTACAGGGCGTACCAAAATCACGACAGCAATCCTGATAAACCCAGTCACGCGCCCGGCTGATCAGCACTTCGGCTAATGCGCTGAGCTGTTGCAGGCTCTGTTCGGTTGTAGCGTGCTGCAGAGACTGCATCCAGGCGATGCGTACCAGCATACGGCGACGAAACAGCCGCAGTTCGCGCATCAGGCTCGCTTCACTGTCGATGCCGCTAAGCGCCTGATTGAGCCACGCAGAGTAGTGTTGCCACTCATCAGGCTGCGGCGGCTGGTCGAGCATCGCCTGCCACCAATCGGGATGTTGTTGCAGGTTTTCCAGCACAAAATCGCTGAAAGCCAGTCCGGCAGCCTGCTCCGGGCTTAACGAAGCCACCGGAACCCCAATCTGTCGGGCGGCCTCTTCGGCCTGGTCGCGTAGCAACGCGGGAAGTGCTGACAACATAACTCCCTCCTTGATGGCGTGACGGAATGCCCGTTAGCGGCCAGCGCCGCTGGTGAGCCAGAACGGAGGCTGTTTCAGCGCCTGCATCGCCAGCCAGGCTAACCCGGACGTCTGTTTTTCATGAATTGCCGACAGCAGCTGTTGCCACGGGTCGAGCCAGCTCACGACCGCCTCAGACGGATAGAATCCCGCCAGCAGGTGGACGGTAAGCAATTGACGCGCCAGACGGGTAGCTTTGTCCTGATACTCGTTGGGTTGTTTTACCGTGATGAACGTTTCTCTCAGATCGGCATTGACGCGGCTCAGCATAATGTCGCTGAAGCGTTTATAGGACCCCTGCAGCTTGGCTTCCCCTTTGGCATCGATCCACTGACGCCACTGAGATTCAGCCAGCCAGTGTGTCAGCGCCAGCTGCGTCTCAACCGAGAGGGAAGATAAGCAGAAATTGGCAGCATCCTGCTCTTCATTCACCAGCGTCTCTTCCAGCGTGGTCAGCTGCTGACGCAGCGCACTGCTGGCTTTACGCGGCACCAGCGCACCAAACAGGCTGAACGCCTGACGCAGCAGATCCAGCGCTTCGCGCACCGCATCCTGGGCCGCCGCATTGCCGCGCAGCCAGACTTCTTCATGATATTGCCAGTGATGAAGTCCTGCCGACATCGCGGCCACCATGCCCTGCTCTACGGTGGCTTTGGCGCCCGCTTTCAGCAGCGGGAAAGGCTGTATCTGGCGCGGCGGATTACCCTGCGCCAGCTGATAGCCGCGGGCGGCTTTGCTCAGGCTGCCCATACGCAGACCGCCCAGCGCCACCAGCTGCTGTGCGAAGGCCAGCAGATCCTGGCGTTCGCCACGTTTCAGCTCCAGCTCGATCTCGCACAGCGGTTCGCTGAGATCACCTGCCGTGACCTCGCCCTGATCAAACGCCACTTCAATTTCACTGTTGCCTGTGGTGATCAGCCAGATCTCGCGCTGGAAATGGGTGGTGAACAGGGGCTGCAAGCGCGGCTGCAACGCCGCGACATCGGTGCCCTGCGGCCAGATCTCTGCCGGCAGGCGTGCAATGTCCAGAACCGGTTCGCTGAGCTCAACGTTGTATTCCGGACGCTGATGCAGTCCGCCGAGCGTCTGCCCCGCCGCTTTCAGCGTCATTTCATAACGCTGGTCTACGCCGCGGATACGCAATCCCATATCCCAGCGTCGTAGCTGGTTGTCGTCGGTTTCAAAGTAGATGTTGGTCAGCTCGCGAGCAGCCTGATGCTGATGCGGCAGAGTGGAGAGCAGTTCAGCCAGTTTCCCGGCCGCCTGTGGAGTTGCAATGAACTTTAGTTCGATTTCGATGGTCATAATTTTTTATTCACTACGCCGCTGGCACTTAAGAGGGTGTTTCCTGCATATTTCAGGCGATTATCAGCAGGTTACTCAAGCTGTCGCCTGGAGGGCAAGGGGTTATCAGGCGAAGATTAATGCACAGAAGCCGCGCTGTCTCTGCTTTCTTTGCTCTTTCGCAGACCTTTTCGCACTCTCATGAGACCAGGATAGTTCTCATTCAGATTTATGCGAGGCCTCTCCAGACTGTGCCGGTAAATTTTTAGTCAGACTAAGCCAAACGAAATCGAATGAAAAAAATTACTCTCGCTGGACTCACTTTGCTTGCCCTTAGCACCCTTGCACCTGCCCATGCTGAAGAAAAACGCTATGTTTCTGATGAACTTTCTACCTGGGTTCGCAGCGGACCGGGCGATCAGTTTCGCCTGCTCGGTAAGCTGAACGCCGGGGAAGAGGTGCAGCTGTTACAGACCAACAATGACACGCATTATGGCCAGATCCGTGATTCGGAAGGCCGTACCACCTGGATTCCCCTGTCGCAGCTCAGTGCTAATCCGAGCCTGCGCACCCGGGTGCCTCAGCTTGAGCAGCAGGTGAAAGATCTGACCGCCAAACTGGATAACATCGACAACAGCTGGAACCAGCGCACGGCTGAGATGCAGAACAAAGTCGCCAGCAGCGACGGCGTTATCAACGGGCTGAAAGGCGAGAATCAGAAGCTGAAAAATGAGCTGATCGTCGCGCAGAAGAAAGTCAGCGCCGCTAACGTTCAGCTGGATGATAAGCAGCGCACCATCATCATGCAGTGGTTTATGTATGGCGGCGGCGTGCTGGGCGTCGGCCTGCTGCTGGGCCTGTTACTGCCGCACATGCTGCCGCGCCGTAAGAAAAGCGATCGCTGGATGAACTGACACCATTTAGCCGGATTTGAGCAGGGGATCGCAGGATCCCCCTTTTGGCATGTCTGCAATCCGGGGAATCTGTGCAACAATAAAATGAGATGCACCGCTGATTTCAGGCGCGGGACGCGCCCGGCGTGCAGGTCATTTCTTTTTCTCTGGAGTTTTGCGTGAAGACGTTTCTTGTTGGCGGTGCGGTGCGTGATGCGCTGCTGAATCTGCCGGTTACAGACAAAGATTGGGTGGTGACAGGTTCCACGCCTGAAGCCATGCTTGAGCAGGGCTATCACCAGGTCGGTCGCGATTTTCCCGTTTTCCTGCATCCCGTCAGTCGCGAAGAATATGCGCTGGCACGTACCGAGCGGAAAAACGGGAAAGGCTACACCGGTTTTGTCACCTGGTCCGCGCCCGACGTGACGCTGGAGCAGGACTTACAGCGCCGCGATCTGACCATCAATGCGATTGCGCAGGATGAAAACGGTGAGCTGGTCGATCCTTATAATGGCCAGCGTGATATTGCCCTGCGCCTGCTGCGTCACGTCTCTGACGCCTTCAGTGAAGATCCGCTGCGGGTACTGCGCGTTGCGCGCTTTGCGGCGCGTTTTGCCCATCTCAACTTTCGTATTGCCCCCGAAACCCAGCTGCTGATGCAGCAGATGGCCGAAAGCGGCGAGCTGTCGAATCTCACTGCTGAGCGGGTGTGGAAAGAGACGGAAAAGGCGCTGAGTTCCCGTAATCCGCAGGTCTATTTTCAGGTCCTGCGCGACTGCGGTGCATTGCAGGTGCTGTTTCCTGAGCTGGATAATCTGTTTGGTATTCCTGCGCCGATTAAGTGGCACCCGGAGATCGACACTGGCGTCCATACGCTGATGACACTGGCGATGGCCGCCGCCCTCTCCAGTGAGATCGAGGTGCGCTTCGCCACGCTGTTCCATGACGTCGGCAAGGCGCTGACGCCGCCTGAGTTGTGGCCCAGCCACCACGGTCATGGTCTGGCGGGCGTTCCGCTGGTCGAGGCGCTGTGCCAGCGACTGCGGGTGCCAAACGCGATTCGCGATCTGGCGCTGATTGTGACCGAATTTCACGACGTGGTGCACACCATTGAACGGCAATCTGCCGCGTCGCTGGTAGCACTGTTTGACCGAATCGATGCCTGGCGTAAGCCGCAGCGCATTGAGCAGATGGCGCTGACCAGCGAAGCGGATGCGCGCGGGCGAGCCGGACTGGAGAGCATGGCTTATCCGCAGGGTGACTATCTGCGTCGTGCTTTTGCGCTGGCGCAGGCGGTGCCGACCAAAGCGGTGGTCGAGGCGGGATTTAAAGGTGCAGAAGTGCGGGAAGAGTTGACGCGACGACGGATTGACGCCGTCGCGCAGGGTCTGGCGATTACGCAGCCTGACTAGCAGGCTGCGTGGGCTTTACATGAAGACCATGTAAACCGCGGCTGCCACAATAAAGCGGTAGATCGCGAACGAGACAAATGAGATGCGTTTGATCAGCTGAAGGAAGGCTTTAATCGCAATCAGCGCCACGATAAACGCCGTGACAAAGCCCACCGCGAACATCGGGAAATCCGCCATCGTCAGGAAGCCGATGCTCTTGTACAAATCCAGTACGGTTGCACCCATCATCATTGGCACTGCCAGGATGAAGGAGAACTCCGACGCGGCATAGCGGCTCACGCCCATCAGCATGCCACCGGAGATGGTTGCACCGGAACGTGAGAAGCCCGGCCACAGCGCTAAGCACTGGAAACAGCCAATCATCAACGCCTGACGATAGGTAATATCATCGACGCCCACCGCTTTCGGCTGTTTTGGCTTAAGGTACTCAGCTGCCAGCAGCAGCACACCACCTACCACCAGGGCGTACATCACGTTGATCGGATTAAACAGCGTTTTGATCTGATCGTGCAGCACCAGACCCACGACCACCGCCGGTACCATACCCAGCAGGATATGGATCAGCGACAGACGGCCAGTGCCGACGCCTTCATGTTTGACTTCGCCAAAGTGGATGCCGATCAGGCCAAACAGACGGCGCCAGAACATCACTACTACAGCCAGAATCGATCCTAACTGGATCACAACTTCAAAGGTCTCGGCTTTTTCACCCTCAAAGCCCAGCAGGTGACCCACTATAATCATGTGCCCTGTGGAAGAGACCGGTAAAAATTCGGTCAGCCCTTCCACAACGCCCAGGATTGCAGCTACCCAAAGCTGATGAATATCTGCCATCAAATGTTTCCTCTATCCGTTTCAAAACCATTAAAAAGGCGGTAGCGCGTGGCTATCGCCTGAAATCATGCCGCTATCAGCCTGAATTAAACCTTAAGGTCTACACCATTTCGCCTGCTGTAACGAAACGGTACACGCTATGACAGACAGTAATTTGGTTTGGTTTCATTGTGATGGCAATCACATCGTATTTATTTAGGAATAGTCCCGCGCTCAATTCGCACGCCAACCTGTGCTGCCTGGGCTACAGCCCCCGGTTTGCTTACCTTTATGCGGACGCCAGGCGAATTGAAACGGTTCATCAACAGATCCGCGATTTCTTCAGCAACCCGTTCAACCAGCGCAAAACGACTGCCGGTAAGATGCGTCAGAATCGCCGAGGAGACATCCGCATAGCTGAGACAATCTTTCACATCGTCGCTACTGGCCGCCAGACGGTTATCCCAGGCCATTTCGACATCGAGCACCAGCTTCTGCTGTATGCCCTGTTCCCAGTCGTAAACGCCAATAGTGGTGAAGACCGTGAGTTGTTCTATAAATACGATATCCATGATGAGAGTCTCTGTTTTTGGCTAAGCCGGATACCACTTCCGGCTGATTATGCGTATTATCCACGGTTAAAGAGATCAAAACGACCCTAAAGGGAACGGTACGGTGTTATGAGTGCTTTCGCGCTTGGTATGATTATTTTCGCGTATCTTTGCGGTTCGATTTCCAGTGCGATTCTGGTTTGCAAACTCGCTGGCCTGCCCGATCCGCGCACACACGGTTCCGGCAATCCGGGTGCCACCAACGTCCTGCGTCTGGGCGGTAAAACCGCAGCAGCCAGCGTATTAGTGTTTGATGTGCTGAAAGGGATGGTGCCGGTCTGGCTGGCCTATCTGATGCACGTGACTCCGCTCTATCTCGGCCTGACCGCCATTGCCGCCTGTCTGGGTCATATCTATCCGGTGTTCTTTCACTTTCGCGGTGGCAAGGGTGTGGCGACGGCATTTGGCGCGATTGCGCCGATTGGCTGGGACTTAACCGGGCTGGTCACCGGCACCTGGCTGTTAACGGTCTTACTCAGCGGCTATTCCTCGCTGGGTGCCATCGTCAGTGCGCTGATCGCGCCTTTTTATGTCTGGTGGTTCAAACCGCAGTTCACCTTCCCGGTTTCCATGCTCTCCTGTCTGATCCTGCTGCGTCATCACGACAATATTCAGCGGCTGTGGCGGGGTCAGGAAGGCAAGATCTGGAAGCGCAAAAAGAAATCTCAGCCATAAAAAAAGCTGGCCTGAAGGTGTCGACAAAGTCTGGCTTTATGTCCGCGACTGCGCAGGAAACAGGGTCAGATCGGAAAGACGCAAAAGCCGTCATCCCTGACCGCTCGGCCCGCGCCATCCATGGCGCGTGACGCTTTCCTCCTCTGACCCTGTTCCCTGCGCGTTGAGCTTATCCGTTACGGCCAGATTCCCCCAGATGCAGGCTTGTGAGCCGGCTTTTTTCACATCAGATGGCGGGCAGTTCCGACAGCGGCCAGCGCGGTCGCACGCTGACGCTTAACTCTCCCCGCGTTCCGCCTTTTAACCGCACCATGCCCGCATACGCGATCATCGCACCGTTATCGGTACAGAACTCCGGGCGGGCGTAGAACACTTCGCCGCCGCGCTTTTGCATCATGATCGCCATCTGCTCGCGCAGTGTGCGGTTAGCGCTGACGCCACCGGCAATCACCAGACGCTTAAAGCCGGTCTGATCCAGCGCACGCTTACATTTTATCGACAGCGTATCCACCACCGCGTCTTCAAAGGCGCGGGCGATGTCAGCACGGGTCTGAGCATCATCATCATTGGCGCGGATGGTATTAGCGGCAAAGGTTTTCAGGCCGGAGAAGCTGAAATCCAGGCCCGGACGATCGGTCATCGGACGCGGGAAGGTAAAACGTCCCGCCGTGCCCTGCTGCGCCATCTTCGACAGCATTGGTCCGCCCGGATAATCCAGCCCAAGCAGCTTGGCCGTTTTGTCGAACGCTTCACCCGCCGCATCATCGATCGATTCACCCAGCAGCGCATATTCACCAATGCCGGTGACGCTAATCAGCTGCGTATGTCCGCCCGACACCAGGAGTGCAACAAACGGAAATTCCGGCGGATTCTCTTCCAGCATCGGCGCCAGCAGGTGGCCTTCCATATGGTGGACCGGCACGGCGGGGACTTTCCAGGCAAACGCCAGGGCGCGGCCAATGGTGGCACCAACCAGCAGCGCACCGACCAGTCCAGGGCCTGCTGTGTAAGCCACCGCGTCGATCTGCTGCGGCTCCAGACCGGCCTCTTTCAGCGCAGCCTGAATCAACGGCACGGTTTTACGCACGTGATCACGTGAGGCCAGTTCCGGCACCACACCGCCATAATCGGCGTGCAGTTTTACCTGGCTGTAGAGTTGGTTAGCCAGTAATCCGGCCTCGTCATCATAGATTGCGATGCCGGTTTCATCGCACGACGTTTCAATACCCAGAATTCGCATTGCATCACCTCATTCTTGCGGCGCGCAGTTTATCACAGCAATTGGATGTGCAGCGCGGGCATCCACCGTAAAAAGTCATTTTCTGTCGGCTAAAGAGTGCGCTATACTCCCGCCCCTGGAAAAACCGGCAGCCGCACAGGCAAACGCTCCTGTTGGTTTCAAATTATCCATGGTGCTTTACAAACCAACTTGAGTTGGAGTAAAATGCTGCACCATTTTGAAATGTGCTGGCGCCGCAGTCAGCAGCAAAAACCGAATTTTATCGAGGTGAGAGTTACATGCCGGTAATTAAAGTACGTGAAAACGAGCCATTTGACGTAGCACTGCGTCGCTTCAAGCGTTCATGCGAGAAAGCAGGCGTTCTGGCTGAAGTTCGTCGTCGTGAGTTCTATGAAAAACCGACTACCGAACGTAAGCGCGCTAAAGCGTCAGCAGTTAAGCGTCACGCCAAGAAACTGGCTCGCGAAAACGCACGCCGCACTCGTCTGTACTAAGTCGTTCCGGAGGTCCGCCTCCACCGCGTGATTCACGCAGACAGAGTCAAGTAAAAGGCCGTGCTTTCCGAAAGGAAGCGCGGCTTGTTGCCGTTTATGAGCTGAAAATCTGGGGCGTATGGCTGGACGAATTCCACGCGTATTTATCAACGATTTACTTGCCCGCACGGATATCGTGGATCTTATCGATGCCCGCGTTAAGCTGAAAAAGCAGGGTAAGAATTTCCATGCGTGCTGTCCTTTCCATAATGAAAAAACGCCCTCTTTCACCGTAAACGGCGAAAAGCAGTTCTATCACTGTTTCGGCTGTGGTGCACACGGCAACGCTATCGACTTTTTAATGAACTTTGATCGTCTGGAGTTTGTGGAAAGTATTGAAGAGTTAGCCACCTCCCACGGTTTAGACGTGCCTTATGAAGCAGGCAGCGGGCCCAGCCAGATGGAACGCCATCAGCGCCAGAGCCTGTATCAGCTGATGGAGAACCTGAACGGTTTTTATCAGCAGGGTCTGCAGCAATCCAGTGCGCAGCCAGCACGCGACTATCTTGATCGTCGCGGTCTGAGCGCCGAAATCATCAATCACTTCGCCATAGGTTACGCGCCAGCCGGCTGGGATAACGTTCTCAAGCGTTTTGGTAAGCAATCGGAAGATCGCGAGTCATTGATGGAAGCGGGCATGCTGGTCAGCAATGACAAAGGCCGTACTTATGACCGGTTTCGCGACCGCGTCATGTTTCCGATTCGCGATAAGCGTGGACGCGTCATAGGTTTTGGCGGACGCGTGCTGGGTAACGATACGCCGAAGTATCTGAACTCGCCGGAAACACCTATTTTTCATAAAGGCCGCCAGCTCTATGGCCTTTATGAAGCTGTTAAGAACCATCCTGAACCCGCCCGCCTGTTAGTGGTTGAGGGATACATGGACGTGGTTGCACTGGCGCAGTACGGGATAGATTATGCCGTCGCGTCATTAGGCACCTCCACCACTGCTGAACACATTCAGTTGCTGTTTCGCAGTACCGACACCGTGATCTGCTGTTACGACGGCGACAGGGCGGGTCGTGAAGCGGCATGGCGTGCGCTTGAAACCGCATTGCCTTACATGAATGATGGTCGTCAGCTACGCTTTATGTTTTTACCCGATGGTGAAGACCCGGATACGCTGGTACGCAAAGAGGGTAAAAACGCCTTCGAAGCGAGGATGGAGCAGGCAATGCCGCTCTCTTCGTTTTTATTTGATAGCCTGCTGCCGCAGGTGGATCTGAGCTCACGCGACGGAAAGGCGCGCCTGAGCACGCTGGCTTTACCGCTGATTACGCAGATCCCTGGTGAGACCTTACGTATTTATATGCGTCAGGAACTGGGGAATAAACTGGGTATTCTTGACGACAATCAGCTTGAAAAGCTGATGCCGAAGCTGGCCGCAAGCGGAACGACGCCGGTAGCACCACCGCTGAAGCGTACCACTATGCGCGTGCTGATCGCGTTGCTGATTCAGAGTCCGCAGCTGGCCACCCTGGTGCCTTCGCTTGATGGGCTGTCTGAGTCAAAAATGCCGGGTTTACCGCTATTTATTGAATTAGTGGGCCGTTGTAATGAGAATCCTGGATTGACCACCGGTCAGCTACTAGAGTTATATCGCGGAACAAATTTTAGTCAGACGCTTGAAACACTGGCGATCTGGAACCACATGATAGTAGATGAGGAAGCCGAAGCGGTGTTTCAGGATTCGCTGGCCAGCATCTACGACTCTGCTCTTGAAGAGCGCCTGGAGTTTTTGATTGCGCGTGAACGCACCCAGGGACTGAGCGCCGATGAGCGCCGGGAACTCTGGACTCTCAGTCAGGCGTTTGCCAGAAAGTAACTGTTTTCAGCACGCTGCCCGTTCTGACAGATGAAAGGGCAGATTGCCTGTTTTAGTGCAGCGGACACCCGTTTCGCTACCGTGAGTGATGCCGGTACCGAAATAGTCCGCAGTACCAGGTTTAAAGGCCTCTGGCGTAGAGCCGGGTCCTTAGCACACATTTTAAAGGCCGCAGGCGTCGAAGCCAGTCTGGTCACCGCCAGCGCACAGCTTCCGGAGCGTACTGAAGTACGTGAGGAAAGCGAGCACTGCCGGGGAGCAGAATGGCAAGTAAGCCAGGCCATTAGCACAGAGTTTATACAAGCGGCTTAAGTGCCGATTACTGATGGGCAAAGCCCACGCCGCGACGAAGGCAGCGGCAAGAATTAAATGCCTTTACTGCTATTGTTGGCTCGCTGCCGACCGACACCAATCTAATTTAACAGAAGTGTGGATACCGTCTTATGGAGCAAAACCCGCAGTCACAGCTCAAGCTTCTTGTCACCCGTGGTAAGGAGCAAGGCTATCTGACCTATGCTGAGGTCAATGACCATCTGCCGGAAGATATCGTCGACTCAGATCAGATCGAAGACATCATCCAGATGATTAACGACATGGGTATTCAGGTGGTTGAAGAAGCCCCGGATGCCGACGATCTGATGCTGAACGAAAACAGCTCCGATACTGACGAAGATGCCGCGGAAGCTGCCGCTCAGGTGTTATCCAGCGTTGAATCTGAAATCGGGCGTACCACTGACCCGGTCCGCATGTATATGCGTGAAATGGGTACCGTTGAACTGCTGACGCGCGAAGGCGAAATTGACATCGCTAAGCGTATTGAAGACGGTATCAACCAGGTTCAGTGTTCTGTAGCCGAATACCCTGAAGCGATTACGTATCTTCTGGATCAGTACGACAAAGTTGAAGCAGGCGAATCACGCCTCTCCGATCTGATCACCGGTTTCGTCGATCCTAACGCAGAAGAAGATATCGCCCCAACGGCAACGCACGTGGGCTCTGAACTTTCTGATGCCGATCGTAAGGACGATGAAGAAGAAGATGAGGAGGATGATGACAGCTCCGACGACGATAACTCAATCGATCCGGAACTGGCACGCGAGAAGTTTTCTGACCTGCGTAAGCAATATGAAACTACCCGCGCAGTGATTAAAAGCAAAGGTCGCAGTCATGCTGCCGCCGTTGCTGAAATCCAGAACCTCTCTGATGTCTTCAAGCAGTTCCGCCTGGTACCGAAGCAGTTCGATTACCTGGTAGGCAGCATGCGCACCATGATGGAACGCGTCCGTACGCAGGAACGTCTGATCATGAAGCTCTGTATTGAGCTGTGCAAAATGCCGAAGAAAAATTTCATCACGCTGTTTACCGGCAACGAAACCAATGAAACCTGGTTCAAAGCTGCTCTGGCCATGAACAAGCCGTGGTCTGAAAAACTGCTGGAAGTGCAGGACGACGTGACACGTTCCCTGCAGAAACTGGCGCAGGTTGAAGAAGAGACCGGTCTGACCATTGAACAGGTCAAAGACATTAACCGTCGCATGTCGATCGGTGAAGCCAAAGCACGTCGCGCCAAGAAAGAGATGGTGGAAGCTAACCTGCGTCTGGTTATTTCGATTGCCAAGAAATATACCAACCGCGGTCTGCAGTTCCTTGACCTGATTCAGGAAGGTAATATCGGCCTGATGAAAGCGGTAGATAAGTTTGAATATCGCCGTGGTTACAAGTTCTCGACCTATGCGACCTGGTGGATCCGTCAGGCTATCACCCGCTCTATCGCCGACCAGGCGCGTACCATCCGTATTCCGGTGCATATGATTGAGACCATCAACAAGCTCAACCGTATTTCACGCCAGATGCTGCAGGAGATGGGCCGCGAACCCACGCCGGAAGAGCTGGCTGAACGTATGCTGATGCCAGAAGATAAAATCCGCAAAGTGCTGAAAATCGCTAAAGAGCCGATCTCCATGGAGACGCCGATTGGTGATGATGAAGATTCACATCTGGGCGATTTTATCGAAGACACTACGCTGGAGCTACCGCTGGATTCTGCTACCTCAGAGAGCCTGCGTTCTGCGACCCATGACGTGCTGGCTGGCCTGACCGCGCGCGAAGCGAAAGTGCTGCGCATGCGTTTCGGTATCGATATGAACACTGACCATACGCTGGAAGAAGTGGGCAAACAGTTCGACGTTACGCGTGAGCGTATTCGTCAGATCGAAGCCAAAGCTCTGCGTAAACTGCGCCATCCGAGCCGTTCGGAAGTGCTGCGCAGCTTCCTCGACGATTAAGTCAGACAAAAACCCCGGTTCGCCGGGGTTTTTTATGCCTGCCTGTTACTGCCTCTCCCCTGCCCTGCGCAGATTCATTCGTTCCCCGCATGCAGTTCCACATAGAGCTGACGATACGCCTCTACCATCTCGTCCAGCGATGCGCGATTAAGGCCGCTGGGATTCGGCAACACCCACACCTGCGTTTTCCCCATACATATCGGCTGTTTGCCCCATTCGACTTTGCTCTGTTTAAAAGCACGACGGAACGCATCCTTACCCAGAATCGCCAGCGCAGCCGGCTGGTAATCCAGCACCTTTTCCATCAGCCTTTTGCCGCCGTCCCGCAGCTCATCAGGCGCTAACTCACTCGCCTGCACCGTAGGCCGCTCAACCAGCATGGTGATGCCGCAGCCGGTCTCCGTTAAGCGCTGCTCCTCTTCCGGTTTCAGCTGCTGTTGGGTGAATCCCGCCAGATGGATGACTTTCCAGAACCGGTTGCCGGGATGCGCAAAGTGAAACCCCTGATGGGCGGTTGACTGACCCGGGTTAATGCCACAGAACAACACATCAAGATCGGAGGTGATGATGTCGCGGATCGCGTGTTCACTCATGCCGCCACCTCCAGCGTGCGCTGCTTCAGCGCATCGCGGCTGCGTTGCAGCATCTGGCTGGCCTGCTCAGCATCCGGACAGGCGCGCGCCAGCGCCAGCGCACCAACCATCTCTGCCAGCATGCTGGAGGCCAGTGCTTCCGCATCCGGCAACTTCAACTCACGTAATATCTGCGTCAGACTGCCGTGCATCGCATTAAAGCCCTGTGCGAAGATCTGCTGTGTCGGCTGTGGAAGATGAGCCACTTCACTCACCAGAGCGGCTAATGGACAGCCCTGCGCTGGTGCATTGCGATGCGCCTCGGAAAGATAGCTATCAATAAAATCTGCCAGCTGCTGCGCTGGCTGGGTCACGGACTCCGCGGGCTTTAAGGTATCGGCTTCAGCAAACATATGCTTCAGCACCTCCTCAACCAGCTCCTCGCGTGAGGTAAAATGCGCATAAAAACCGCCGTGTGTCAGCCCGACCCGCTTCATCAGCGCCGCTACACCAATTCCTTCGGTGCCGGTTTCACGCATCACGCGCGCCGCCTCATCAAGGATACGCCACCGCGTATGCGCTTTGCTGCTCTGCTTCTCCATCTCATCTCCTGCGGTGTCTGCTACGTAGCGTCTGGCTATTATAGTAATTATTACGGTCATCATATTCCAGCTTGACGACAGATATGATGATCGTCATATTGATGGCTATTATGACGACCATCATACGAGGAAAAAGAGATGTCACAATCAGGCACAGCTTTAATCACCGGCGCATCCAGCGGTATCGGTGCGACCTATGCAAAACGACTGGCAGCACGCGGCTATGATTTGATTCTGGTCGCACGCGATCAGGGGCGGCTCACCACCCTGGCTGACACACTGGCAAAGCAGCACGATATTCGGGTGACGGTTATGGCGGCTGACTTAACGCATGAGCAGGATCTGCAACGCGTGGAGTCGGAGCTCGCGAACAACGCACAGATTACGCTGCTGCTGAACAACGCGGGCATGGGTGTTGAGGGAGAGTTTCTTGAGGCGGACATCACACGCATTAACAGTATGCTGGCGTTGAATATTCTGGCACCCACCCGTCTGGCACAGGCGGCTGGCCGGGCTTTCAAAGCACGCGGAAATGGCATCATTATCAATATCGCGTCGGTGCTGTCGCTGGTGCACGAGATGTTCAACGGCGCTTATAACGCCACTAAGTCTTACGTACTGACTCTGACGCGTGCGATGCAGCGTGAACTCGCAGAGAGCGGCGTGCAGGTACAGGCGGTGTTGCCCGGTGCGACCCGTACGGAGATTTTCGACCGCGCAGGCCAGTCTATTAATGACATTCCGGCTGAAATGCTGATGGACGTTGATGAGATGGTGGACGCCGCGCTTGCCGGACTCGACAGCAAGGAGACGGTAACCATTCCGTCGCTGGAAGATCTGCAGATGTGGCACGACTACGATCAGGCTCGTGGCACGATGGTTCCTCATCTTTCGCGGAATCAATCAGCATCCCGTTATCGTCAGCGCTGAGTCAGCTATCAGCCATAACGACTGAAGTCCGGTTTCACTAAAGGCGCGGAGAAGCATTATCCGTGCCTGTTTGCGACTTCGGGATCGCGGCTCGCCAGATTTGTTATATAAATCAGCAGGTAAATCACTGCTGCTTATTTCAGCAACCGGTGGCTGAGTGCTGGATTGCCCTGAAGAGATACTTTATAATCCCCGCTCCGCTGGCCCCTTAGCTCAGTGGTTAGAGCAGGCGACTCATAATCGCTTGGTCGCTGGTTCAAGCCCAGCAGGGGCCACCAAATTTTAGTGATGTAAATCATGCTTTTAAGCCACCTCTCATGGTGGTTTTTTTGTTTGTACAATCTATCATTGGCAGCAAAATGGCAGAAGAAATTTTTTCGTCAACTTTTACAACTATCGAAGGCCATTCAAAACTATGATTGCAGCCCATTTAAAACAATCCTAAAAATTTATACTTAAAATACTGTGAATTCGTCGGGCTAAGCCAAAACATATTCCATAAGAATAGCCAGACTGAGTTAAGGTACTGCATTGGACAGGTACCCCATTAGAGACTTGAATAGTAGCCATTATCATTTAGCCCAACCACCTTTTATTGAAACAGTGATTTGGTTTCGTCTAAAAAGATGCTTTATGAGATGCAAGTCAACAAAGTTATAGAATTTCTTGCTCCTGCTAAATTAGGAGTTAAAATATAAATACTGTAAATTAAAGACGTTATATTAATCTTAAACCCGAAAATTTAAATTTTATAAAAAAGGGAGGCTTCATGAGAATTGAAAATGAATATAATAAAACTGGTTATTTTTGGCTACCCGGTGGAGAAGATAAAAAAGTACCAGGAGTCCTTTCAATTGAGGATGGAGGGAGGATAGAGTTAGAAACACTTGGTCTTTTAGAAGATAGCCCAAACGATAAAGGTGATGATGATATAATAGAAAGGATAATTGGATTTGTTGAAAAAGATGGGTTAGTTACTCTTGATAACTGCTTTTATATTACCAAAAGTTTATCTTTTGGCGACATTTCCAAATCAAAAATATTAGTCAACAGAGCCTTTACCGGAATTGCATGCGATAAAAAATGAAGCACTAAATTTTAATACATTTTCGTTTGAGGTTGATTGTCTGGATGAATGGGTAGGAATAAGTGGCATAAGAGTGGAACATGACTGGGAAAATAAGACTGCAGTGATTAATTATGACCCTCCGAAAAAAATCAATATCATACTTGATAATGGTATGAGCCTAGAAATTTGTTTCGCTTATACACTTCCCGGATTCCCAAATTTAAAAGAAGCAAAATTTACTCAAAGAGCTTTTTTTCGTCTTGTATCAAAAGAGTTGCGTGATTTAAATGAGTTCACAACCGTTGCCTACAAAATAAACAATCTCATGTGTTTTGCCATGGACGAGGTTGTGGTTATCAAAAATGTATCTGCAACGTCTGAAAAAATGCAACGTAGCGGAGGAAACAACAAAGAGTATCCTATTAAAATAAAAATATATTATCAAAGCAACATGTATTCTGAAAAATTACCTAACCGTAATCTGCACAACATCCTATTCAATTACAATATGATAAAAGATAATTTCCAGCAAGTTTTTAATAGCTGGATAAATGCTTATGAGTATCTATCACCTGCATTTAGCCTTTATTTCTCAACCAAAATTGGCGCTCAAAAATATCTTGACGGTAAATTTTTGGCGTTAGCACAAGGCTTAGAAACTTATCATAGAAGAACTAGTGATGAAAAAATAATGGATCCGGAAGCATTTGAAAAGCTTGTATCTTCCATTATTGATTATTGCCCTGAAGAGAATATTGAATGGCTTAGAGGCAGATTAATGCATGGAAATGAAATCAATCTCGGAAAAAGGTTGAAAAGTATTATTGAACCATTTAAAGAACACCTTGGATCAAGTAGAGAAAGAAATAAACTTTTAAGAAAAATTGTCGACACGAGAAATTATTTAACTCATTATAGTAATGATTTAGAGGATGAATCGGCCAAAGGCAGAGATCTCTGGGTCATTTGTATGAAAATGGAAGCCATTTTTGTTTTGCACTTTTTGAATGTCGTCGGATTCACCCAAGAAGAGATAAAAAAAGTAATCAATAATTGCTATCCGATGCAACAAAAATTAAATCCATGCTGATAGTAAAATCATAACCTTAAAAAGAGACAAGTCATTTAGTGATTAGGCAATGTCTCTTTATATTTTAGCTCCCTCGAACTAGCATATTTATTCTCATGCGCCACTCAATATGTTAAATTTCTCAATCATTAAAAATTGGCTATGAGGTAAATTTAATTCCTATCGTAATAAAGCAAAATTACTCGTGCGACACATGCAATTCAATGCAGTGACATGTGGCGGTTCTCCTGTGAAGGGGTTCCGCGATGGTCAGATTTTAAGGAAGGGAAATCATGCTGTTGTCATTGTGTGGCAGCTGACACAACGGGCAAACCTGCTGCCCGCTGACAGTGACTAAAAGAGCCAGCGACCGGCAACGGCTGACTCAATAAACATGCGTATAGTCAGGGGGGCTTTATCCTGCTTTACTGGCGCGCGGTTGAAAAAAGAACGGGTTTTCCAGGGGAAATAAGTGGCGAGCGTAAAACCTGCTGGCTGTACGTTAAAATCACGAAAAAATTTCCCCGATACCTCTGCAATATCTTCTGCTTCAAAAAGTTCCTGCAAAACATCATCGTCACCGATTTCAATCTTTTTTAAAAGAAGCGTTGTTACCAGCGGCAGTTCGCGCAGGATATATTTGCGCACCAGGTCAGGAGTAGTCGTCATATCATTCACCAGATTTTATCCTCCGGCCTCACAATCATGTTATAGCGATGTACGGTGCGAAAACTGATTTGCGCAACATCATTTGCCAGGATAACCCACCCTACAACCGGCACGGCCCTGCCCACAAAGGCTCCCAGATTATTCACCCAGAAAATTTTCAGCCCGCGCAGGCTGAAGGATTTTAAGGTCAGAGTCGGGAGAATGCGCCGCCGGAATTTATAGGACATATGCCTGCGGAAAAAGAGTGACACAACCGACGTGCCTGGCGTTGACGTGAGCGGTTTCCCCGGCACGTCAATATTATTGTTACCGAGAATGATGTTTGCAACGGCTACAATATCCTGCAAGCCCAACTGTTTCTGGGTTTCATCAAGCAGCACCCAGAATAATAATTCCTGCGGTGTCAGGTTCGTCACGCCGTGGTAAAAATAGGTTCCGTTCAGTTGCTCAGTCGTATCCATCGCCTCAGATCCCTCTCATTGGATGGTCAACAAATTTTAACTCTAACATCTGCGTGACAGCTTGTTAATCCATTACCGCTTTGCCCGTCAGACGGACTTTTCCGGCCAACTGATAAAAGGCGCGCCCGACACGTCGATGGCCTGTACCACCTTACTGCACTTCATCCAGACACTGTGCCGCCATTTGAACGTGTCTCAAAGCACTATGGCTACCTGCATAATGTATGAGAACTTTCCTGCTGATTGGGTTTTGATTTGCTCTATGGAACCGGTACTTCGCTGGAGTGGCTAACGTACGGCCGTGGTGATTAAAACATCACAAAACAAGATGAGAAACCCAACAAGATCGAACTCAAAAAAATCACAAATGGGAATTTCTCTTCCTCGGATTGGGTTGAATATGACATTCAGCTCTTGCCAAGCGATGTTGAGGCTCCTCTGTTAGTACATTTCGAGAAACAGAATTACCTGGTAGATATGACTGCCGCAGAGATCACCGATGGGCTATGGCTCATCGAGATTGATAAGCTCATAAGCGTTAAAGAGCTTTACCGTTTTCCTGGCGGGCGCATTCGTGTTGAGAATGGAAAAGCCTCATTCGAGTGCAAAGCGGATGACATCAAGGTTTTGGGCAAAGTCCTTGCCCGTACTGAGTATCTTTAAAGGCAAAGCATGGCGATTAGCAAATTACCCAACGGAAAATGGCAAGCTCAGGTGTTCCCGAACGGCCGAGACGGCAAAAGGATTCGCCGCCAGTTTGCGACGAAGGGCGAAGCACAATCCTATGAAAAGTTCGTAAAAGAACAGGCTCATGATAAACCTTGGCTGGGAGAGAAGGCAGACAAGCGGCGGTTAATTGAGCTTGTTGAATTGTGGTTCAACACGCACGGCATCACGTTAGCAGATGGTGAAAAGCGGCGAACCACAATGGCGTTCGCTTGCGAAGCAATGGGAAACCCACTTGCAACCGAATTTAACGCAAAAATCTTTGCGTCTTATCGCGAGCAGCGATTAAGCGGAAAAATCATCCGCTCCGCTCGAGTGAAGACAGTTACGCCTCGCACGGTAAATTTGGAGCTGGCGTATTTCAGGGCGATGTTTAACGAGCTGCGGCGGTTGGATGAATGGACCGCACCTAATCCTTTAGAGAACGTGCGCGAGTTTAAAATCAGTGAGTCGGAAATGGCGTATCTCACTATTGAGGAAGTCAAAACTCTCCTCTCCGAATGTGCGAACAGCCGATCCAAGGACCTGACAACCATTGTGAAAATCTGCTTGGCAACAGGAGCACGATGGAGTGAGGCCGAAGGGTTGAAGGGAAACCAAATCCGCGCCGGTCAGATCATCTTTGTGAAAACTAAGGGCAAGAAAAACCGAGCAGTGCCGATAAGTGAAAAATTACAGGCTGACCTGCCATCGATCAGGAAACCGCAGTTGCTCTTTAAACCATGCTATTCAGCCTTTAGAAAGGCCATGCAACGCGCTGGCATCGAGACACCTGCTGGGCAGCTGACGCACGTTTTGCGGCACACCTTTGCATCTCATTTCATGATGAACGGTGGAAATATACTTGTGCTTCAGAGAATTTTAGGGCATACGGATATTAAAGTCACGATGCGGTACGCGCACTTTTCGCCTGATCATCTCTCCGACGCTGTTCTACTTAACCCATTGAATAGAATGGAGTGATAAGCGAAGCCGAGGCCTAGGTTTAACATGTTAAGTTTTATTAGTTTGGTTAAAAAGAAATTTTTTCACACCGTCAAGTCCCTCTCAACTTTTAAAATGGATTGAAAAATGAAATTAGAGGATTTGGAGATAATTAAAGATTGGACATCTCAGTTCGATGTACCTGATGTTTATGTTGTTGAGCAGATTTTAAGTAATATGCGTTTTGTTAGCTTTGAAGAAGTAGAGACTTGGCTGCAGAACTCAATAACTCAGTTGCTGGCAGAGATTCAATCGAAAGATGGAAGATCGAATGTTGCAATATTCCCTGTAAACAAACCTTTCATTCATAAATTTAATAAAGATAAAGAGGTCAAACGACCTAATGATAGCTCTGGACGTATCGCTCATTCACTTAAAAACTTAGAGAGGAACTTACCTACCTATGTTGAATTGACGCCGCGTTTGACATCAATGAGAGACAAAAAAGTAAGGAACATAATTTTTGTTGATGATTTTGTTGGGACTGGAGATCGTTTTATCAAATCATGGAGAGAAACTGTTGATCCTACTGTCAAATCCTGGTGCTCGAGGGGATGGTGCAAAGTATGGTTCGTTACCTTTGCTGCACATGAATCAGGTTTACAAAAGATATCACACAACATTCGAAGCATACCTCGACAAAACGTCAGAGTTAATTTACCCATTAAAAATTCATTTATGTTCCAAAATGGTAGTATGAAGGCCGTACTTAAAAAATATGGAGCTAACTTAGGAACGCCTAAACAAACGTTCGGCTATGGTGGATTAGCTAGCCCAGTAGTTTTTCAATACGGATGCCCAAATAATGTTCCATTAATTTTCTGGGTTCGTTCTGGAAAAAAAAGCAGTAATCACTTAAAGCCACTGTTTCCAAATAGAAGCATTCCTACTGACGCTTACGGCCTTTTCAATAAAAACCTGAAGAGTAATGCTTCCGCACAAAATTTTTGGGATAAGAAAAGATACGATTTAGCATTGAACTTTTTAGAAGACATTAATAGATACGATAACAGACATTACCAGCTAATTATGGCACTCACATTATTAGCAGATAATAATGACAAAACTAAAATCAACAGTATTATGCTCTTATCATCAACTGATCTCGATGAAATTCTAACCGAACTGAAAGATGGGGGAGTGATTGATGCAGCTTACAAACCTACTCGTTTTGGTCATGACATCATTAAGCGTATTGCAAAAAAACGCAAAGTTAGTAAGATTCAGAAAGAAGAAGGCAACTTTTATCCTTCTACCTTTTTGGGGTTCCGCCGTGAAACTTAGCTGTAGTGGGTACATTTTTAATGTACCAACTTCCAATGACTATCCTAAAAACCGTTTTTACGGTATGACTGGACGTCTACGAGCCCGGATTCCGTCGCTCGCTGTAAAAGCTTTCGCCAGAGTGAGTAATGATGCGCACTTTTGCGCTCGTTCTTTTGCTTTGGGGCAACGAAGCCTGTGCGCAAAAGTGCACATCACGACCTCACTTGCGTGAGGTAAAGTAAGTGACACAGTGGAACCCCAATCTTTTCCGAAAGGAAGGCAAGTCCAAAGGTTTCAACCCCGAATACTTAACCGCGTTGGTTCAGCAGGGTGAAAAAACAGATGGTTTAGGTTTTCCCGTTGTTTTTTCATTGGCACATTTAGCAAACCTATCTCGTACACTCTATTCTGACCTACATAGCTTAGTAAGCCGCAATGAACTAGAACGGAAAGATTTTCCATATAAAAATTTCCCAATTTCAAAAAGAACCGGTGGTAAACGCTGGATTTCGGTTCCTGTTCCTGCGTTAATGGCTGTACAAAGCTGGATAAATCATAACATTCTTAGTCGTACAAAGCCCCACGCTGCCGCATATGCTTATGTACCTAAAAAGAAAATAATTCAACATGCGCAGCGTCACTGTGGTGCAGATTGGCTCGTAAAAATAGATATAAAAGATTTTTTTGGAAGTATAAGCGAACGCCAAGTATATAACGTCTTTTTAGGATTAGGCTATCCGAAATTATTATCATTCGAGATGGCAAGGTTATGTACCAGAGCCACCCCTAAACGACAGGGAAAAAAATGGCGGAACGAAATTAGCACGTATTCGATATCGAGCTATAATTCGGAATTCGTTGGTAGCTTACCCCAAGGAGCTCCAACCAGCCCTGCTTTATCTAATTTAGTTTGTTTTGAATTGGATGTAGCCCTAACCTCTCTGGCAACTTCACTTGATGCCACATATAGTCGCTATTCGGATGATTTATGCTTTTCCTTATCTGAAGGGAATCGAAAATCTGCATTAAACATCAAGAGACAGGCCTCTAAAATCCTTCGAGAACATGGATTTTCTGACAATAGTAGTAAAACGCGAATAGTACCGCCTGGCGCAAGAAAAATGCTTACAGGTCTAAATGTCAACAATGCTTCGCCAAAAATTCCTAAAGAAGTTAGGGATTCAGTACGGATGCATCTTTATTATTCAAAAAAACTTGGAATCCCTCAACATTGTAAAAACCGTGGTTTCCGCTCCATTATTGGATTTAAAAATCATTTATCAGGGGTAATTGGATATATTTACTCCATAGACAAAGACTTGGGTAATAAATATAAGATTGAATTTGATTCGTTACCTTGGATTGATTTTGGAATATAAACACCCCTTCTTTTAATTAAAAATTTTTATTAATTTACATTATTTATGTAAATATTTTTGCTCTGCATATGCAGGTTATTTTCCGCGTAAACTTCTAGCTAAATGTATGGACATTTTAATATTCGTGCAGATTTGATTGGCAGCAAAGTGGCAGCCGAGCGGAACGCTATGCGCCACTTTCCATCACTATTCGGCCTAAAGAAAACATCAAAATCAGTAAGTTACTGATTTCACTCGTTTCGAATTGGGACTCATAATCGCTTGGTCGCTGGTTCAAGCCCAGCAGGGGCCACCAAATTTAGTCATAAAATACATATATTTAAGCCGCTCATTGAAGCGGTTTTTTTGTATCTGAATTTCTGAGTGGCGGTAAAGTGGCGGTGCATTTTCCTCAACAGCCTTATCATGCCGCTGCTGATTGCTTTAAGCAGGTGGAACAAAACTACTAAACAAAGCAAAAAACCTCAGAAGTATGTAAAGTAACTCGCTTATCAATAGGGAGAAGCTCTGATAGTTTTTTCCAGCCAAATAAAATTACCGTCTGTATCGTAAATCTGCCACAATCCCGGTGTTTGAAATGGTGAATAGTCGATACTCATACCTGTTTACCATCAACGATAGGCTTTATGCCATTTGTATAAATTGTTGGCAGCTTTCAAAGAATTAATCGTATGTTCATAATGGCTGATAAGTGTAGTAGCGATCCGATTCTTCACTTGCTACCAATCTTGTAACAGGGAGCACGTCACTGTAATTCAAGATAATGAATAATATTATCAGGCTAATATAGGTAGGATTCATAAACTGTATAAAATAGAGGGAAAAGTAAATGCATCACATTCTTGAAATACTCTCAAATTTGCTTACCAATTGGCCTGTAACAGCAGGGAGGCGAGAGAAAAAGCCAAGAAAAGACAGAAAGAAGATATCAACTCTTCACTACAAACCTATATGCAAGATCACGACTGATCAAAAAAGTAACGATATACCGCAGAAAGATGAGGCCAACTAAGAAAAACATTTATATTTACAAAATCAGTCTTATTACTTGTAAAAGATTTCAGTGGATATGATTAAGATCATAATAACAGCATCTGCTGCTGACCTCTGCCTGGAAATGACGAGACGTCTTTAGCATTACCAGGCAATGTGATAATTTTGACATCGCCTTATAGAATTTAAAAGTGTAGATATAAAAGGTTTAAAAATGAAAGTTCTGTGGAATACTCCTTCTCATTCAAGTACCTAATGAACACCGGACGAAGATATCAAGCCATTAATGAGTAGTAAGCTCCCAGCAATGCTGCGTAAACTCATTGCCATATCGAGCTATTAGTAGCGCTCATATCGATAGCAACCTCTGTATACTCAGGAGTTTCAACTATTTTCCATTTCCCTCTTTTAATTTTTATCTAACCTTTTTTATTTTTTATAAAAAAATGAACACTTTTTTTCTACTACATCGCATTTTAGAAAAGCCACTTCCCCGCCTCAGCGGAATCAATCAGCATCTGAACAGTTAAAGGCTCAGGCTGATGATGATCGGTGCGCAGATATTTTGGCAAAATAGCGTTCGGCAAAAAGGGGATTCCTGTAGACGGAAAATAGAGACGAAAATCAAATCGCTTCATATCAATACTAAATAGTTCAGCATATTCTTCAAAAAAATCAAAAGCCTCTTCAGGCAAAACGCAATTTTTACCTGTACTCAGGGATGCATCATCTGGCATTTCCCAAAAGTATTTCTTTATCAGACGATGAACATCTTCAACTTTACTCATAACCAGCCTTATCCTTTTTCACCTGTAATCAGCATATATCGATGAACAACATTGCGGGTAATAATCGAAAGATCATATGCAGTTAACACAGCGCCAATCCAGGGCACCCAACGTCCAACATATGCCCCGACACTTGTTGTATATGCCCATTCACCGCGCAGCATTTTTTTCCATGTAATAGTACGACGTTTTTTCTGAAAACGCTGGCGAATAAGCATTCGGCTTGCGAGAGAAAGCGGGCTGGTTCCACGTGTGGTTTTTTGGGCATCCAGCTTACCTCTGACTGGAATCACAGGGAAGCTTGCCAGCATTGACGCGACTGCAACCATATCAGCTATTCCACTAAAGTTTTTTTGAACTCATCAAGTATAAGCCAAAACAGAAGCTCATCACCATCAACACTCATTCCATCAAAGAAGTATCTTCCATTTATTTGCTCTGTCGTATCCATACCGTTTCCCTGACACAAATGAAGATAAATATCTTAATGCCTCTGTTTAGCTTGGTCCATACTGAATCATTTAACTGAGAAGATTAACTTAAACATACAAAAATGCTGTAAGCCATTATGGAACTATTGTCTCACCATTCTACATCAGGCTTCTGTAGAGGATACTTTTGTGTTTAACGTCCGTACGACCTATACATACTTTTTCTATTACGTAAGCGACGATCTTAACCGAAGCAGTAATTAATCCTGGCAGCGGCTGCGACCTCCGCGACCCGTACATAATTCGTTAATAAACATCCCGCTCATGATATGCATCAGCCTGGCTTTGATAGTCAGCTTTATAGTTTCATTGGTATCTTTGGCCACCACAAAGGAGGCCACAATCAGTGTCACAGCCTTGTTGTTTGATAGCTTAAATTACGGATCACACTCCATACCGTTCATGCTTCTCCTTTTAGCTTATCCATCAGGTAAGCAACAAAGTAGGCAAGCATGAAGAACCCGAAGAAACCAACAATTTTCCACAGCCAGCCGTCAAGTAAGAACAAACAGAAAAATGCGGCAAATGAGAAAATCCCTGTTGAGATGGCTTCAAAAATATTTGCAGTTTGTATACCAATGAACTTACCGAATTTTAGAAGAAATGATTTTGCAGAGCTCATTTTGCATCCTTTCACATATTAATCACTGTCTCTTGATATGAATCAAATAGGATTTGAATGGCCACTCTACGAGGAAATAGACCATATCCAGATTCATTCGAAAATCCTTTGAAGAGTCCATCAGAAATCTACTTTGCATCCGCCTTGATGAGACTTAAGTCCCTTCAGTCTATCCTTGCACGATGAGAACCTTCAACAATAGCGAAGAACCAACTCTGACTTACCGCTTAACATCCTCAACTGTAACGACACGAGTGAATATTTTTTTAGCGATAAATTGGGTCAGGATAAATTGTGAACCCAATCCTTCCCCAGTCTGCCAGCACCCTATCCCGGTTTACAATCGATAGCTTGTTTTCCTTCAGTATCGAACTTTGGGTAAAAACCGTTAATCACAACAGTAATCAGTTGCCGGATGGATTCATGTCTGTCTGCAGTGGCTTTCATTGATGGGTAATAAAAAACCCGCTGCAATGTTAGTTCCACTCAGCCAGACGTGCGATCTCGTCATCAGCTGCAATGCTGATATCAACCGCATCCAGCAGCGGCGTGGTGGTCCGGTTTGCCTCATCGGTTGCGGCGACGAGTCAGTTGATAGCTTTCAGCACTGCATTTTCAGCTTCCGGTACCTGCACTAAGGTTTCACCACTCCCTTTCCCCGATTAACCTCACACTCTTTTACCCACTATTTTCCCTGTAAAAAACGCCACTCATCCTCACTCTGATAGCCCGACTGATACCCCGGAGTCACTTTTTAACCCTGCAGAGGGTGTATCAGATTATTTTCATAAACCCGCTATATTTACGGATATGAACAAATGCAGTCAAAACGGGCCAATTGAAATCTGCACAACGTGTGCGCTGAGGTCAGATTCACAATTTTGCAGATTAATTTATTGAACAGAAGAGTATGAATAGATTAGAGGTTTATCATGAAAAGTTCATCGAGTGCTGAACTCTGCTGCCGGGTAATTCATGGAAGAACCATCATGCCGCTGAAGAACGTTGCGTTGTATCAGGTCGAATTTGAAAATGGCAGATTTGCTGTGTTACGCATTAATAACCTTCTGACGCTTCAGGAAGGCGATATTATTTCAAGAGTTAATGAAGTGTGGTCTGCAGGACCAGATATTATTCAACTTTCACCATTCGAATTTCTCGACCAGGGTGAATCACAGCGTTATTTCACCGAGTACGAAAGATAATGCAGAATTATCAGCACATTGAAATACATGTTACGAAGATATTGTCTCAATGAGGGATAAGGTTAAACAGTATGACTTGCTGCTGCCTGTTGATCGCAACATAAAAAGGCGACGGACTTTATATAACATACAATGACTTACAGTGAGGGCATAAGACTGCCTGTCCTTTATTCTTTTTAGCTACAGACTGTCTGGAAAACTTTTTACACACCGGACACTGTGTATTGGTTTCGCTGCTGTGTAGCGCGTCGAAGAGAAAGCTCAACCAGGTCATGTCGTTATCCTCTGAAATGTTGCCATTAGCGTAACACAGTGCAGGTAAATTAATTTTTTTATCTGCCGGCTCTGATGTTAAACAGGGCTAAGGTGAGGAGAAGGCAGCTGTTTATTTTTTTTAACTTTATTTTATCGCCATAAAGGAACGCCAGCCGGTTAATCAGGATAGCTACGAATAACGGAAACAGGACTATAATCAATATCATCTACACCTGTTTATCACCTCCAGCCCTTCTTTTGGCTCCTTTTTTGTCATCCTTTCTTTTTTTCCGGATCCAGCTGCTGCGTAAGCGCAAGGAAATGAGTGTGAAAATAAAACTGACGACGTGGTTCAGCCGGGAAAGTGAATTACCCGATGAGCATTTTCCTTTGTTCCCGACAGAAGGTATTTATCAGGCCCATCGGCCAGATATTTTTTCGGCTGAACAAATGGATAACTACGGCGAAAAATTAGCGAAAACGCATAATCTGTCGGGTGGAAAATGGTCCTACCGACTGTTGCAGCAGCTGGCAGATAATGAACTGTCATTGACGCGCAGCGCAGAGATCCTGAGTGAAGGCGATAAGCGCAGCCAGACACCGGCGGCCGTCTGGATACTGGATAATTTTTACATCATTGAAGAGCAGATCCGCCTGGTCCGGCACCTGTTACCGGCCAAATTTGGTAAAGGACTGCCCATGCTGGAGGAGTCGGCTCATTACCTGCGCATCCAGGCTATCGCCGAGGAGATGATTAAGCACAGTGATGGCCGACTGGAAACCAGCGTCCTGCATCCTTTTATCGCTGCCTACCAGCGCGTTACGCCCCTGCTGCTCGGCGAACTGTGGGCCCTGCCTGCCATGTTACGGTTTGCGCTTATCAACAATCTGGCCCGGATTGCGGCTGACGTCGCCAGGGTACATCAGGAACGTAATAAAGCGGAGCAGTGGATCAGCGATATTCTCTCCACTGCCGCCGAAGATGCGTCAAAAGTTATTCTGGTCATCGCTGATATGGCTCGCCAGAATCCGCAGGTTTCCGGCGCTTTCGTCGCTGAACTCGAACGGCGATTAAGTGGCCAGAACAATACTCTGGCGTTAACCTGGGTCGAACAACAGCTGGAAAATACCGGCCGGAAAACCTCGGAAGTCATTGAGCAGTTCAACCGGCAGCTGGCCCTGAGTCAGCTCTCTGTCAGCAATAGTATTACCGGCCTGCGGCAACTCGGCGAAATTGACTGGCAGGCCTTTGTCGAATCCGTCAGCCTGGTTGAGAAAGTCCTGCAGCAGGATCCCACCGGAACATACCCGCTGATGCATTTTGACAGTCGCGATGACTACCGCCACGTGATTGAACGTCTGGCACGGCACAGTCGGTTTGATGAACGTGAAGTCGCCCAGGCTGTGCTGACGCTGGCCAGCCAGCCTGATCTTCCCCTGCGTCAGCAGCATGTCGGCTATTACCTGCTGGATAAAGGATTTCAGCAACTGGAACAGCAGCTTGACGTTAAGGTCACGTGGCTGAACAGGAGCCGGCAGCATCTGAGCCAGACTCCTTTACTCTCCTGGTTAGGCAGCCTTTTACTGCTGACAACCGCGTTTACCGCCGAGATGCTCTACAGCACCCATCAGGCGGGCATGGCGTCTTTACTCTGGTTGCTGGTGCTGCCCGCCATCATTGTCAGCAGCCAGCTAGCCTTGCAGTTGCTGAGCGAGTTAACCACCCGTAGCCGCCATCCCCTTCCCCTGCCCCGACTCGATTATTCTCTGGCGGTACCGGAGCATGACCGCACACTGGTGGTTATTCCCTGTTTACTCAGCAGCAATGAGGGAACAGACGCCCTGTTGCGCTCTCTGGAAATCTGCTATCTCGGTAACGCCTTAACGAATATCAGTTTTGCGTTGCTGACCGACTTTACCGATAGCGCCGAACAGGACCATCATCATGACGCCGCGCTTATCCGTTACGCCGTGCTGAAAACGGAAGCGCTGAATCGGCGCTACAGCGGGGGTAAATCGGACATTGCGCTCTTCTCCCTGTTACACCGTGACCGCACCCATAATATTTCTCAGGGCGTCTGGATGGGGTATGAACGCAAGCGCGGTAAGATCCATGCCCTGAATCGCTGGCTTCAGGGTGAAGAAAACGCCTTCAGCGTCACGGTAGGTGCCACACAGGCTCAGCTGCACAGCGTTAAATATGTGATTACTCTCGACAGCGACACAATACTGCCGCGTGAGACTGCGCATAAGCTGATTGGCGTCATGGCCCACCCGCTCAACGCGCCGGTGTTCGATGATGTCAAAAATCGGGTGGTTGAAGGCTATGCCATCCTGCAGCCTCGTCTGGCTGAAGAGATACCGGTTAACGGTCAGAGCCGCTATGCCCGGCTGTGCAGCAGCATTCCGGGGAATGATGCTTACTCCTCACTCTCATCCGATATTTATCAGGATCTGTTTGGTGAAGGCTCATTTGTCGGCAAGGGTATTTACGATGTCGCTGCCTTTAGCCGGGCGATACGCAATACCTGTCCGGAAAATCTGGTGCTGAGCCATGACCTGCTTGAGGGGTGCTATGCCCGCTCCGGTGTGGTCAGTAACGTCGTCCTGTATGAACAATATCCGGATAGTTATCTGAGCGATGTTGCCCGACGATTTCGCTGGGTGCGGGGCGACTGGCAGCTCCTTAACTGGCTACGGTTGCAGGTGCGGCAGGAAGATTGCAGTCGTCAAAAGAACCCGCTCAGTGCGCTTTCCCGCTGGAAATTAACAGACAACCTGCGCCGCAGCCTGGTGGCGCCTGCCCTGCTGATGCTGGTGTTTATGCTGTGTACGATAGTACCGAACCCGATATTCTGGGTCGGGTGCATCATGCTCTTTCTGCTGCTTCCGGGACTGCCAGCGTTGGTGATCGATGGGGTGACGAAAAGTAAAACGCGTGCCTGGCGGCAGCATCTATCCATGCTGGTCACCGATGCCTTTAACCGCCTCTCCCGCGCTGGCCTGGCGCTGGCCATCCTGCCTCACGAGAGTTACTGGTCGCTGAAGGCGATTATCGTGACCTTATGGCGCCTGACTATCAGCCATCGCTACCTGAACGAGTGGAAGAGCGCTTCATCACTGAAACCTGTCGAGCCTGATGTGCGCCATTTCTACCGCCGCATGTGGATTAATCCGGTAGCAGGCGCGGCTCTGGTATTCCTGACCAGCCTGAGCATGCCGTCGATGACGCATGTCGCACTGGCGCTCGCTTTATTGTGGGCGGTCGCCCCCGCGTTACTGAGCCGCATGAGCCAGCCCAAACGCGCTCAGCCAGGCAGCCTTTCAGCGGAACAGCGCATCTTTTTGCGTCGCACCGCGCGTAGAACCTGGGCCTGGTTTAACGAATTTGCCAGCAGTGATAACAACCATTTGCCGCCGGATAATCTGCAGGAGATTCCGGAGTCGCGGGTGGCCAACCGGACCTCACCGACCAACATTGGCCTGTCGCTGCTGGCAAACCTGACGGCCTGGGATTTTGGTTATATCAGCCAGAATCGGGTCATCAGCCGTACTCTCGACACCCTCGATACCCTTGATCGAATGGAGCATTTCAGAGGACATCTTTATAACTGGTATGACACCCAGACGTTAAAACCACTGAACCCACGCTACGTCTCAACCGTAGACAGCGGTAATATGGCGGCTCACCTTGTGACCCTTCAGGCTGGCCTGGCGCAGTGGAAATACCAGCCGGTGATGTCTCTCCCCTGTATCCTGGAAGGTCTCTCCGATACCTTCTCACTGCTTAAAGACCAACTGAGCGACACCCGCAGCGACATTGTGGAGCAAATCGATGCGCAGTTAAGCCTGATGCAGCGCGCTTCGCCCGTCGATTTTCACGCCGGGATGCAGGCTCTGCTGGCATTAAGCGTATTGGCAGAACAGGCTTATCTTCCGACAACGCGGGTAAACTGGCCGGCGCTTTTCCAGCAGCAGCTGGTCGATTTTACTCAGGAGTGGTCCCTCCTTTTCAGCTGGGTTAGCCCGGATGCGCCACTGCCTGCCGACATTCCGTCATTGCTGTGGCTCGCTGAGTTGAACCTGAACCGCCCCGGACTCCCGGAAAAACAGGCAGAGACTGCAATATGGGCCGCCCGCGAACGGATGGCTGCCCTGCTGGAGCTGGACAGCCGCCTCAGCGATCACGCCAGTATGGACTTCCGCTTTCTCTATTATCCGGCCACATCTTTACTCAGCGTGGGCTATAACATGGACAGCGGTCTGCTGGACGCCAGCAAATATGACCTTTTCCCTTCAGAAGTCCGCCTGACGCACTACTTTGCTATCTCCACCAGCCAGCTTCCGGCCAAGAGCTGGTTTGTACTGGGTCGCTTATTTACTCAGCTGAATAACCAGCCCGCCGTGATGTCATGGAGCGGCTCAATGTTTGAATACCTGATGCCGCACCTGGTCATGCCGGTTTACCCCGACACGCTACTGGAAAAGATGGCGTTATCGGCGGTCAGGCAACAGATTGCCTCGGGTAACAGCACCGATACGCCCTGGGGCGTTTCGGAATCGGGTTACGCTGCGTTTGACGTTAATCATAACTACCAGTATCGGGCATTTGGTACGCCGGAACTGGGGCTGAAACGCGGCCTGAATGACAATCATGTTGTTGCGCCCTATGCGACGCTGCTGGCGCTGATGGTGCTGCCGCAGGAGGCGACAGCTAATCTGATAAGACTTAAAAAAATGGGTGCCAGCGGTGACTACGGTTATTACGAAGCGCTGGATTTCACCGCGGACCGACTGGCTCCCGGTCAGCCATTTTCGATCGTCAAATCGTATATGGCCCATCACCAGGCAATGGGATTGCTAGCACTCTCTCACCAGCTGCTGGATGCGCCCATGGTCGCGCGCTTTATGTCCAGCGCACTGTTTCAGTCTTCGCGTTTGCTGCTGCAGGAAAAAGTGCCTGATGATATTGAGCTCTATACCCCACGTCGCAGTTTTGTCGAAAACAGTGACCCTAAACAGCAGCGCAGCATTCCCGACCAGCGTGAATTCAGTGGTTCAGATCCGCGCCAGCCACAACTGCAGCTGCTTTCCAATGCAGATTATCATCTGATGGTGACGCACGCGGGGACAGGCTACAGCCAGTGGAAGGGGCTGGCACTCACCCGCTGGCGTGCGGATAGCACCAGCAACAACTACGGAACGTTCTGTTACGTTACCGATCAGCAATCCGCCGAAGTGATTGCTCACAGCTATCAGCCGACCTGCTGCGAGCGTCCGCATTATAAAACCCGTTTCAATGATGCCGGGATTGAGTTTGACGCTTCAGGCACCACCTTCAGCATTCACACGCATATCGTGGTCTCCCCGGAAGATGATGTGGAGATCAGACGCATCACGGTCACTAACCGTTCCCGTCAGACCCGCCCGTTTGATATCACCAGCTACACCGAAGTGGTACTGGCACCAGCAGCCAGCGATATGGCCCACCCTGCGTTCAGTAATCTGTTCGTCCAGACTGAGATCGTTGACAGGCTGGAAGCGATTCTGGCTCACCGTCGGCCACGTGAAGAGAAAGAAGTGACGGCATGGATGTTTCACGCGATGGCGATACATGGCAATACCGGCCGCCAGACCTCTTTTGAAACCGACCGGGCTCGTTTTCTCGGGCGCGGCAGGACGCCAGCCGATGCTCAGGCGCTGATGCCGGGCAGTGAATTAACGGGTCAGCAGGGAGCGGTGTTAGATCCCGTGTTATCAATTCGCCAGTCAGTGACGTTAAAAGCGGGAGAGGCCGTCACCATCGATATGCTTTACGGTGTGACACTTCAGCGTGACACCACTATTGCGCTGATTGAGAAGTACCGTAACCACATCAGCGCCGATCGGGTGTTTGAACTGGCGTGGTCCCACAGTCAGGTCGCATTACGTCAGTTGAATATCCGCACCGAAGATACCAGTCTGTTCAATCAGCTGGCCAGTGCCGTGCTGTTTTCCAGCGCCGAAATGCGTGGCGAATCAGACGCGCTGATGCAGAACCGGCTGGGCCAGGAGTCATTGTGGCGTCATGCGATTTCGGGTGATCTGCCGATTCTTCTGGTTCGGATAGAAAACATTAATCAGCTCGACCTGGTCACCACCCTCATTCAGGCGCACCAGTACTGGCGACAAAAAGGGCTGACGGTCGATCTGCTCATCCTGAACAGCGACCAGGGCGGGTACCAGCAGAACCTGTTCAATCAGCTCACGACCCTGATCCCTGCCGGAGATGAACGGCAGCAGGCGGACAAACCTGGCGGCATATTTATCCGCAAAAGCGAAAGTTTTTCCGCTGACGATCTGCAACTGTTGCTGAGCGTCGCGGCGGTCGTGCTGGAAGGCCGGAACGGCAGCCTCGCCGATCAGCTCAGCACGCTGTTAAAACCGGTGCGCACCCCGCCGGCTTTTGCGTTTCCATCGGTCAGTAAGACGCCGCCGCCTGCAGCCGTCACCTTTTCGCCGGAGCGGTTGCAGTTTTTTAATGGCACCGGTGGCTTCAACGAGGACGGCAGCGAATATCACATCATTCTTTCCGGCCAGCAGCAGACGCCTGCGCCGTGGTGCAATGTGCTGGCCAACAGCCAGCTTGGTACCGTCATTTCCGAGAGTGGCCAGGGCTATAGCTGGTATGAAAACGCGCATGAATATCGTCTGACGCCCTGGCACAATGACCCCGTCAGTGACAGCTCTGGCGAAGCGCTTTATCTGCGTGATGAAGAGACGGGTGATGTCTGGTCGCCCACGCCGCTTCCGGTTCGCGGCAAGGGGGATTATCTGACCCGTCATGGCTTCGGTTACAGCACGTTTGAACACACGGAGTATGGCATCAGCAGCACGTTAACGGTGTTCGTGGCAGAGGAGGCGCCGGTCAGACTTTCCCTGCTGACGCTGAGTAACCTCTCTGGCAAAACGCGTAATCTGTCGATTACCGGATACGTCGAATGGGTTCTGGGTGAGCTGGCGAGCCGCTCCGCAAGGCATGTGGTGACCTCCCCTGCCGCTATCGCCACAGGCAGCGCGGTTCTGGCCAGAAACTTTTATAACAGCACGGGCTCTGCACGGACCGCTTTTTTTGCCGTCACAGGTACCCGGATTGCGTACAGCGGCAACCGGCTTGAGTGTCTGGATCGCAACGGCACCACACGGCAGCCCGCGATGATGAATGTTCGTGGTCTGTCGGGTAACACCGGGGCAGGAATGGATCCCTGCGCCGCGCTGCAGACGCTGACGACACTGATTGACGGCGACAGCCGCAGCTTTGTTTTTGCTCTCGGCGTCGGGGAAGATGAGGGTGCAGTGACCGCGCTGATGCAGCAGTTCCTCTCCACCGGGGAGGCTCAGAACGAGCTGACCAAAGTTAAACAGCACTGGCACCAGCTACTGACTAAAGTGCAAATCCAGACACCGGCAACGGAGGTCGATTTACTGGCAAACGGCTGGCTGCTGTACCAGACGCTGGCCAGCCGTTTGCTGGCGCGCAGCGGATATTACCAATCCGGTGGTGCCTTTGGTTTCCGCGATCAGTTGCAGGATACGCTGGCGCTGACTCACGCGGCCCCGCAGCGGCTGCGCGATCAGCTGTTGTTGTGTGCATCCCGCCAGTTTATCGAGGGAGATGTACAGCACTGGTGGCATCCGCCTGCTGGCCGTGGCGTCAGAACCCGCTGCTCCGACGACTACCTGTGGTTGCCCTATGCGCTGTGCCGCTATGTGCAGGCAACCGATGATATTGCGCTGCTGTCACAGCCTGTCAGCTACCTTGAAGGTCGCCTGCTGGCAGAGGACGAAGAGTCTGTCTATGAGCTTCCGGGCGTCAGTAAGATTAATGAACCGCTATGGCAGCACTGCGTTCGCGCGGTTAACCACGCCCTTAATTTCGGCCAGCACGGCCTCCCGCTGATGGGCTCCGGGGACTGGAACGATGGCATGAGTACCGTCGGGATTGCCGGCAAGGGTGAAAGCGTCTGGCTCGGCTTCTTCCTCTATACGGTTCTGGACCGCTTTGCCGCGCTGGCTGTGCGGTTCGGCGATACCGATACCGCCCGCCACTGTCAGGACAATGCGCAGGCGCTCAAAACCGCGCTTAACCATGCGGCCTGGGATGGCGAATGGTATCTGCGCGGCTTTTTTGACAGTGGCCAGACGCTCGGTTCACATGCTGACAGTGAGTGCCGGATAGACGCCATTGCCCAGAGCTGGTCGGTACTCTCTGGCGCAGGCGAGGACGCCAGATGCCGGTCAGCAATGGAGGCGCTTTATCAGCATCTGGTTGATAAGGATAACCAGCTGATTAAATTGCTCACTCCGCCTTTCGATGGTGCAGGGCCAAATCCGGGCTACATTCGCGGTTATTTACCGGGCGTCAGGGAAAATGGCGGTCAGTACACTCATGGGGCTCTGTGGGCGATTATGGCCTTTGCGGCGATGGGTGAAACAGAGCGCGCCTGGTCCCTGCTCTCTATGATTAATCCGGTTAATCATAGTGGCAATCAACAGGATATGGCGATCTACAAAGCAGAGCCTTATGTGATGGCTGCGGATGTGTATGCGGCCGAAGGCCACAGCGGGCGCGGCGGCTGGACCTGGTATACCGGCTCATCAGGCTGGGCCTATCAGCTTATCAGTGAGAGTCTGCTTGGGATAAGCCGGCGCGGCAACGCGCTGTCTGTCCGGCCACAGCTTCCCGCTGACTGGTCAGAGATAAAAATTGTCTACCGTGAGGGGGAAGGGATCTACAACATCCGGGTCACTCGCGGTGACAGCATTTATCAGCTGTGGCTGGATGGCAAACGGTGTGACGGTGACGAAATAGCGCTGGAAAGCCATCGCCAGGAACATCAGGTTGAAGTCTGGCTGGGCTCTGCGTCAGATTAAGTTAAACCTGACAACCCGCCTGCATCAGGTTAAAGAGGAGATTCAGTGACCTTTGCGAGCGGGCCGTTGAGCTGCCACCCGCGTCAGCATGGGCAGCTCAACGGCAGCGTTCTGGTGAGTGGCTAGGGTTAATCGCCTGCCCACAATTATCTGTCGCCCTGCCCTGTTTTCCCTCGCGAAGCCCATGCTATCTTGTGGTTTTGATTTTTTCAGTGGGCAAAATTGATGACAAAGTTGCGGGTAGGGATCGTGTTTGGCGGGAAATCGGCTGAGCATGAGGTGTCGTTACAGTCGGCCAAAAATATCCTTGAGGCGATCGACAAAACCAGGTTTGACGTGGTGCTGCTGGGCATTGATAAGCAGGGACACTGGCGTCTTAACGATGCTTCAAACTTCTTACTTAACGCTGAAAATCCGGCGCTGATCGCGCTGAATCACGCCGCTGAAGATGTGGCGCTGGTGCCCGGCACGACTCAGCAGCAGATCATCACCCGTCATAACGCCCATCCGCTGTCGCAGATCGACGTTATTTTCCCTATCGTGCACGGTACGCTGGGTGAAGATGGCTCCCTGCAGGGCTTGCTGCGTATGGCCTCGTTACCCTTCGTCGGTTCCGACGTGCTGGGCTCTGCGGTCAGCATGGATAAAGATTTTACCAAACGCCTGCTGCGCGACGCCGGCCTCAAAGTCGCGCCGTGGGTGAGCGTCACCCAGGCCCAGCGTGCACAACTGGACGCCAGCGCAGTGATTGCCCGCTTTGGCCTGCCGCTGTTTATCAAACCCGCCAACCAGGGTTCATCGGTGGGCGTCAGCAAAGTGGACAGCATTGAAGAATTTGATGCCGCGCTGGCGCTGGCCTTCTCCTTTGACCGCAAGGTGCTGATTGAGCAGGGTATCAAAGGTCGCGAGATCGAGTGTGCGGTGCTGGGCAACGATGCCCCTGAAGCCAGCCCCTGCGGTGAAGTGGTGGTGCATGACGCCTTCTACTCGTATGACACCAAATATATCTCTGAGAGCGGTGCGCAGACGGTGGTCCCGGCAGCCATTTCATCGGAAACCAGCGATGCGATACGTGAGGTTGCCATCAAGGCCTTTACCGCGCTGGAGTGCTTTGGCATGGCGCGCGTCGATGTGTTTTTAACTGACGATGGCGAAATTATCGTCAACGAAGTGAATACCCTGCCCGGCTTCACCAATATCAGCATGTATCCGAAACTGTGGCAGGCAGCCGGACTCAGCTATCAGGATCTGATCAGTCGTCTGATCGACCTGGCGATTGAACGCCACCAGCAGGCCAGTACCCTGAAAAGCAGCGTCAGCTGACAGAACCCGGCGGCGTGGCCTTATGCCACGTCGCTGGTGATGGCACGGTAGTTAACCGGTGAGGTCTGATTGCGGCCATTGCGTTTCGACAGATAGAGATTTTTATCGGCTGCGGAGATCAGCCGGTTGATCACGCGGTGCCACTCCGTCGCCTCACCGGCACTGCCATGCGCCAGCCCCAGACTGACGGTTACCGTGGCCGTACTGCCCTGCAGCCAGAACTTCTCTTTAGCCATCTTCTGCCGGATGCTCTCAGCAAGAAAATAGAGCTTTTCCGGATTCTGGTCGAACAGCACCACCGCAAACTCTTCGCCGCCAAAACGGCAGATGCGCCCCTCTTTACCCACAACGCGCTGCATACGGCGGGCGATCTCTTCCAGCACGCTGTCACCCGCATCATGACCAAAATTGTCGTTAATCGCTTTAAAGTAGTCGACATCCAGCAGGATCACGCCCGCCCGGCGGTCCGGGAAGATCGGCTCAGCACGCAGACTTTCATAGAGGCCGGACCGCGACAGCAGCCGGGTCAGGAAGTCATAGTTGGCGCGCAACGCCAGACGCTGGTTGAGCTGGCGAATCGCATCCATGCTCACCGCCACAATCAGCGGGCTGATCGCAATGGTCGCCACGCCCAGCCGTGCCGAAGTCAGATGGGTGATCGGCAGCATATTGTCATCGCCCTGGATATTCATCACACCGTGCGAAACCAGAATGATTTCGCTAATGCCGGTGAGCAAAATCACCAGGCTGGTGAGCGGCATCGGCAGCACGATGGCGCACCAGACCAGCGCCGGAACCGGGAACGTCAGGCTGCCTGCGCCGCCCATCATCGCGCCAATCATCAGCGAAAAAATCACGGCGACAACCGGTGCCAGCTTGCGCATCTGCATAAACTGCCGGGGCGACAGCGACGCCCAGTCGCGCGTCAGCAAAAAGGGCAGCAGCATCAGCCCGGTTGAGAACTGTTCGCTGAACCATTCGCCCCAGGCCGTCACCAGCCCGCTGTTAAAATCGGCCTGCTGCGCCAGCGCCCCCCAGCTGGCGCAGGCCAGTCCGGCCAGCAGACAGGCCGGAAAAATGCGCAGCACGCTGGTTATACGCTCGCTGCCGGAGTCGTGCTGAAGATGTTTTACCAGCAGCGTCACCGCCACCAGCACAAACAGAAGATTCGCCATGTTGAGGGTAAAAGCAGAGAGCGCCCAGCCTGAAAAAACGATGTCGTTTAACACCATCGCAGCAAAGGTGGCCAGGTAATAGCGGGTCTGATGCAGAAAAGGATTCCGGACGATCACGCCAGTGACGATCGCGTTGACCGGCCAGAACAGCGACAGCTCCTGTGGAAAGCGCAGGTGTCCGCCGATAAAGCAAAACAGCAACGTGATTAAAAACAGTGAAAATGCGTTCTTCTTAACGTTGTGCTCTTCAAACAGCTGTATGCGCATACATCCGGACCTTGTCACAGAGAGGCTGGCTGTCCACGCCAGCCTGGACAGGCGCGTGGTGTCAGAATGATTAAATCCTGAATATCCTCAATGTCATCCGGCGATAAAACCTCGTTTCATGGGCTAACTCAGAAAAGTTACCGTTTTGAGGCTAAACCCATCAGATGACAGCAAAAACTGGGGCTCTATTATGCATCGCAAATAAAAAAATCGGATATCCGAGATATCCGATTTTTGCTGTTCTGACGACTTTACCGTTGCGCTAAACGCTATTTTACGGCAACCGGCCACTGACTCAGGCGAATGCCGCGTTTGTCGGCGTTATCGCCAAAATCTTTCAGCACCGCTTTGACGTCGGGATCGATATATTCCGCATTGTCGTTATCGACGATGACTACGCTGTTCTCCGGGATCTCATCCAGCAATCCCTGCAGCTTTGGATTGTGCATAAAGGTCAGGTTCTGCTGAAAGCGCAGCACGTAGTGGTCGTCATAGCGGGTAAGCTGCAGCGCGTTGCGATGGCTCTTATAGATGCTATAGAGGATCTGCGTGGCGATGCCGATACCAATCCCGACCAGCATGCCCAGCGTGATAATACCGACGATGGTGGCCAGAAACGGCACGTACTGCTGGGCGCCCATCCGGAACTGCTCAATAAACAGTTTGGGTGTCGCCAGCTTGTAGCCGGTATAGAGCAGCACGGCAGCGAGGCTGGCCAGCGGAATGGCGTTCAGCATCTCACTGAACCACATACCGCAAATCAGCAGCAGCACACCGTGAATGAAGATCGACAGTTTGGTCTGCGCGCCCGCACTGACGTTAACCGAACTGCGCACGATCACCGCCGTTATCGGCATCGCGCCAAGAAAACCGGCCGCCAGGTTACCGATGCCCTGCGCGAACATCTCTTTGTTGGGCGACGGCGCGGGCGTCTGAGGACGCAGTTTTTTCAGCGCCTCCTGACTCAGCAGCGTTTCCAGACTGGCGACCAGGGCTAAGGTTACCGCAACAACCCAGACCTGCGGATTCTGCCAGGCCATCCAGTCGGGCGTTTCCAGCTCTGCTACCAGCGCGGAAATGCTGTCAAAAGCGGGCAACGAAATGCGCGCCAGACCGCTGGTCATTTCCGGGAACAGCCGTCCACCCACGATGGTAGCAACGCAGCCTATCAGCACGGCAATCAGCGGCCCAGGGATCCAGGCCAGCGCTTTGATCCGCTTCACCGGTGCGGTGGTCCAGAGACATAAAATGGCCAGGCCGACACCCGCTACCGCTACCGCAGGCAGCGAGAAGGTCATCTCACCGGTCACCAGTGAAACCAGCTCCGCATCGCCCGCGGCTCCCAGCGCCACCGGGATCTGCTGCATGATCAGCAGCAAACCGATCGCCGCCAGCATCCCTTTGATGACGCTGCCCGGCACCAGCGAAATAAACCGTCCGGCACGCAGCAGGCCAAACAGACATTGCAGTGCTCCGGCGATAATCAGCGCGGTGAGAAAGGCGGAAAAACTGCCCAGAGACGCCATTGAGGCGACGACGATGGTGACAAGGCCTGCCGCCGGGCCGCTGACGGCAAACCGGGACGGACTCAGTGATGTGACCACCAGGCCGCCAATCACACCGGTCAGCAGACCGGCAAACGGCGGTAATCCGCTGGCCTGTGCGATGCCAAGACAGAGCGGTAAGGCGACCAGAAACACCACCAGACCCGCAGGAATATCACGACGCAGGGTATCGAGGTTCATAATGAAGGTTCCTCTGCAGATTGATGAATCAGCTCTTTAAGATGGCCGGAGCGCAGGTCATAAACACAACCAAACACCTCCAGTTCCTGGCCCGATTGCCAGATTTGCCGGACCGGTTCAGATTTCACCAGTCTGGCGAATTGCGCCTTAACGTTGGCTTCAACCAGCCGATCGAGCTGTTCACCCGGCTCCGCGTCTGAAGGGGGGCTTTCCGCCAGGCCATGCTGAATATCATGACGCAACGTCTGAATACGTCTCGCCAGCGCGCTCTCCTGCCCGTCCAGCACGCTACCCGGCAGATTCTGCGCGGCTTCCACCCCACCGCAGCCATAGTGGCCGCTTAATACAATGCGTTTTACACCGAGAAAAAAGAGCGCGTATTGCAGCACGCTCAGTAAATTGTCATCGTCCTCAATCACCATGTTGGCGATATTACGATGCACAAAGAGTTCGCCAGGATGGGAGCCGGTTAAGACTTCTGCCGGAACGCGACTATCAGAACAACCTATCCAGAGTGAGTGCGGCTTTTGCTGATGAAGGAATTTTTTAAAGTAGTCTGGATTACGCTGGCGGCGCTGTAATGCCCAACTGCGATTTTTCGCTAATAAGGGTTTAAGTGTCGTCACAATCATCTTCTCTCTACTACCGGGATGTCGCATCCTGGCTAACCACAAAGTGTATCGGCTCACAAATAAAGCGTGAGCCGCCAGGCAAATAAGAACTGAGTCACAGAAAAAGGTTATAGCCGCTAACCATTACCAATGCACGAGCAATATTTCACAGCACTTTAACATCATGCTATTTGTCAATCCGGCGTCAGTAAGAGTCAGGGTTAAGTAAATTTAATTAAGCAGAAGAGAAGTGGAATAATTAGCGGTAATCATTTTAAAAGCAATAGTATCAATACGTTAAAATATAAAAGATAATAAACTAAAGTTACTGCTGACAAAAAAATACAATCATTAATCAAGGGGATATTCACTGCCATACCAACCGGCCTGATTTTTACCAGGAATACTCTTAATTAAAAAATTAACCATTAGCACGATCAACCGGCTTAATTGCTGATAGCCAGTCAGATATGCCTGATTTCAGATAAGAATGAAGCAAGAGATAATTAATTTAATTTGCAGCAAAATAGTGACGGGAGAAAGTAAATCAGGACCATGTTTTAACAGAGCCTGACACGGTCAGGCTCTTTTTCTTGACGAATTATTTACCGTTCCAGTTTTGCAGGCGCGATTCCCGCACAGACAGCTGCTGTTCCGGTGTCAGTTTATTGTAGTTTTCCGCCATTCCGCTCTCCCAGTCGCCGTAGAGCGGATTCGGCAGCACGATGAACTGCGTTCCAAACTGCTGATGGTTAAGATTCACAAAATCACGACGCGTCTGATTACCCTGATGCCAGGTCGCGCCACCAAAATCGTTGAGGTTATCGCCAACGTAGAGCACCACGTTATAGCCGGCATTTTTAATGGCATCGAAACGCGCCTGCTTATTGGAGCTGTCAGTATTCAGACGTACCGTTTTATCGCTGACGTTGGGGAAGCCAAGCTGCTGCATGTTAGCGACCGTGGCCGCGTAATCTTTCTGATCGCGGTTCGACACATAGAACAGCGTGCCGCCATTCTGTGTGACATGACGCGCAAACTCTATCGCGCCCGGCACCGCTTTCGCCTGCCGCGCCTGTGTCCAGGCTGACCAGGTTTTGCTGCTGAACGGCTGGCCGTTCTTCGCCTGCCACGCGCTGTAGGCGCTGTTATCCAGCATCGTCTCATCCAGATCGACAATCACCGCTTTGGGTTTGCCGGTCAGCGAGGGGGCCTGATCAAACGCCATACGCGCGGTATTAAATGCCTGCCAGGTCAGCGCCTGATATTCACCAGACTGCTGGAACCAGTTTACCGCCAGCACCGATTGCTGGCCGAGTTGCTGCTGCGCGGTCTGATGTGTCGACGAGGCGCAGCCGGTAAGCAGCAGCGCGACCAGTCCGGATGCAGCCAGTTTTGCGGAGGTTTTCATCATTTCATCCTTAAGGTGAGAAAGGTCTGAGGAGAAGCTTCAAAAATGTAGCAGTTAACGTAAGCTGTGGGCAGCCCAACGCACGCTGTTATAACAGGAGATTCCTATGGCCGTGATCCCGCGCTCGCCATTGCTCGATTCGCTGGAGTGGCTCGAATATGCGTTTCAGCCAGCCGGAGAGCCACCACCCGCTGATGCCGCCTATGGACATCAGCGCCACAGCGCGACCGTGGTCACCGATATCGAGAACATCCCACCCAAAAGCTGCGAGTCTGATGGCGTGATTAGCAGCGGGACGCGCCCGGTGGCGGTCTACACCGCCGACTGCCTGCCAGTGCTGTTCGCCGATCGCCAGCAGCGGATCGTGGCCGCGGTTCATGCCGGACTCAAAGGTACGCTGGCGGGTGTGCTGACCCGCGCGGTTGAAAAACTGTGCGAGCAGGGCTGCGAGCCGCAGAACCTGATGGTGGCGATCGGTCCGGCGATGGGCCCCTGCTGTTATGAACTGGCCGAACCGCAGCTGGCGGAGATTGCGCAGAACCCGGCATTGGCCAGCGGGCTGCGCTGGCACCAGAACCAGCCGGTTAATCCTCTGGCGCAACGTCCACAGGCCGCTGCCCGCCAGCAGGGTGTCTGGTTCGATCTGCCTGCGCTGGCAACGCAGTTGCTGATAAACGCGGGTGTGCCAGCTGCGCAGATCGATAACGTCAATGTCTGCACCTACTGCATGGCCGAAAGCGGTTCAAGCTACCGCTTCAATACCCACCACGGCAGCGGCTATCACTCCCGCTATTCGTGGATCCGTCGACGTTAATGGGTTTTCTGGCACCGCGCTGACAGCAGTTAGCGTGATCTTAACAGCGACGGGCGCTGACGCCTGTCGCAAAGCTACGCGGGCCACGGATGGCGGTCTTCACCTCTTTGCGCAAGGCACGGGCTAGCTCCGCCCACTCTTTGTTACTCACCTCACTCCCCTGCCGTTGTTTATGATTTCACTCACACCCTGACATTCTTTCACTTTTTTTTAACGCAGAAATGGCTAGAGTGAACTCATCCGACCACTTCACCGTGAGTGACTATCATGTCCGTCAATCCTGACTATCCTGCGCTGTTTACGCCGCTGGACCTTGGCTTTACCCGACTGAAAAACCGCTTTCTGATGGGGTCAATGCACACCGGACTGGAAGAACACCCGGATGGCGCAGCCCGGCTGGCGGCTTTCTACGGCGAGCGGGCGCGTGAAGGTGTCGCGCTGATCGTCACCGGCGGCATCGCCCCCAATGCTCAGGGTGTCACCACCGCGCATGGCGCGATGCTCACCGACGAGACGCAATGTGACTGGCACCGGCAGATCACGGAGGCGGTACATCAGCATCAGGGCAAAATCGCCCTGCAGATCCTGCATACCGGCCGTTACAGCTATCAGCCCGATCTGGTTGCGCCCTCGGCACGCCAGGCGCCCATTAACCCGTTTACGCCACAGGCGATGAGCGAGGCGGCGATTGAACAGACCATTGATGACTTTGCCCGCTGCGCCCGCCTGGCACAGCAGGCGGGCTACGATGGCGTGGAGATCATGGGTTCCGAAGGCTATCTGATTAATCAGTTTCTGGTGAAGCACACCAATCAGCGCACCGACCGCTGGGGTGGCGACTTCCGGCAGCGGATGCAGTTTGCGCTGGCGATTACCCGCGCCGTTCGCGCCGCGACCGGCGATGCCTTTATCATCATCTTCCGGTTGTCGATGCTCGACCTGATCGAAGAGGGCAGCACGCTGGAGGAGACGCTGTTGCTGGCGGGCGAGCTGGAGCAGTGCGGCGTCACGCTGTTCAATACCGGTATTGGCTGGCATGAGGCGCGCATCCCGACCATCGCCACCTGCGTGCCGCGTGCGGCCTTTGCGTGGGTGACGCAGCGCCTGCGTGAACAGGTGAAGGTGCCGGTCATCGCTACCAATCGCATCAACCATCCCGCCGTCGCCGAGCAGCTGTTGCAGTCGGGCTGCGCCGATATGGTGTCGATGGCGCGCCCTTTTCTCGCCGATCCCGCCTTTGTCACTAAAGCCCAGCGCGGTGAACCGGACAGCATCAATACCTGCATTGCCTGTAATCAGGCCTGCCTCGATCAGGTGTTCGCCGGTAAAATCACCTCCTGCCTGGTCAATCCGCGCGCCTGCCATGAGTCGCTGATGCCGGTCATCGCCAGCCCCGCCCCGCGCAGGCTGGCCGTTGTGGGCGCCGGTCCGGCCGGCATGGCGTTTGCGCTACAGGCGGCGCAGCGCGGCCATCAGGTAACACTCTATGAGGCCGCGCCGGAGATAGGCGGCCAGTTCAATATTGCCCGGCTGATCCCTGGCAAATCGGAATTCAGCGAAACGCTGCGCTATTTCCGGCATGAGCTGGCGGCCGCAGGCGTGACGGTTCAGACAGGCTGTCGGGTGACGGCGGATCAGCTGAGTGACGCCGATGAAGTGGTGCTGGCGACCGGCATTCAGCCGCGTACGCCCGATATTCCGGGCATCGACCACCCCAGCGTGCTGAGCTATCTGGAGGTGCTGCGCGATAAGCGCCCGGTGGGGAAACGGGTGGCGATTATCGGCGCAGGCGGTATTGGCTTTGATGTGGCGGAGTATCTGTCACAGCCATCCCATGACGAAGATCTGGCGGCGTTTTATGCCGAATGGGGCATCGACCACAGCCTGACGCAGCGTGGCGGCGTGATGAAACCCGAGCCGCCTGCCGCGTTACGGCAAATCTGGCTGCTGCAACGCCGCTCGGGAAAACCGGGTGCCGGGCTGGCAAAAACCACCGGCTGGATCCATCGCGCCAGTCTGCAGGCGCAGGGCGTTGAGATGTGGGGCGGCGTTGAGTATCTGGCGATTGATGACAGCGGCCTGCATCTGCGGCGCAACGGCGAAACGCTGTTGCTGGAGGTCGATAATGTGATTATCTGTGCCGGACAGGAGCCGCAGCGTGAACTGGAAGCCGCGCTGCGTGCAAAAGGACAGAGGGTGACAGTCATCGGCGGTGCAGATGTGGCGCAGGAGCTGGATGCGCGCCGTGCGATTGCGCAGGCGACGCAGCTGGCATTAACCGTCTGACTAGCGCATTTTCACCGCGCGCAGCACCACGAACTTCTGGTTAGAGGCGATCAGCGTACAGTTACCAAACAGCTTCTTCAGCTTGTGGTGATAATCGAGGTGGCGGTTGCCGACAATACGCAACTCGCCGCCATACTGAAGGCAGCGTTTGGCATCGCGGAACATCTGCCATGCCAGGTGATCGGTCACCGCGTGCTGCTGATGGAACGGCGGGTTGCACAGCACCGCGTGCAGCCGATCTGACGGATAGCCGCTCAGCACGTTGTTCACCAGGAACTGACAGCGTGACAGATCCTCAGGACGGTTCACTTCCACATTAAGCTTGCTGGAGGCGACCGCCATGTAAGACTCATCTAGGAAATGCACCTCGGCCTGCGGGTTCTGCTCCAGCGCCATCAGTCCCACCACGCCGTTACCACAGCCGAGATCGACAATCTCGCCCTCAATGTTTTCCGGCAGATGCTGCACAAAGAGCCGTGCGCCGATATCCAGCGAAGCGCGCGAGAAGACGTTGGCGTAGTTGTGAATCTGATAAGGGGTACCATCCAGCGGCCAGACCAGCGTCGGCGTGGCCTCGCGCAGTGCAGGCTTGCTGAACTGGCTGTAGATCAGACGCGCTTTTTTCCACGCCAGTGAGGTTTTGGTTTCACCAATGATCTGTTCGAACAGCTGCAGGGTAGAGTTATGGATCTCTTTGGCGCGCGCCGCCGCCAGAATCACCGTATCAGGCGTGACAACTTCGCGAATGGCGCGCAGCTGGTGCTCCAGCAGCGCCAGGGTTTTAGGCACCTTGATCAGCACAGCCGCAGGTGAAGCAGGCAGGTCAGCCAGGCTATCAACAAAGTGAACGTCGCTGTCATCCAGCCCATTAAAGGTCAGATTCTGACGGGCGGCCTGCTGGCTCAGCCAGGAGTCGCTGACGTGCCAGACGGTACGCGAATTCAGGGCGCAGGTTAAGGCCCCGAAACTGTCGTTGAAGACCAGCACCGGCCCCTCTGGCAGCGTCTGCTGTAACAGATATTCATCAGCCGCATCCCAGGCTTGTAATGGACTTTCGTCACGCATCTGCGGGAAGCGATGCAGGATCAGTGTGCGATCGTTCAGTTCAAGTTGGCTCATGAATTCTCCGGCGTGGTACACTTTGGTTGATTTTCGCCCCAAAATCGGGGGCGCAGTATACTGTCTTTCGCCTGGAATCCCTAATGTCCTCACTGATCTACCTTCAGGGTTATCCTGCCCCCCTTCTTGAGCAGGTTCAGTCGCTGATCGCCCATCAGCGCTTAGGTGCGTTCCTGCAGGAACGTTATCCTGACACTCATGACGTGATGAGTGATAAAGCGCTGTATGACTACACGCAGGCGCTGAAAAATCGCTATATGCGCAATGCGCCGCCGATCAGCAAAGTGATGTGGGATAACAAGATTAAGGTGATGAAGCATGCACTCGGGCTGCACACAGCCATCTCGCGGATTCAGGGCGGTAAGCTTAAGGCGAAAGCAGAAATCCGTATCTCGACCTTTTTCCGCCTCGCGCCAGAGCCGTTTCTGCGGATGATCGTGGTGCATGAGCTGGCACACCTTAAAGAGAAAGATCACGATAAGGCGTTCTACCAGCTCTGCTGCCATATGGAGCCGGATTATCACCAGCTCGAATTTGATGCGCGACTGTGGATGACGGACCAGGCGATGCGCGGCAACGCGGCTTAAAGAAACTCCTGCGCTTTCTGAATCAGGCTGGTTTTGGTCAGCGCGCCCAGAAAGCGCCGTTCCTGCGGATTGTTGAGCACCGGCAACCGCTCCAGCGTCACCGCCGCAAAGGCTTCCCATCCCTCACGCATACTCTGATTCTGATAAACCACCGGGAAATCCTGATCCATCACGCACTGCACCGGTGAGTCGAGGGTGATCTCCTGGGCCAGCACCCGGCGCGAAATTTCATGAATCGAGACCACACCGAGGAAAGCGCCCGCGGCGTTGATCACATAAACATAGCGTTCGCGCTTCAGGGAGCTGACCGCCAGCGCCTGCCCCACCGACTCCTCCGGCTGCAACGCCGCACCCGCAATAATCAGCTCGGCAATGCGCATGTTATCGAAATCATATTTCGCTTCTGAACGGCTGAAGTGATGACTCACGACCGGATAAGTACTGGCGGATTGCAGGCGATAGACCACCATCGACGCCAGCACCGTGGCGATCATCAGCGGAAACAGCAGGCTGCTGTTGAGTGTCATCTCCAGCACCATCAGCATCGCCATCAACGGCGCCTGACTGACCGCCGCCAGCACCGCCGCCATACCAATCGCGGCATAGAGCAGCACATTGCCGAGCGGCAGATGCAGCGCCGCCCCCACCGTCGCGATGATCACCCCCAGCAGCGCGCCAATCAGCAGCGAAGGGGTAAAGAGTCCGCCGACGGCGTTCGACCCTACCGACAGGCTGGTAGCGAGGGTTTTCAGCACCAGCAACAGCAGCAGACCCGGCAGCAGGTAGTGCCCTGCCATCACTTTGACGATCACCTCGTAGCCGTTGCCGAGGATATCAGTGGAGATCAGCGCCAGTAAGCCGACCGCAAAGCCGCCCGCTCCGAGGCGCAGCGGCAGGGAGGCGACCCGGCTGAACAGCACTTTGCTGCGGGCGATGCATTTAATCACGATCCAGCCCGCCAGACCGGCGCACAGACCAATCACCACCGTCATCAGCAGGCTGCTGAGATCCATGGCGAAGTTCGCGTCTGCCAGCGGATAGAGCGCGCTGCGAAAACCCAGCGTCCACATGGTCATCACCGCCGTGGCGGCAGCGATGATCAGGGGGATCAGCCGCTGCAACGCAGAAATGCCGAAGGCGATTTCCGCCACAAAAATCGCCGACGCCAGCGGCGCATGGTAAACCGACGCGAGGCCCGCCGCCGCCGCCATCGCCACCACGTCACTGTTTTTCAGGTTAAGTGAGGCCGGTAACAGGCGACCAATCGCACTGCCGCACAGTGCCGAGAGCTGCACCATCGGCCCCTCTTTACCTATCGACGCGCCGCTGCCGATACTGGCAATCGACGATAAGGCACGGAACAGTGAGGTCCGGGTCGGCACCGCATCGAGCCGGGCGTTGATCACTTCAAGGTAATCCGTTTTCACCGTCTGCTGCTGCTCAATGGCAACGGCATAACGCAGAAAATAGCCCGCCAGAACGCCGCCCGCCCCCACCAGCAGCGGCCAGAAGATCCACGGCCAGAGATGCAGGGATTCGGTTATTTCGCCACTGCGGGCAAACAGCAGATGGTTGATCAGTTCAATCACGCCGCGGAAAGCCAGCGTCACCAGCGACGCCGCACACCCGACCGGAATGGCGATCAGAAGTGTGGTCCAGTTTAATGCGTGCTTACTTGCTTTCACCTGCGCTCCCTGGTTGGTACATAAACATCATCGCTTCCGCATATTATTGGAATGCGGATCGCAGGATCAATCCCTGCCCGCCCGGCACCATTGCACAGCGTGGGTGAGATGTTACTCTGCCGCTTTACAGCTGCCGGAGAGATGACGTGATTCGTTTTGCCATTGTGGGAACAAACTGGATTACACGCCAGTTTATTGATGCCGCTCATGAAACCGGAGCGATGAAACTCTGTGCGGTCTATTCACGCAGTCAGCAGCAGGCTGAGGCCTTTATCGCCGATTATCCCTGCAAACAGACCTTTACCTCACTGGAAGCGCTGGCCGCCAGTCCGGAGATCGATGCGGTCTATCTGGCCAGCCCCAACGCACTGCACTGTCAGCAGGCGCTGCTGTTTATGTCGCACGGCAAGCATGTGATTTGCGAAAAACCGCTGGCCTCTAATCTGGCAGAAGTGGAACAGATGATCGCCTGCGCCCGTGAGCATCAGGTGGTGCTGTTTGAGGCGTTTAAAACTGCCAGCCTGCCTAATTTCCTGCGGCTGCAGCAGGCACTGCCTGACGTGGGTAAACTGCGAAAAGCGCTGCTGAATTACTGCCAGTACTCCTCACGTTACCCACGCTATCTCAACGGTGAGAACCCCAATACCTTTGATCCGCGCTGGTCGAATGGCTCAATTATGGATATCGGTTATTACTGTCTGGCCTCGGCGGTGACGCTGTGGGGCGAGCCAGATCGCGTGCAGGCCAGGGCGACTTTGCTTGCGAGCGGCGTGGACGCGCACGGCGTGGTGGTGCTGAGTTACGGTGATTTCGATGTGACGATTCTGCATTCGAAGGTGAGTGATTCCAGCCTCCCCAGCGAGATTCAGGGTGAAGCGGGCGCGCTGGTGATAGAGAAGTTATCGGAGTGCCAGCAGCTGACTTTTGTGCCGCGGGGCGCGGAAAAGCAGACGCTGAGCCAGCCGCAGCATATCAACACCATGCTGTATGAAGCCGCCGCTTTTGCCCGGCTGGTTGAGCAGCGCCAGGTGGACCACCCTTCGCTTGAGGTTTCGCGGATTACTGCATCGCTGCTGACTGAGATACGCCGCCAGACCGGCGTGATCTTCCCGGCCGACCAGGCTGCTATGTAAATATTTCTAAATATGTCTGAGAGGTGTTGCTTCCTGTGCGGCTAAACCGTAACTTACCCTCCTGCAAAGGGGAGTAACTTGTAAGCTGATTGATCGTCATTACGATGCGAAAGCATCCGGTCATCAGGCAACCCGGAATCAATTTCTGTGTTGTAAGTGAGACCTTGCCGGAAGGCGAGGTTTGCTTACACAAAAATAAGCGGCTGACGTCTTCTGACTTCAGCCGTTTTTTTTTATTTTTCGGACAGGATACGAATATGCAAACTGTGGGTACGCCTTTACTGTGGGGCAGCTTTGCGGTTGTGGTGCTTATCATGCTGGCTATCGACCTGCTGTTGCAGGGACGCCGTGGCGCGCAGACCATGTCTTTCAAACAGGCGGCCGTCTGGTCGCTGATCTGGGTTTCAGTCTCACTGCTGTTCAGCGCCGCCTTCTGGTGGTATCTGGAGGGCAGCGCGGGACGTGAAGTCGCTAACACGCAGACGCTCGCCTTCCTGACCGGTTACGTGCTGGAAAAAGCGCTGGCGGTGGATAACGTCTTCGTCTGGCTGATGCTGTTCAGTTACTTCTCTATTCCGGCCAATCTGCAGCGCCGGGTGCTGATCTATGGGGTATTAGGCGCTATCGTGCTGCGTACCATCATGATCTTCGCCGGTAGCTGGCTGGTCACGCAGTTCAGCTGGATCCTCTATGTGTTCGGTGCCTTCCTGCTGTTCACCGGTGTGAAAATGGCGCTGGCGAAAGAGGATGACAGCGCGGTGGGCGAAAAACCTGTGGTGCGCTGGCTGCGTAAGCATCTGCGCATGACTGACGATCTCGACGGCGAGAAGTTCTTCACCCGCAAAAACGGCGTGCTGTTTGCGACGCCACTGCTGCTGGTGCTGATCATGGTAGAAATCAGCGACGTGATCTTTGCGGTCGACAGTATCCCGGCGATCTTCGCCGTGACCACTGACCCGTTTATCGTACTGACCTCAAACCTGTTCGCTATCCTGGGTTTGCGTGCCATGTACTTCCTGCTGGCAAACGTGGCGGAACGGTTCTCGATGCTGAAGTATGGCCTGGCGATTGTGCTGGTGTTCATCGGCTTTAAGATGCTGATTGTCGACCTCTACCATATCCCGGTCGGTATCTCGCTGGGTGTGGTCGGTGCCATTCTGGCATCAACCCTGCTGATTAATGCCTGGGTTAACCGCAAAAGAGACCAGAAAAAGCTCGCACCATAATTACCTGCAGGGGCAGCCGATGCCCCTGTTTTATTTTGTGGCAGCCTGTCACGCCATTTCATCCCTCTGTCACACTTCCACTATCCAGCATAATAAAAATCTGACCTGCTCCACAGTGACAGAACTTTCTCTTTTCTCGTCCGATCTTTTCCTTATACTCCGCCGGGCAAACCGTTTTAGCCGATGCAAAACATCGCGTCTGAAACTACATCCGCGACAAAATATAGAAAATATTATGCAGAAAACTCTCTCCGCACGTCTGGGCACGCTGCTCGCCGGAAGCCTGGTGAAGCAAATCATGATTGGGCTGATCGCCGGTGTGGCGCTCGCCTGGATTTCACACGATGCCGCTATCGCGGTCGGTCTGCTGGGTGAACTGTTTGTCAGTGCGCTGAAAGCAGTCGCGCCATTGCTGGTACTGATGCTGGTGATCGCCTCGATTGCCAACCACCAGCAGGGCCAGAAGAGCAATATCCGGCCGATTATTATGCTTTATCTGCTGAGCACCTTTTTCGCGGCGGTGGTCGCGGTGGTCTTCAGCCATCTGATCCCGCAGACGCTGACGCTGGCGGTGGGCACCACGGAAATCACACCACCATCCGGCATTACCGAAGTGCTACGCGGACTGCTGATGAGCATGGTGTCGAATCCAATCACGGCCCTGATGAACGCCAACTACATCGGCATTCTGGTGTGGGCAATTGGTCTCGGGCTGGCGTTCCGTCACAGCAGTGACACTACCCGCGCCTTTCTCAATGATGCCTCTCATGCGGTGACGTGGCTGGTACGCTGCGTGATTCGCTGCGCGCCGATTGGTATTTTCGGTCTGGTGGCCTCGATCCTCGCGTCTACCGGCTTTGGCGCGCTGTGGCAATATGCGCATCTGCTGGCGCTACTGATCGGCTGTATGCTGCTGATGGCGCTGGTGGTGAACCCGCTGCTGGTGTTCTATAAAATCCGTCGCAACCCCTATCCACTGGTCTTCACCTGCCTGCGTGAAAGCGGCGTGACCGCCTTCTTTACCCGCAGTTCTGCCGCCAACATTCCGGTGAATATGGCGCTGGCGAAACGTCTGGATCTGGATGAGGATACCTATTCGGTGTCGATTCCACTGGGCGCAACCATCAGTATGGCGGGGGCGTCGATTACCATTACCGTGCTGACGCTGGCGGCGGTGCATACGCTGGGGATCAGCATTGATGTGCCGACGGCGATTCTGCTGAGTCTGGTGGCATCACTCTGTGCCTGTGGTGCATCTGGCGTGGCGGGCGGTTCGCTGCTGCTGATCCCGGTGGCCTGTAACATGTTCGGCATTCCGAATGATCTGGCAATGCAGGTGGTGGCGGTCGGCTTTATTATCGGCGTCCTGCAGGATTCGGCGGAAACCGCACTGAACTCCTCAACCGATATTCTGTTTACCGCCGCCGTCTGTCAGGCAGAAGCGGAGCGCGAAACCAGCCGGGCTTAACCTTTCAGATAGCTCAAAAGCTCAAAGAGTGGGTGGCAGAGTCCGAAAAGCAAAGCGTCCCGCGCCAGGGAAGGCGCGGGACGAGCGAGCAGGGAAGGCGCGGGACGAGCGAGCAGGGATGCTTTAAGCGACTTTGCGATCGGACTCTGCCACCCACGAAGGGCACAGGATTAACCGACGGTAATAACAACATCAGGATCGCCATTGTTTGCCTGACAAACTATAGCGTCACACCGCTTTTGAAAATCGCCAGCTCGCGGAAATCGTTCTTCTCGTTGTTGGTCGGCTGACCGCTGGCAATCGCCACAATGCTGTCGACAAAGTCTTCCAGCATCGCATCCATACTCATTCCCTCGATCAACCGTCCGGCATTAAAGTCGATCCAGTGCGGTTTCTTCTCCGCCAGCGGCGTATTGGTGGCCAGCTTCACCGTCGGCACAAAACCGCCATAAGGTGTGCCGCGTCCGGTACTGAACAACACCATGTGGCAACCGGCGCCTGCCAGCGCACTGGTGGCGACCGCATCATTACCCGGCGCACTCAGCAGATTCAGCCCCGGCGTTTTTAACCGTTCGCCATACTTCAGCACATCGACCACCTGGCTCTGCCCCGCTTTCTGAGTACAGCCCAGCGACTTCTCCTCCAGCGTGGTGATACCGCCCGCTTTGTTGCCTGGCGACGGGTTTTCGTAGATCGGCTGCTGGTGATCGATAAAATACTGTTTGAAATCGTTGATCATCGCTACCGTTTTGCTGAAGGTCTCCTCGTCGCGACAGCGACTCATCAGAATCCGCTCTGCGCCAAACATTTCCGGCACTTCGGTCAGAACGGTCGTGCCGCCATTGGCGATCATCTGGTCCGAGAAACGTCCCAGCAACGGATTGGCGGTGATGCCAGACAAACCATCCGAACCGCCGCACTCCAGACCAAACTTCAGCTCGCTGAGTTTGCCCGGCTCGCGCTGGTCATGACGCATTTTTTCATACAATGCGTGCAGTCGCTCCAGCCCGGCTTCCACCTCATCGTCATGCTGCTGGCACACCATAAACTCGACCCGGTCGCTTTCAAACGCGCCGAGGGTGTCACGGAAGGCATCAACCTGATTGTTTTCGCAGCCGAGACCAATCACCAGCACCGCGCCAGCATTAGGATGGCGCACCATGTTCTGCAGCATGGTGCGGGTGTTTTCGTGATCCTGCCCCAGCTGCGAACAACCGAAGGTATGGCTGAACAGGAACGCGCCATCGATATCTTCTGCCTCCTGCGTCTCTTTCAGGAAACGCTGCAGGATCTGACGCGCAATGCCGTTGACGCAGCCGACGGTCGGCAGGATCCACAGCTCATTGCGGATGCCGACCTCGCCGTTAGCACGACGGTAGATCTGCACCTCACGGTCACCCGGCTGCGGCGGCAGCGTCACAAACTCGGGCTGATACGCATATTGATCCAGATCGCTGAGATTGGTGCGGGCGTTCTGCGAATGGATTAACTCACCGGCGGCCACAGGCTGCGTGGCATGGGCAATCGGCAGCCCATATTTGATCACCAGCTCATCCTGCGCGATAGGCTGCAGGGCAAATTTATGCCCGCGTCCGACCGCCTGTTGCACCGCCACACTCAGTGGCGGCAGCTCTATCATGGCGCCCGCGTCTAAATCACGTAACGCCACGGCGACATTGTCGCGGGGATCAATTTTAATTGCGTCTTGCATAGCGTTATCTCAGTTGGCTCAGCGCCTCACGCATTCCGTGGGCGATGATATTTTGCAGGTGTTGGGTGACAGCCGCAGCCAGTCCGGGCTGACGGGTTAAATCTTCACCCCAGTGTTGCGCGTCGCTGAGTACGCCGTTCACCAGCTGTTGCGGTGACAGCTGATCCGCATCAAGTGCTTTCCAGGCGTCGGCGTAGCGCTGTAACCACTGCGGCTCGTCCTGCAATGGCCAGCTTTTGCCGGCTGACTCGCCGCGATAAAAAGCGATCAGCGCGGCCAGCGCAAAGGTGATGTGTGTCGGCCACTCGCCGGTTTGCTGATGCGCGGCAAGGAGTGGGGTCAGCAGACGGGTGCGGAATTTGGTCATGCCATTAAGGGCAATCGACAGCAGCGCGTGGCGAATAAACGGATTGCGGAAACGACGCTGTACCGCATCGGCAAACGCGTGCAGTTCATCGGCAGGCAGATCCAGCGTCGGGATCACTTCGTGACGCAGCAGGTTATCCACAAATCCGGCGATAGCCGGATCGGCCATCGCCTCTCCCACACTCTCAATACCGGCCAGAAACGCGACCGGTACCATTGCAGTGTGCGCGCCATTGAGAATGGCCACTTTTTGCGCTTTATAGGGCGCAATGTCATCCACATGCCGAACCTGCGGCGACAGCGCCGCCAGCTTCAGTTCATTAAACAGCGCCGACGGCCCCTGAATCACAAACTGATAGTAGACTTCGCCCGCCACCAGATAGCGATCTTCATAACCCAGCTCGCGTTGTAGCTGCTCGCTTTCCGCCGGGAAGCCGGTGACGATGCGGTCGACCAGGGTGTTATAGAACGCGCAGTGCTGATGAACCCAGGTTTTAAATTCGGAGGGCAGATGCCACTGATCGGCGTAGCGCAGCACCAGATCGCGCAGCGTGTCGCCGTTATGGTCAATCAGCTCGCACGGCACCACCAGCCAGCCCCGGTCGCTGGCGCCGTTGAAGAAGGAATAGCGCGCCCACAGCAGCTGCGTCAGTTTGCCGGGGAAACTGCTGGCGGGCTGATCGGTGAGCTGATCCGTGCCGACAAAGGCGATGCCCGCTTCGGTGGTATTGGAGAAGACCATGCGCAGATCAGGATTACGGGCCAGCGCCATAAATTCGCCGAACTGCTGCCAGGGCTGGATTTCACGGTTGAGGCTGCGGATCAGCCGGGTTTCGCTGACCTGCTCGCCCTGATCGTTCAGCCCGCGGATCAGTGTGGTATAGAGTCCATCCTGCTGATTCAGGCTGTCGCTGACTTCACGGTTGCGCGGCCGCACCACCACGATCCCGGCATCGGTGCCCTGATGTTCATTGAGCCAGTCGATCTGCCAGTCAATAAAGGCGCGCAGGAAGTTGCCTTCGCCGAACTGGATCACCCGGTCGCGATAGACTGCGCCCGGAAAGTCGTGACGGTTTAGCCTTTTCATTATCAGGCTCCCAGCTCGATGCCGAAGTAATCGCGGGCATTGTTGAAGCAGATGTTCTGTACCATCTGACCTAACAGCGCTTCATCGGCTGGCGCTTCACCCTGCTCCACCCAGCGGCCTATCATCTGGCACAGTAGCCGGCGGAAATATTCGTGGCGGGTGTAGGAGAGGAAGCTGCGGCTATCGGTCAGCATGCCGACGAAACGGCTCAGCAGACCAATCTGCGCCAGCTGCGTCATCTGACGCTGCATACCATCCAGCTGATCGTTGAACCACCAGGCTGAACCGAACTGCATTTTGCCCGCCTGACCTTCGCCCTGGAAGTTGCCCGCCATGGTGGCCAGCACTTCGTTGTCGCGCGGGTTCAGGCAGTAGAGAATGGTTTTAGGCAGCGCATTATTGAGATTCTGCGCGCCCAGCAGGCGTGCCAGCGGTTCGGCCAGCGGCTGGTCGTTGATCGAATCGAAGCCGACATCAGGCCCCAGCAGCTGGTACTGGCGCGGATTGGTGTTGCGCAGTGCGCCAATGTGATACTGCTGCACCCAGCCACGGCGGGCATATTCGCTGCCCAGCCAGACCAGCACCGCCGTTTTAAACTGTGCCGTTTCCTGCGGGTTGGGCGCGGCACCGCTGCGACGACGCGCCAGAATCGCATCCAGCGTGGCGTCATCCGCCTCGGCGTAGCAGACCACATCCAGCGCGTGATCGGAGACTTTACAGCCGTGCGCCGCGAAGTGATCCAGCCGCTGATGCAGTGCGCTGCGCAGATCGTCAAAACGCTGCACGCTGATATCCGTCAGCTGCTCCAGCGTCTCGATCCACGGCAGGAAGGTTTCCGCTTCGATATTAAACGCTTTGTCCGGACGCCAGCTCGGCAGCACTTTAACGCTGAAACTGGCATCGTCTGCCAGCGCGCGGTGATGGCGCAGGTCATCCAGCGGATCGTCAGTGGTGCCCACCATCTTCACCTTCATCTGCTGCATGATGCCGCGCGTGGTAAAGCTATCCTGCGCCAGCAGTTCATTGCAGCGATGCCAGATGCTGTCAGCCGTTTTCTCAGAAAGCAGCGTATCGGTAATACCGAAAGGCCGGCGTAACTCCAGGTGGGTCCAGTGATAGAGCGGGTTGCCGATGGTGTGCGGTACGGTGCGCGCCCAGGCGTCAAATTTTTCACGATCGCTGGCGTTACCGGTACAGAACGCCTCAGCCACACCGTTGGCGCGCATGGCCCGCCACTTATAGTGATCGCCCTTCAGCCAGATGTCATAAAGGTTGGCGAAGCGATAATTTTCGGCAATCTGCTGCGGCGGCAAGTGGCAGTGATAGTCGAAAATCGGCTGATCCTTTGCATAGTCGTGATAGAGACGACGGGCGAATTCGGTATCCAGCAAAAAATCTTCGGTCATGAAACGTGACATACATGCTTCCTCATCGACTGAACCACTGATGGCCCAAAGTTATCATACCAATTTTAGTCCGTTACGGATTTATTTGCGATCCTGCTCACATAAACGGCGGTAGCTGGCTGCCGTTATGGACGTTTTTGTCGCCCGTATCGCGCTAAATGGCTGTCATTACGCAGGTTTCCAGTATCCCACAGTGCAGAAAGGGTTTTTGTGATGGCTCTCAACTTTTAAAGTTGTATAACAAGTTAGGCTCTCGCCCCATCGTGAGGTCGTTAGCGACTCACAAATGGCAAGGTCATAACAGGGTTGCTCATACAGAACCTGCGGGCGTGAGCAGAGCTGCATCACGTGCTGTCCCGCTCCAGATAACAACAGCGGCAAGACCGCATACAGAACTGGAAGAGGTAGAGGATGCGTAAGATCAAAGGGTTACGCTGGTACATGATTGGACTGGTGACGCTCGGTACGGTGTTGGGGTATCTGACCCGTAACACCATTGCCGTGGCGGCCCCGACATTAATGTCAGAGCTGCATATCACCACGCAGCAGTACTCCTACATAATTGCGGCCTATTCAGCCTGCTACACGCTGATGCAACCGGTGGCAGGTTATGTACTGGATCTGCTCGGCACCAAAGTCGGCTACGCGGTGTTTGCTATTATGTGGGCGATTTTCTGTGCCGCTACGGCGATGGCGGGCAGCTGGGGCGGACTGGCGCTGGCACGTGGCGCAGTCGGTGCGGCTGAAGCGGCGATGATCCCGGCCGGACTGAAAGCGAGCAGCGAATGGTTCCCGGCTAAAGAGCGTTCGGTCGCCGTGGGCTACTTTAACGTGGGTTCGTCTATCGGTGCGATGCTGGCTCCGCCGCTGGTGGTCTGGGCGATCGTGGCGCACAGCTGGCAGATGGCATTTATCATGACCGGTGTGCTGAGCATGGCCTGGGCACTCAGCTGGCTGGTGTTTTACAAACACCCGAAACAGCAGAAGAAGCTGAGCGATGAAGAGCGCGACTATATTATCTCCGGCCAGGAAGCGCAGCATCAGACCGGCAACACCCGCAAAATGTCAGCACTGGAGATTATCCGTAACCGCCAGTTCTGGGGTATTGCCCTGCCGCGTTTTCTGGCAGAACCGGCCTGGGGAACGTTCAACGCCTGGATTCCGCTGTTTATGTTTAAGGTTTACGGCTTCAATCTGAAAGAGATTGCGATGTTCGCCTGGATGCCGATGCTGTTCGCGGACTTCGGCTGCATACTCGGTGGCTATCTGCCGCCGCTGTTTCAGCGCTGGTTCGGCGTTAACCTGATCGTCTCCCGCAAGATGGTCGTGACGATGGGTGCGGTATTAATGATTGCGCCGGGCACCATCGGCCTGTTCACCAGCCCCTACGTCGCCATTGGTCTGCTGTGCATCGGCGGGTTTGCGCATCAGGCCCTCTCTGGCGCGCTGATCACCCTCTCCTCAGACGTTTTCGGCCGCAATGAAGTTGCCACGGCTAACGGCCTGACCGGCATGGCAGCCTGGACCGCCAGCACCATGTTTGCGCTGGTGGTCGGTGCACTGGCCGATACGCTGGGCTTCAGCCCGCTGTTTGCCGCGCTGGCGGTGTTTGATCTGCTGGGCGCCGTCGTTATCTGGACGGTTCTGAAAAATAAACCCATTTCAGAGCTGAATGCCGAAGCCGTTATTCCGCAGGCCAGCGCCGTTCGCAGTTAATCTGCCGGGCTGGCGCAAGCCAGCCCATTTCCTCGCACCTCCTGAAGTGGTATAACAACTTATCTGTCTGCTACCAGGATTGTGCTATGGACTTCACTGAATCCCGTCGACTTTATCAACAGCTGGCCAGCGAGCTGAAAAGCCGCATTGAAACCGGGATCTATCCGGTGGGTGACAAACTGCCTGCTGAGCGCCTGATTGCCGAAGAGATGGAAGTGAGCCGCACCGTCGTACGTGAAGCGATCATCATGCTGGAAGTTGAAGGCTATGTTGAGGTCCGCAAAGGCTCGGGCATCCACGTCATTGCCAGCCAGCAGCAGAACCGCATCGCTTCCACCAGCAGTCAGCTGGAGTTCGCCACGTTTGGCCCCTTCGAACTGCTTCAGGCTCGTCAGCTGATTGAGAGTAATGTTGCCGAGTTCGCTGCGACGCAGGTAACGCGTCAGGACATTATCGACCTGATGGCGATTCAGGAAAAAGCCCGCCAGGAGGATCACTTCCGCGACTCCGAGTGGGATATGCAGTTTCATGTACGTATCGCGCAATCCACCCAGAACAGTGCCTTAGCCGCCATCGTTGAAAAAATGTGGCTGCATCGCCTGCACAATCCCTACTGGCTCAAACTTCACGAACACATCGACCAGCGCAGCATTCTCAGCTGGTGCGACGACCACGATCAGATTCTTAAAGCTCTGATGCGCAAAGATCCCGCCGCCAGCAAACTGGCGATGTGGCAACATCTGGAAAATACTAAACAGATGCTGTTTAACGCGACGGCGGATGATTTTGAATTTAACGTGGATCGATACATGTTTGGTGAGAATCCGGTCATCCTGCCTGATGGGTCCAATAACGCCCGCTAAAAGTGCCTGAAAATGCCCTGAGACGGTCAGTTAATCTGCAATAGTGTCAGGTCATGTAAAGCTCCTTTTTACACGCCGTTTCACAAGGTAAAACTCCTGTTCGCAAGAGAGTTTTCCTGTCTCAGACAGGCGATTTTTGTTACAGTTATCGCCCTTTTATTACCCTTTGCGACTGGGGGTTATAAAGTCGCTGATTTAACAATCAATTCTGGAAGGATCCGGAAAATCCCGCCCAGGCTGCGCTCCTAAAATTTATAACGAAATGCCGGTCTGCGTTTAAGTCCCTGTGGGACATGTTTAACAATGATGTTCAGGAATGAATTGATGGATATTTTGCAATCGTTGCTGCATGCCCTCTGGCAGCAGGACTACGAAACCCTCTCCGATCCCACGCTGGTATGGGCCATTTACGGCGTGCTGTTTATGATTTTGTTTTTAGAAAATGGCCTTCTTCCCGCTGCATTTCTGCCGGGTGACAGTCTGCTGATTCTGGTCGGCGTACTGATTGCCAAAGGCACCATGAGCTTCCCCCTGACGATTCTGGTGTTAACGACCGGTGCCAGTCTTGGCTGCTGGGTGAGCTACTTACAGGGCCGCTGGCTGGGTAACACGCCCACGGTACAGAAATGGCTCTCCCATCTTCCTGCCCAGTATCATCTGCGCGCGCACAGCATGTTCCATCGTCACGGCTTATCTGCCCTGCTGATTGGTCGCTTTATCGCGTTTGTGCGTACTCTGCTGCCTACCATCGCCGGATTGTCAGGCCTCAGTAATGCCCGCTTTCAGTTCTTCAACTGGGTAAGTGCGTTCCTGTGGGTGGTGATTCTGACCGTTATCGGCTTCGCGCTGGGTAAAACCCCGATTTTCCGTCGTTATGAAGATGAGATGATGTTCTTCCTGATGATGCTGCCGCTGGCGCTGCTGGTGTTTGGTCTGGTGGGATCGCTGGTGGTGATATGGCGTAAACGTCAGGCGAATCAGAACGGGAAAGCCGAGTAATGAAACTGCTGCAGGCTATTCCTAAACGGTGGTTACCGTGGTTGATCGCTGGCGTCTTTGCGCTGGTCGCGCTTTGTGTGGTCCCCGGTCTGATGAAGCACGAGACGGTGGTGCAGATTCGGGTTTCCCATGCTGGCGCCACCCTGCCCGATGGTTTTTATCTCTACCAGCAATTAAGTGCGCAGGGTATTCGTATCAAAAGCATTACGCCTGCGGGTGATGCACTGATCATCCATTTTGATAGCGAAGAGCAGAGCCTGGCGGCCCAGAAGGTGTTACGCCGTCTGCTGCCACAGGGCTTTATTGTGGCGCAGCACGATCACTCTCAGCACCTCTCACTGGCGTAATCTCCCGACTCCCCTCTCCTTTTCAGACCGTCGCGCCATCGCTCGGCGGTCTGAAAGGCGCTCTATCTCCCGGTCTTCTTTGAACTTTTTACTATGGGTGTCTATGCTTAAGCGAGAGTCGATTCTTAGCACCCGCAGCCATATGATTACGCGGGTGATGATGGATCAGGTCGCAATGGAAGGGTCCAGGACCAATGAAATATCAAGTATTACTGGGAGTCGCGCTGTTTTCGCTGTCGGGTTCGCTGCTGGCGGCAGAATCGCTGTGTGAGCAGAAAGAGCAGGATATTCAGCGTGAAATCGGGATGGCGCAGAAGCATAACAACCAGCGCCGGGTTAACGGTCTGGAGCGCGCGCTGACAGAAGTCCGGGCCGATTGCAGCGACAAAAAGCTCGAGGCCGCCCATCTGGAAAGAATTAACGCTCAGAAGCAGAAAGTTGCTGAGCGTGAGCACGCACTCAGGGAAGAGCGTGAAGAGGGCCATGACAAGGAGAAGATTGCTAAGCGACAACAAAAACTGGATGAAGCGCGCCGGGAGCTGAAAAAGTTACAGGCGGAGCCCTATTAATCGGAACTAACCAACTGATGTTAAAGGAGTATTTTATGTCTAAAGACACATCATCGGAACATTTGCGTGCTGAACTGAAAAACCTGGCCGATACCCTGGAAGAGGTGCTGAGCAGCAGCACTGAAAAATCCAAAGGCGAGCTGGATAAACTTCGCAATAAAGCGCGTGTGGCGCTGGATAGCTCACGTGAACGTCTGGGCGAATCAAGCGAGCGCATTGCTGCGACCACCCGCGAAGCGGCGCAAAAAGCCGAAGGCTACGTGCGTGAAAATCCATGGCATGGTGTGGGTATCGGTGCAGCGATTGGCGTCGCACTGGGCATGCTCATTTCGCGTCGATAATTATGGCTGACTCACAGCATAACCACGGCCCGGCTAAAGGGGTCATTAACATCGGCCAGCGCATTGTTACCACGCTGGTTGGCATGGTCGAGACACGCGTTCGTCTGGCAGTGGTGGAACTGGAGCACGAGAAAGCTAACCTGATTCAGCTGCTGTTGATGGTTGGCCTGACAATGCTGTTCACTGCATTTGGTCTGATGAGCCTGATGGTTCTGATTATCTGGGCAGTGGATGCGCAGTACCGTCTGATGGCCATTGGCATCACGACCGGCACGCTGCTACTGCTGGCGGTTATTCTGGGGCTCTGGACGCTTCACAAATCACGTCAGTCCACGCTGTTGCGCCACACGCGCAAGGAGCTGGAAACAGACCGGGATTTACTTGAGGACCAGCGCTGATGAGCCGCCGCGAGCGTGAAGAACGCATCCATGAACTGCTTAAGCATGTGCAGCAGCAGCGGCTGGATTTAAGCGCTGCGCGGCGTGACTGGCTGGAAGGCACCGCCCATTACGATCGCGGCTGGTTCACCTTCCTCAGCTTACGCCGCTACCTGGCCATTGGCAGCAGTGCGCTGGCTATCTACTCCGTTCGCAGTCCCAACATGCTGTTACGCTGGGTAAAACGGGGATTCGGCGCCTGGAGTACCTGGCGCATGATCAAGTCCGCTCTGCCACCGCGTTAATTTTGCTAAAAGCCGGTCCTGAAAAGGCCGGCTTTTCTTCATCAGAATTTCTGAAAAACACTGACAGTATATCTCGCTTACAACCTTTCCACTCCGCGACTATCATCTCCAGCTATCAACCCAATGAACGCAATACTGCTTTCAGCGGGCATAAACCTTGCGGGCAGCTTGCCCTGCATCCCTGATAGCGCTGGAGTAAATGATGAAAAAATTCGAAGACGTTGGTTTGTTACTGGCTCGCATCCTGATGCCAATCCTGTTCATTACGGCTGGCTGGGGCAAAATCACCGGTTATGCAGGTACTCAGCAATATATGGAAGCAATGGGCGTCCCGGGCTTTATGCTGCCGCTGGTTATCCTGCTGGAGTTTGGCGGCGGTCTGGCTATCCTGTTTGGTTTCCTGACCCGTTTCACTGCCCTGTTTACTGCAGGCTTCACCATCCTGACCGCGTTTCTGTTCCACAGTAACTTTGCCGAAGGCGTGAACCAGCTGATGTTCATGAAGAACCTCTCTATCGCCGGTGGTTTCCTGGTGTTAGGTCTGGTGGGTCCTGGTGCATACAGCATTGATCGCCTGATCAGCAAAAGAAAAACACAGCCAGCGATTGCGCGCTAATCTCACATAAAGCGTAATGCCACATATACTTAGCAGGGCGGGGACATTTCCCCGCCCTGTTTGCATTGGAGCCATTATGGGACAGTTAATTGACGGTGTCTGGCATGACACCTGGTACGACACCAAATCTACCGGCGGACGCTTCAAGCGTTCAGAGTCGGCTTTCCGCAACTGGGTTACCGCGGATGGCAGTGCTGGCCCGGTGGGTAAAGCGGGATTTGTCGCCGAACGCGACCGCTATCATCTTTATGTCTCGCTGGCCTGCCCCTGGGCGCACCGCACGCTGCTGATGCGTCAGCTGAAGGGCCTTGATAGCATGATCGATGTCTCCGTAGTGCATCCGCTGATGCTGGAGAATGGCTGGACGTTCGATGATAGTTTTCAGGATGCGACCGGCGATAAGCTCTACCAGAATGAGTTCCTCTATCAGCTCTATCTGCACGCCGATCCGCAATACAGTGGCCGCGTAACCGTGCCGGTATTGTGGGACAAGCAGCAGAACACCATCGTCAGCAATGAGTCTGCCGATATCATCCGCATGTTCAACAGTGCGTTTGATGCTGTCGGTGCCCGTGCCGGGGATTATTATCCTGTTGCACTGCACGAAAAGATTGATGAACTGAATAGCTGGATCTACGACACCGTGAACAACGGCGTTTACAAAGCAGGCTTTGCCACTTCTCAGTCCGCTTACGACGAGGCAGTCACTGCGCTGTTCCATTCGCTGTCGCGGCTGGAGCAGATTTTAGGCCAGCATCGCTATCTCACCGGCGATCAACTGACCGAAGCGGATCTGCGGTTATGGACCACGCTGGTGCGATTTGATCCGGTCTATGTGACCCACTTTAAATGCGATCGCCATCGCATTAGTGACTACAGAAACCTGAGTGGTTTCCTGCGTGATATCTATCAGATGCCTGGTATCGCAGAGACGGTTAATCTGCCGCATATTCGTCATCACTACTATTGCAGCCATAAGACCATCAACCCGAACGGCGTCATTTCACTGGGCCCGGCGTTTGACTGGGACGAGCCGCACGGCCGCGGTTAAGCTGCCTGCATATCGCGCAGGGAGCAGATACAATCTGACCGCAATGACAATCTAAACGCGAAGGGAACAGGGTCAGAAGAGGAAAGCGTCCCGCGCCAGGGATGGCGCGGGCCGAGCATGTCAGGGATGACGGATTTTGCGACTTTCCGATCTGACCCTGTTTCCTTTGCAGGCGCGATCTCACCGCTGACCTTCAAACCACCGCGCGTCACAAAGCAAAAACCCCGCCGAAGCGGGGTTTTTGATAAAAAGTCGAAGCTGACCGTTCAGGCAGATTGCTTAAACCACACGTCGCGTATCTGGTTTTGGGGGGAAGAGTCGCTTGATTAGTGCTGGAGATTGGGTCACTGAAGATTGTCAGCGAAAATCTACCTTACTTAGCGTTAGCGAATGTGATTTGCTGTCATGAGATATATAGAAGTAAGGCGTAACATTACCTTCCTTTTCCCATTTTTCAGACCATCCATTATGCTCCACCGCCCTGTAACCTAAGGACGCCAGATAATTTTTAACCTCAACTAAAGGAGCATCCGTGCTGTAAACAATACTACTTTCCTGCGGTTGACTACCATCCTGCGCGGTAAACGTAAAATGATATGATTCAGATGCACGTGGGGCCCTCCTGATATCCCTGTCAGTGTATAGATAATATGCCCATAGATTTGACTGAGTGTAACCTTCATCCCGTTCAGCCACCTTCTGCATACTAAAATCAATCAGCAGGAAAATAATGATAATGACAGCGCCGATTGCAGCGATCCTTTTTAACATTTTCACTCTCTGTTTACTGAAATGCGTTAATGATTCCGGCTTTATCATTAGACCGTCGCACTATGTCATCATTCGGAGTAAATTTATATGGCATAACCTGTTTCATAAATCGCGGAAGCTGACCTTTATAAGGGCGTGGGCAGGTGAATTTTTCTATAGGATCAGGAAATAACAAGGGTAAAAAACCCGTGTTCTTATAACGACTAATCGGTCCATAATGGTCCCATCGGCGTAGGGCTGATTCTTTGCTGGCAATCTTAAGTTCTCCCCAATATACGCGGGGATAATTAACTTTATAGAAACCAAATAAGTCCGATACAAGATCCTCGCCACTGAAACCGCTATCAGTATACCAACTGAACCAGGGCATTGACTGCCAATTTTCAAAAGCGACAGCAGTACTCATCATCATCACCAATGCAATACTCTGCCTTTCTGTGAGAGTTCTCCCTTTTTTTATCTCCCAGACATTAAAGCGACCAGTAGCAAACCGGCTGATCCCCATAGTTTGTTCATAACGCACCCGGTAATAAGAATCGCTGCCAGCTTCACCAGTGGAGAACTGTGCCATAAGTTTACGAACATCATCTCCGCGAGCGTGACCCATATCAAGCCAGCCAAGCACTCCTGAATAAAGAAGCCCATGCCTAATCCCGTTTTCTGAACCAAATCGGGATGAATCCAGGATTTCTCCACGATTGCTCAAATTGGGTACCTCACAAATCCACGAGTCATAATTCCCTCTATTTAATTTCCATTTACCCTGTGAGGAATATTACAAAATTTAACCTCAATAATAATAAGCACAAACCACAGGAAAAGCTCTATTTAGTGAATGCCAGGTGTACGGTAACCTGCGAAAAATGATGCACCGGTATTAGCTGTACCTGTACTCAGTATCGAATATTTTGCTATATAGGCAATGCTTCGACTTTGTGATGTATATGAAGCTGTAATTGCTGTTGATGTAAATGCAAAAAGTTTTTCATTCTCTGTAGTCGTCTGCCCAGGGACGCTGAGCATGATGCACCAAACTTCGACATTGATCGCTGCATGCTTATACCCTGCAAAGCAAAAACCCCGCCGAAGCGGGGTTTTTGACTGATGACAAACTCATATCAGAGTGAATCTGGCTGATACGATACACTCAAGGCTCAGGGAGCTGGGTTAGTCTGACCGCAATGACAATCTAAACGCGAAGGGAACAGGGTCAGAAGAGGAAAGCGTCCCGCGCCAGGGATGGCGCGGGCCGAGCATGTCAGGGATGACGGATTTTGCGACTTTCCGATCTGACCCTGTTTCCTGCGCAGGCGCGATCTCCCAGCCAATCATTAACCGCACTCTTTCAGGAATAAGCGTCGTGGGCAGTCATTCATCCTGTCACCGCGCAACACAAAGCAAAAACCCCGCCGAAGCGGGGTTTTTGATAAAAAGTCGAAGCTGACCGTTAAGCCGGGTTCTGTCGTGGACAGTCATTCATCTAGGCCAGCAATCGCTCACTGGCTCAAGCAGCCTACCCGGGTTCAGTACGGGCCGTACCTTGTGAACCCCTATTTGGCCTTGCTCCGGGTGGAGTTTACCGTGCCACGAACTGTTGCCAGTCGCGCGGTGCGCTCTTACCGCACCCTTTCACCCTTACCTGATCCCATTTCTGGGCCATCGGCGGTTTGCTCTCTGTTGCACTGGTCGTAGGCTTGCGCCTCCCAGGCGTTACCTGGCACCCTGCCCTATGGAGCCCGGACTTTCCTCCCCTCTGCCCGTCTCCCCACAAGTGAGGACGACGACAAAGCGGCGACTGTCTGGTCAGCTTCGGCGCGGGATAATAGGACATTCGCCGGCATTTGTCACGCCTCTTGCTGCTCCAGCGCATACTTATAAAGCGCATTTTTCTTCACGCTGTGGATCTCAGCGGTCAGCGCAGCCGCGCGTTTCAACGGCAGCTCTTTTTGCAGCAGCGCCAGCGTACGCAGTGCATCGGCTGGTAACGCATCTTCATCATCGACTTTGTACCCTTCGACAATCAGCACCATCTCGCCTTTGCGACGATTCTCATCTTCTTTTACCCACGCCAGCAGCTCGCCGACCGGTGCACCGTAGATCGACTCCCAGGTTTTGGTCAGCTCGCGCGCCAGCACCACGTAGCGTTCGGCACCCAGCTCACTCACCATATCCTGCAGGCTGTCGATCAGACGGTGGGTCGACTCATAGAAAATCAGCGTGCGCGGCTCCTGCACCAGCGCCCGCAGGGCGTCGCAACGGCCTTTGGTTTTGGCGGGCAGAAACCCTTCGTAACAGAAACGATCGGATGGCAGCCCTGCAGCACTTAATGCAGCAATGGCAGCACAGGCGCCCGGCAGCGGCACCACACGAATGCCCGCTTCACGGCAGCGACGCACCAGATGGTAGCCCGGATCGTTGATCAGCGGCGTGCCAGCATCAGAAACTAAGGCTATGCTTTGACCCTCCTGCAGCTTCGTCAGCAGCAGTTCAGCCTTGTGCTGCTCGTTGTGGTCATGAAGTGAGAAGAGTCGCGCATTGATGGCGAAATGTTGTAGCAACAGTCCGGTATGACGTGTATCTTCCGCAGCGACCAGATCGACGCTCGAAAGCACCGTCAGCGCCCGCTGGGTGATATCACCCAAATTACCAATCGGGGTTGGAACGATGTAGAGCGTGCTGGCAGAAATCTCTGCCCGATCGAGTTGTTTCATTGTTTCATCCGAATTGCCGATTTAATATTGAGCATCTTGAAAAAAACATCACTGGATACAGTATGCTTCCTTCAAAAGTCGTTCGTCATAAAGCAGGACGCTTTCTGCCTGTCATTCTTGCTGGGCTGATTTTAGCCGCATGTAGCGGTCAGGGGCCGCAAACCTCAACCGTCAATATTCAGGGGCCCGTCACAGCCAGCTCCGCTTACTATCTGCAGCAAGCGCAGCAAAGCAGCGATGATAGCAAGACCGACTGGCAATTACTTGCAATCCGCGCCCTGTTGAAGGAAGGAAAGTATCCTGAGGCGACTCAGCAACTGAGCCAGTTGCCGCAGCAGCTCTCTGAGACGCAGCAACAGGAATCCCTGCTGCTGAAAGCGCAATTGCTGATTGCACAGCAGAAGATCAAAGACGCCGAACCGCTGTTAGCGGCAGTGAAAACCGGCGCACTGTCGCAGGATCAGCTGGCGCGTTACTACAGCCTGCAGATCGCCAGCGCACAGGGTCGCCCTTCACTCTCGCTGCTGCGCAACTATATTGCCCAGGAGCCGCTGCTGAAAGGCACCGATCATCAGGGCAATATCGACGCCACCTGGCAGACACTGACCCAGATGTCGCCGCAGGAAGTCAGCAACCTGGTCATCAATGCCGATGAAAATGTGCTGCAGGGCTGGCTGGATCTGCTCGCGGTCTGGCGCGCCAACACGCAGGATGCCGAGATGCTCAAGTCAGGCATCAAAGACTGGCAGACCCGCTATCCGCAGAACCCGGCGGCCAAAACGCTGCCGACGCAGCTGAGCCAGATGCAGAACTACACCAAAGCTTCAACCAGCATCATCGCGCTGCTGCTGCCGCTGAATGGCCAGGCACAGGTGTTCGCCAACGCGATTCAGAAAGGCTTTAATGATGCGAAGAATGGCATCTCCGCGCCGGTCGCTCAGCCTGCGGCAGCTCAGCCCGCCGCTGCTGATGCAACAGCCAGCACGCAACCCGCAGCTGCTGCTGGTTCTTCCACCGATCCAATCAGCGCGCCGCAGCAGCAACAGCCTGCCGACACGACGCCACAGCCTCAATCACAGCCTGCTGCCGCAGAACCGGCCAGCAACGCACAGATCAAGGTCTATGACACCAGCAGCCAGCCGATTGAGCAGGTGATGCAGCAGGCACAGCAGGATGGTGCCACCATCGTGGTCGGCCCGCTGCTGAAGAGCAACGTTGAGAAGGTCGCCAACAGCCAGACGCCACTGAATGTGCTGGCGCTCAACGAGCCGGAAAAGATCCAGAACCATCCGAATATCTGCTACTTTGCGCTTTCTCCTGAAGACGAAGCGCGCGATGCGGCGCACCATATCTGGGATCAGGGCAAACGCCAGCCGCTGTTGCTGGTTCCGCGTAGTGGACTGGGCGATCGCGTCACCAACGCCTTTGCTCAGGAGTGGCAGACGCTGGGTGGCAGCACGGTGATGCAGCAGCGCTTTGGTTCGACCTCAGAGCTGAAGCAGGGCATTAACAGCGGCGCGGGCATCAGCTTATCCGGTACGCCAGTGAACGCTGCACCTGCCGAGCCGCAGGGTGTTACGATTGCGGGCCTGACTATCCCGGCACCGCAGCAGAACACGCCAGATGTGGTCAGCACCAGCAGCGGCGGCGGCGTCGATGCGGTCTATATCGTTTCAACGCAGGACGAACTGCAGCTGATCAAACCGATGATTACCATGCGCACCGGCAGTCGTAGCAATATCTCGCTCTACGCCAGTTCGCGCAGCGCGCAAGCCGGTGCCGGCCCGGACTTCCGTCTGGAAATGGATGGCCTGCAGTTCAGCGATATTCCGCTGCTCTCCGGCAGCAATCCTGGCCTGATGCAGCAGACATCAAAGTCATTCAATAATGACTATTCGCTGGTGCGCCTCTATGCCATGGGAATGGATGCCTGGACGCTGGCGAATCACTTTAACCAGATGCGTCAGTCACCTGGTTTTACGCTGGACGGCAATACCGGCAAGCTCAGCGCCGACACGGATTGTGTGATCAACAGGAAGTTGACATGGAAACAGTATCGTCGGGGCGAAATCGCACCGGCCAACTAAATCGGCGTCAGACTGGCGCCAGGCATGAAGAAGATGCCCGGCGCTATCTGGAGCAGGCTGGCCTGATATGGGTCGCCAGTAATGTTCACTTTCGCAATGGTGAACTTGACCTGATAATGCGTGACGGGCACTGTTGGGTGTTTGTTGAAGTTCGCTACCGACGCGATGCGCGTTATGGTGGCGCGCTCGCCAGCGTAACCCGGAATAAACAACAAAAGCTGCTGCGCGCTGCCGCTCTCTGGCTGGCGCAACGCGGCGGCAGTTTTGAAACAGTGAATTGCCGTTTCGACATCATCGCCATTACCGGCACGGCGCTCGAGTGGCTGCCGAATGCCTTTAATGCAGACGTTTAGAACCAGGTGGTCGTGTGCAGGACAGAATTAAAGCGTGTTTTACCGAAAGTATTCAAACTCAGATTGCCGCAGCCGAAGCGTTGCCCGATGCCATCTCCCGCGCCGCTATGACGCTGGTGCAGTCGTTACTGAATGGCAATAAAATCCTGAGCTGTGGCAACGGTGCCTCATCCGCCAATGCACAGCACTTCGCCGCCAGCATGATCAACCGTTTCGAGACCGAACGCCCAAGCTTACCGGCGCTGGCGTTGAGCGCCGACAACGTGATGCTGACCGCGATTGGTAATGACCGCCTGCACGATGAGATCTATGCCAAGCAGGTGCGCGCTCTGGGACACGCAGGCGATGTGTTACTGGCTATCTCAACCCGTGGCAACACTCGTGACATCGTTAAGGCCGTAGAAGCGGCGGTAACACGCGATATGACTATCGTTGCGCTTACCGGGTATGATGGCGGAGAGCTCGCCGGACTGCTGGGTCCGCAGGATGTGGAGATCCGCATTCCGTCGCATCGCAGCGCCCGTATTCAGGAGATGCATATGCTCACCGTTAATTGCTTATGCGATCTGATCGATAACACTCTCTTTCCCCATCAGGAATGACCGAAGGAGCACGAATGAAAGCATTGAATGCTATAGCTATTCTGTTAACCGCCATGCTGCTGCAGGGCTGCGTTGCGGTTGTGGCGGGTGGCGCAGCGGTTGCCACTAAAACGGCCACCGATCCACGCTCGGTGGGTACGCAGGTTGATGACAGCACGCTGGAGCTACGCGTGACTAACGCGCTGGCTAAAGATCAGCAGATTAAAACCGATGCCCGCATTATCGCCACGGCCTATCAGGGCAAAGTGTTGCTGACCGGTCAGGCGCCTTCGCAGGAGATCGCCAATCGTGCCAAACAGATCACCATGGGCGTTGATGGCGCAACCGAGGTCTATAACGAGATCCGTATCGGCCAGAAAGTGACGCTGGGCACCACGTCGTCAGACACCTGGATTACCACCAAAATCCGCTCGCAGCTGCTGGGCAGCGATCAGGTGAAATCCTCCAACGTGAAGGTGACGACGGAGAATGGCGAAGTGTTCCTGCTGGGTCTGGTGACACCGCAGGAAGCGCAGGCAGCAGCTGATGTCGCCAGCCGCGTCAGTGGCGTGAAGCACGTCACCACGGCCTTCACCATGCTGAAGTAGTACGCAAAACGCAAAAAAGGCGGCCATGGCCGCCTTTTTTATTGCCCGATGTTCAGACCGGAATGTCGATGACCAGTGCGCGGGTCGCGGTTTTCGCCGTCAGTTGCAACAGCTTCTCTTCCTGCAAAAAGGCACCATCGCCACAGCCCAGCTTCTCCTGATGATCCGTGCCGGACATCGCTTCCAGCGAACCGTGAATCGACTGCAGATAGGCACGCGGCCCCTGTAACCGCAGCGAATGCTTTTCGCCTGGTGCCAGCTCGACCTGATGAATCCACACCTGCTGACGCAGTTGCAGACTGTCGTCCATGCCATCCGGCGAGGCGATCAGCTGGGACAACCGGCCATCCGTCAGGGCAATTTTCTGCATCCGCGGATTTTCGCGCTCCGGACAGGCGGCCAGCCAGAGCTGCATGCGTGTCAGCGGTCGATCTTTGCTCAGGTTCATTTCGGTGTAACTCACACCCGGCTGGGCAGAGAGCAGCAGCGCCTCCCCTTCTCGCACGCTGATGGTGTTGCCTTCGCTGTCGCGGTATTCAGCTTCACCCTGCAGCACGATGTTCAGGACATCAACCTGTGGATAGGTGCGCGGCTGAAAAGCGGCACCCGGCGCCAGCACTTCCTGGTTCAGTACGCGCAGCGACGCGTACCCCATCAGTTTGGGATCAAAATAGTGGCCAAAAGAGAAACTGTAGCGCGCCTGTAACCAGCCGAAATCGGCCTGACCACATGCGGACGCACTGCGTGTCGTTATCATTGTTTACCTCCAGCATCCGGTGACGAGGATCGGCCACGGACTATATGCTCCCATGGTAAAAGTCTGGACGCCGGATTGTTAGCCAGTTAATCTGCCGGGCATGTTCAAATTTCCTGACAGAGAACCGGGATGGCTAAAGAGCGTGCGTTAACCCTTGAATCTTTACGCGTTATGGATGCGATTGATCGGCGTGGCAGTTTTGCCGCGGCGGCGGATGAACTGGGGCGCGTCCCTTCCGCCCTCAGCTACACCATGCAAAAGCTGGAAGAGGAGCTGGATGTGGTGCTGTTTGACCGTTCCGGTCACCGTACTAAATTTACTAACGTGGGACGCATGCTGCTGGAGCGTGGCCGGGTGCTGCTGGAAGCAGCCGATAAGCTCACCACCGATGCGGAAGCGCTGGCACGTGGCTGGGAAACCCATCTGACCATCGTCACCGAAGCACTGGTACCTGTTGATGCGCTGTTTCCGCTGGTGACGCGACTAGCCGACAAGGCCAATACGCAATTTTCGCTGGTGACGGAAGTGCTGGCGGGCGCGTGGGAACGGCTGGAACAGGGCCGGGCCGATATCGTGATTGCCCCCGATATGCACTTCCGCGCCTCCACCGAGATCAATACCCGCAAGCTCTACACCATGATGAGCGTCTATGTCGCCAGTGCTGACCACCCGATTCATAACGAGCCTGAACCCCAGTCTGAAGTGACGCGGGTGAAATACCGTGGCATTGCGGTCGCAGATACCGCGCGTGAGCGTCCGGTGCTGACCGTGCAGTTACTGGATAAGCAGCAGCGCCTGACCGTGAGCAGCATGGACGATAAGCGCCGTGCGCTGCTGGCTGGCCTGGGCGTGGCGACCATGCCCTATTCGCTGGTAGAGCAGGATATTGCGGAAGGCCGTCTGCGGGTGGTGAGTCCGGAATATACCCGCGAGGTCGATATTATTATGGCGTGGCGGCGTGACAGCATGGGCGAAGCCAAATCCTGGTGCCTGCGTGAGATCCCGCGCCTGCTGGCGAAGAAAAACTAAAGCGCCGATTCAGGGCGAGGGCCAGGAGCGGCTCAGGCAATCCATCGCCACTGCCCTGAAGCGGGTGAAATCGGTGCTATCCCGCAGGCGGGTCATCGCCCTTTCACGCAGGAACGTCACAAACAGATCGTATATCGCCATCGCCTCTTCATATTCACTTTTGCTGATCGCCAGCAGGAAAATGACATAGGCGGTATCGTCTCCCCAGGCAATGCCGTGCGGCGCCAGCACGGTGTAAACCACGGTTTTCTTTGCCAGCAGCCCCAGCGAGTGCGGCAGCGCAATGCCTTCGCCGAGCATGGTGCTGACAATCGCTTCGCGCTCTTCAACCGACGGATAGAACGCCGCATCCACAAATCCCTCCGCCTCCAGTTGATCGCACAGCTGGCGAAACAGTTCAGACTGGGTCATCGGCCTGTCGACGATATGAAAGTGCTGGGCATCAAAAAATTTCGCCAGCATATAGGGCCGGGTACGGTCCACCAGCACCAGCTTGCCAATCTGTTCCAGCTGAAAACCGGTGGGAAACGGCGACATCACCACCACCGGCTTCTCTTTTTCGCTGAGCCGGATGGTGGAGATAACAAAATCTTCATCGATGCGGTTGCGCGCCTCATACTCGCGCTGGGACAGGCGGGCCGTGACCTGCAACTGCGGATATTTGCGCAGCAGCATCGCCTCAATCATTCGCAGCGTGGAGTTACCGCTGTCGCAGACCAGCAGCACCTGCGGATGACGCTGATAACCGACGTCATAGTGGCGCTCCAGCCCGACACCGATATGCAGCACCAGAAAGCCAATCTCATTCTCGGTGATGACGTAAGGGGTATATTTTCCCCAGCTGGTCACCGCCGCTAAGGTGACATCATAGGCCATGGGATAGTGCTGTTTGATGTTGCTGAGCAGCGGGTTGGGAATATGAATCTGATAGCGCACCCGCGTAATCATGGTTTTGATGTGGGTGAGCAGGTCAGCACGCAGCTGCTGATCGTTTTGCAGATTGAAGTTGTAATGGGTGTTGATAAAGCTGAGCAGATAATCCACCAGCGCGTCGGCGTCATCAGCATTGATGGCGCTGGGAGCAATCGCCTGAATGCGTCGCGCGGCGATATTGACCCGCAGCCAGTTCTCTTCCGCCGGTGAAATCGGTTTGCTGACCAGCGGACGCATCAGATTAATCAGGTGATGGGCCGCTTCACGCACCTCATCACCAATCTCCTCTGCACCCGGATCGTTAAGCGGATAGCCTTCACTGATGCGCCGCACCGCCACGGCGCAGTAAAGCCGCAGATAGCGTTCACCCTCATCGCTGAGCCGAATGTTGTGCTGAGCAAAACAGCTTTGCAGCAGCGGGCGCAGCGTCTCCAGCATGCCGCTGTTCAGCGCTTCGATAGTGAGCAGCGGGCTCTCGGGCTGCGCCTGATCAATTTGCCATAACAGGTCGGTCAGGCAGGTACGAATTGCCACTTCGCTGCCAAACAGCTTCATGCCGTAGTGGGGCTTGCTCTCAATGGTGAGGTGATAGCGCCCCAGCCATTCGCGCACCTCCGCCATATCATTCTGCAGGGTGGCGCGGCTGACAAACCACTCTTCTGCCAGCTCTTCAAGTTTCAGGGAATAGGCGGCGGTAAGAAAGCGGGTCAGCAGGTAGCGAACCCGATCCGGCGAGGTGCGCGGCACCCGTAGCGGCGACGCGGTATGCTGTTGCAGATGCTGAAAGCGCTGAGCATCCTCAATCTTCAGCTGATAGCCCGCGCCGCGATTGAGGACAAACTGCGCGCCATGTTCTGCCAGCAGCGCATTCAGCGCCGTGATATCGGTACGCACGGTGCGTGTCGAGACGGCGAAACGCCGCGCCAGCTCATCCTGAGGCAGCGTTTCGTTTTGCATGGCATCGAACAGTTGCGCAAGGCGCTGATTGGGAAATCTCACAAGCGTTACCTGTTTGCAGACAGAAATAGGGAACATCAGCCTACGGAGATCGTCTCGCAACGTCCATGCTGCGCGATCTGCCTGTTGCAGGCAGATCGTGTTGATCTCTAAGCCAGCAGCGTTTTACAGATGGCCAGCAACTGCTTCACATCTTCAACGCGGGTCTCTCCGCTGGCTTTGTCGATGATCGAACTGTAGACGTGCGGGATCACTTTGCTGACGCCCGACTCCAGCGCTATGCGCACGATCTCACCGAAATTTTCCAGATCGATGCCGCCGGTTGGCTCCAGCCAGAAATCCAGTTTTGCACAGGCTTCCGCCACAGCGCGATACTCATCCACCGCCTGCAGACCGCCCATCGGGAAATATTTTACCGAGCTGCCGCCCATATCCTGCAGCATCGCGATCGCCGTTTCGACGGGCACGATCCCGTCACGCTGTTTTGAGCTGCGCGGTCCGGTGGAGATTTTCACCTGACCTGGCGTGCCGGTGGGCGAGATCAGCCCGTTCACTATCGTCTGCGACTGCCCCAGCAGCGCACGGCTGGTGGCGACGCCGGTAAAGACCTGATTCACATGCTGCGGTTGCAGCACTGCCGCGATCTCACTCACCATCTGTGACTGGTTGGGATCGCCCGCACCCAGACCAATCGAGAGCGCATTATCGATCAGCGCGGCATACTCGCGCATATCGGCGATAGCGGCTTCATTGCTGGCGTAGTTTTTCGACAGTACGCCGACCAGCACATGCCCTTCTGCCGCCTGCCAGATAGCGCGTGCATTCTCTTTCGATCCCGCCAGTACGTTAAGGCAGAGACGATCCTGATAGAAATTGGGGGTCAGCGTCATGCGTTTTTCTCTCCGTTTAACAGTGCCTGAATGCGGGTGAAAATAGTGTGCAGTTGATCGGCGCTGACGCTGCGCACGTCCGCCTCAATGATCCCTTCGTTGGCTTTGTAGCCACGAAAGTAGATCGCCACATCGCCGTTTTTCAGCGCCTGCACCAGATCGCCGGTGCGCTGCTGGATCGCGGCTTCGTCGAACTTGATCTCAGCCCGGGCGATGTCGCGTCCGGCTGCGTCCCACACTACCCGGGCCGTCACGCCATTCAGACTGTTGAGCTGTTCAATGAACGGCGTCATTTTTTCCACCATCTGCGCGCCGCTGATTTTTGGCTGCGTCAGATAGTTTTCAATCGCCTGGGTCAGCCCCAGGATCCCCTCTTTGCCCACTTTCATCGCGCGGCCAATGCCGTTGGTCTGGCGTTTGACCCACTCAACGTAGTGGTGTCGGCCAATCACCAGCCCGCTGGTCGGCCCTTCAATCGCTTTTGCTCCGCTGTAGATCACCAGATCGGCACCCGCCTGGTAGTAGCATTGCAGATCCTCTTCTGCCGCCGCATCGACGATCAGCGGGACGCCATGCTGGCGCGCAACGGCTGCGGCCTGCGCCACATCGAGATGGCTCTTCTGCACACAGTGGTGCGATTTTACATAAAGGATCGCCGCGGTCTGTGGGGTGATCGCCGCCGCAAGCTGGGCGGGTGAGCACTCGTTGCTGTAACCCGCTTCCACAAGTTGCCCGCCACCCAGTGCCACCATGCTGCCGACCGGTGCGCCATAGTTCACGTTGTGCCCTTTCGGCACCACAATCTGGTGCGGGACAGTCAGCGGCGCGGCATGCAGGTTATCCACCAGCCAGTCGTTGTCTTTCACAATCACCGCCGCCACGCTCTGGGCGATACCGGCCGAGGCGCAGGAGACCACCAGCGCGTTCTCCACCTTCAGCAGACCGGCGATATAAGCACCGGTCTTATCCACCAGATCTTTCATTTCGAAGTAGTGATCGAGGCCATATTTCACCGTATCGATCACCTCACTCGACGGCGTAGAGACGCCGAGGATCGTCATACGGCCAGAGGCGTTAATCACCGGCTTCAGGCCATACTTTTCATATACCGAGGTCATGCGCTATTCCTTCTTCAGTCGCGATCCACGTACCAGCAACGATGGCCGCCAGCGGGACCAGATGCTTCTCACCTGCGACCTGTTCACCTTCTGAATCGATGAATGGCCGGGTTTCCTCTTTGACGCTAAACACAGTCAGATCGGCGTCGTAGCCGACTTTCAGCTGGCCTTTGCGCTGCAGGCGCAGTCCTGCCGCCGCATTGACCGTTACGCAGTCAATCACCTGCGGCAGGGTCATACCGACACTGAAAAATTTCGACATCACATGCGCCAGGTTGTGAACCGGTCCGGCCAGACGATTGCGGCAGTAAATGTCAGAGCTGATGGTGTCGGGCAGAATGCCCTGCGCAATCGCCGCGCGGGCGACTTCAAAGCTGAAGCTGGCACTGCCGTGGCCGACATCAAGTTTGACGCCACGCGCGATAGCCTGTTTTACCGCCGCTTTGAGTTCGCCCTGCGGCGTCAGGATACGGTTGGGTTTGCCGTTAAAGCAGTGCGTGATGATATCGCCCGTGGTGAGCAGATCCGCAATCTGGTCGAGATTGGGCGGATTATTGCCAATGTGAACCATCAGCGGCAGCCCGCCGGTTTCCTGCTGGATCGCCTTCGCTTTGATCAGCGGCTGCACACCATTCTCGCCCACCACGCTGCTGCTGATGCGCGCCTTGAGGCCGACAATAAAATCGGGCAGCCGCGCCACCGCCTGCTGCACCGCCTCGCCATCTATCTGCGTCATGTCAGCCAGCTCATTCTGGGTGACGATACCGGTGCGGGCGATATTGATCAGCGCATAAACCTGGGTCTGTGCCGCGCGTGTCAGCCGGTAAAAGTCATCAATGTGCTCTGCGCCGGTGCTGCCCGCATCGACAACCGTGGTGACGCCATGCGCAACACCAATCGCATCCGCTTCATCATGATAAATCGGTGATTTGGGATAGCAGTGAACGTGGGAGTCGATCCAGCCTGCGCTGAGGTAGTAACGGCCAGCCAGATCGCGCTCGCGCTGTGCGTTGCCCTGCACCTTGCCTATGGCGGCGATGCGGCCATCCTGCAGGGCAATGTCGACCACCTGCTCATCGCTGAGACGCGCACCGCGAATAATCAAGTCGTACATGGTTTCTCCTTAACGGCAGCCCGCTGCCGGGCTGCCGGTGAGATCAGAGAGCAATCGGAAACAGTGCCCCAAGGATCATCGCGCCGAGGATAGCGCCGCCGGTAATGGGCTTGTTCCAGAGATAGAAGAGCAGCGCGCCCAGCAGCGAACCCAGGCCAATCGGAATGGATGCCGCCATGGCTGACAGGATGATCAGCGGCCCCAGAAAGCGCCCCGAGGCATTACCCGCACCCATCATCACGTCTGCGCCGTAGGTTGAGTCGCTCTGATTGATGGTGAATTTACGCGCCAGAATAATCAGGTAGCCAATCGCCACACCAATCACCAGGCCCGTCGCCAGCGAGGCAGCGAAGTTCGCCACCGGGAAGACAATGCCCGCACCCAGCAGCAGTGCCGGAACGCCCAGCCCGACGCCGGTCTGAATCGCCCCGCCGATATCCAGAATGCCCACCAGCGAGCCTTCGATGATACGGGCGAACAGGAAGCTGGCACCAAAGGCGGCGACCGCGCCGTAGACGCCGGTCTCCATGCCTGCCCGCAGCATCGACACAAACGCCACTTCGTTGAACGCGCCGATGCCATAGAGGTAATACATGTGAGTTCCGGCAAAGACGCCAGAAGAGAGCAGGCCAACAAAGATCGGGAAAGACCAGTCGGCGTACCAGAAGCCTTTATTTTCGTTCATCGCATCGCCTCTTATTTGCCGCTGACTGAGTTATGGATCATGTCGAGCCAGCCGGGAATGCCGAGCTGGAAGGACTGCAGCAGCTTCATATCGAAACCCCGGAAGAAGCCGCTCAGCACAAACAGCAGCACGATGGCGGTCATCATGACTTTGGTGACCCGGTTCCAGCCGCTCTCTTCCACGCCTTTACCGATCAGGATACCCAGCACCAGTCCCGGCACGGCGTTGCCCATGATCAGCTGCGCCAGGCCGCCAAAAATGGTGGCCCAGAAGCCTGACTTTCTGCCCGCGTCGATCGCCGCCAGCCAGAAGATCACCGGCATGACGGTGTTCACCAGCAGGTTAGCGGCGGGCACCAGCACTTTGACTGCCGTGACCTGCAGCGCAGCCGGAACAGCCGAGGCGGTGGAGTTGAGGAAGGCGACCACGATCATGCCGATGATGCCGCAGGCGATGGCCATTTTTTTCGGATCGTGCAGCGTCTCCGCCACATTACGATTCTTCACCATCAAGGCGGCCGCACCCCAGTTTGGAATGATGCGATGATCCACATCCTGAGTGAATGAACCGGCTGCAACCGACGATGCCCAGGCATTGAAAAAGAAGCCAAGACCAAAGGAGAAGTGGGATGCCGGATCGCCCTCGCACGAGTTCAGCTCGCCCAGCGTACGGAAAGCGCCCATGCCCTGAGTGGTTGGCGCGTGGAACATGCGCGCCGCACCCGCACCGACGCCGACCCCTACCAGCCCGCCAATGATCAACGACTTAAACAAAATGATTAAAAACATGTTGTTGTACCTTGTTGTCGTTTTTACCTGCCCAATCGCACGCCGCCGCATCGCCCCTGCCTGATCATCGCGATGTCGCGACAGCAGAGCATCGGGCAAACGGCTGGCTGGCGTTAACAGGCTCTGCTTTACGATGCCGCCGTGAACGCCACCTGTTCGGTGTCGAAAACGGTGACGCTGACGGTGATCTCCAGCGTGACGCTGAAGCTCCGCCGTTGGCGCGCCAGAAAGAAGAAGAGAAACTTCTCGGTTTTGACGCTCTCCTGCGCGCGCAGCACCCGGACATCCTGAGGTTCAATGCGCAGCAGAATTTTTTGCGTCGCGCGCAGAACCTGGTTCTGCACACGACTCAGGGCATCGGCAAAGGCTTTCGCTCTGGTGTCGCCTTTGCCCTCGACCGTCACCTGGGTAACGTATTGTTCTTTCATAATCAGCTGCCGTGCTTCTTGTTCCAGGCCTGCACCAGCCGCTCGCCTAACTCTTCTTTATCCATAAAGCCGAAGCCCAGCACCGTGGCACCTTCATTAATGGCGGTGACGCCTTCGTCGACAGAACGCATGCCATGCTTTGCTTTGTAGCCATATTTGTTCTGAGCGGTGATAGCACCGGCGCCGCCGCTGCCGCAGAACGAGATGCCGAAATCGGCGTTTTCCGCCTTCATCACGTCACCCAGTTTCATGTCAGCGGCGACACCTGGCACCACGACGGCACGGCCACCCGCTTTTTCGATGCCCGCCGCCACTTTCTGTCCTTTACCTAAACGATCACCAATCACTACTGTTACCATCTTATGTTCCTCTCTGGTTGTTTGATCGCGCGACTTCAATATGCACTGACAGCAGCCAGGCCTCTTCGCGGGGCAGATTGCCAAACAGATCGACGACCTGCTGCGCCAGCGCTAACGTTTCCGGCGGAATATCTTCAAACAGCTCCGCTTCCACTTCCGGCAGCGGCTCACCGCTCAGCGAGCGTGACGCCATGGCACCGACATGCGATTGCAGCATCTGCTGCTGAACCGCATTGGGCTGAATACCCTGCTGCTGATAGATCGCAGCAATCTGCGTCATCACGCTGTCAGCCAGCTGTTGCACTTTCTCAGGTGCCGCTTCATACACCGGGACGCCGTTATTACTCACCTTGCTACTCCTGTTAAACCGGATAATTCGCGTTAAAAACAAATTAGCGGTCATCGCCCCGACTGTGGAGAGGCAACATTTCCAGCAGCAAGTGGAAATTGAAGTGAAGGTTGTGCGTCAGATCGCAGGCTGCATGCTTAGTGCGACACGCGTCGCAGAATGCATAATTTGATGGATTTAAACGTGAAAGACGGTGATGTTGTGCGGCGACAAGCCGGACGCGCGGGGGTTCAGGGTGCGGTGATAAGCAGAAGTGATGGTAAAAAACCGCCGGCCTGGCTGGCCGGCGATCTGATTAACGGAATTTCTTATGGTTGGTATTGCGGATGTCGTCGAACTTCGCTGCTTCGCGTTTCGCCCCGTCCACATTGTTGGCTTTCGCCAGCGCGCTGACCACATCGATCTGCGCGATCAGTGAGTCGATACCGGCATGGAAATCTTTCACCTGTGGGCTGTCAGCCGGCTGGCCTTCCAGCTTATCCGGCGTGCCCTGTCGCGCATCCTGTGCCGCGGCACGCATTTTGGTCAGCGCCTGCTGCATCTCCTGGGCATTGTCACTTTTTTTGACGATTTTCAGGTTCGCATTCAGTGTATCCATATCCTGCTCCAGATCCGCCGCATAGAGACTGACGCTGGAGAACAACAGAGAAGCCGACAACATTGCAATCACATGCTTACGCATCATTACTTCCTTTTTATTGTGATGAAAAAAAAGCAGCCAACCGGCTGCTTCAGGAATCCATCTTTATTGTCCCGCTATCTTCATCTCAGGCAGTAACACTGAACCGCACTGGATATTGCTGCGGGTTTCAATATCGTCACCGATGGTCACCATATTGCGCCACATCTCTTTGAGATTTCCGGCGATAGTCACTTCGCTGACCGGGTACTGAATAACGCCATTCTCGACCCAGAACCCGGCCGCACCGCGTGAGTAATCACCGGTAATGGCGCTGACCCCCTGTCCCATCAGTTCGGTCACCACTAACCCGGTGCCCATCTGCTTCAGCAGGTCGTCAAAGCTGTGGCCCTGGCCCGCAATGCGCCAGTTATGAATGCCGCCAGCGTGACCGGTGCTGGTCAGGCCCAGTTTGCGGGCTGAGTAGCTGGTTAACAGCCAGGTCTGCAGCACGCCATCTTTGATGATGTCGCGCGCCTGGGTACGCACCCCTTCGCTGTCGAATGGCGTGGAGGCGAGCCCTTTCAGCAGATGCGGCTGTTCATTGATGGTGAGCCACTCCGGCAGGATCTGCTGACCCATAGAATCCAGCAGGAAGGTCGATTTACGGTAAACGTTGCCGCCGCTGATCGCGCCAACCAGATGACCAAATAAGCCGGTTGCCACTTCTGAGGCGAAAATCACCGGGGCTTTCATGGTCGGAAGTTTACGCGGTGCCAGACGGGAGAGCGTGCGGCGCGCGCACTCTGCACCGACCCACTCCGGGCTCTTCAAATCTTCAAACGCGCGTCCAATGGTGTAGGCGTAGTCGCGCTCCATATTACCATCCTGCTCGGCAATCACGCTGCTGGAGAGCGAGTGACGGCTTGAGCAGTAGCTCTGTAACATACCGTGGCTGTTGCCAAAGACTTTGATGCCGACGTGGCTGTTGAAGCTGCCACCTTCAGTGTTGGTAATACGCTTGTCGGCGCGCAGTGATGCCTGTTCCGCCTGCGCAGCCAGTTCAATGGCGCGGTCAGCATCAATCTCCCACGGATGGTAGAGATCCAGGTCTGGCGCATCATAGGCCAGCAGCTCTGCGTCGGCCGGACCGGCAAAGGGATCGGGCGAGGTATAGCGTGCAATATCAATCGCCGCCTGCACGGTGCGTTTGATCGCGTCCGGGCTGAGGTCGGTCGATGAGGCGCTGCCTTTACGATTCTGATGATAGACAGTGATGCCCAGCGCACCGTCGCTGTTGAATTCGACGTTTTCCACTTCGCCATAGCGGGTGCTGACCCCGATGCCGGTGGTTTTACTGACTGCCACTTCCGCGCTGTCAGTGCTTGCTTTAGCCAGTTCAAGTGCCTGCGCAATGGCCTGCTCCAGTACTTTTCGCTGTTCTGCAACCTGAGTAGATACGTTCATCGACCTGCCGTCTAATCTTATGTGTGAATGATTTGAGTCTATCAGAGTCAGAGAACAATTTCGCAGTCACCCGATAAACTGGTAGGATTAGCCTCTTTTTTTTGGGAGCCCGGAAATGACCAAACAGCCCGATGAGTGGCTCGACGATGTGCCAGATAATGACGAAGAAGAAGATGAAGAGATTATCTGGGTCAGTAAGAGTGAAATTAAACGCGATGCAGAAGAGTTAAAGCGCCTGGGTGCCGAACTGGTTGATCTGGGTAAAAACTCGCTGGATAAAATCCCGCTGGATGAGCGCCTGCGTACCGAAGTTGAACTGGCACAGCGCATCAAGAAAGAGGGTCGCCGCCGTCAGCTGCAGCTGATCGGTAAACTGCTGCGCAGTATTGATGTGGAGCCGATCCGCGTTGCACTGGATAAGCTCAATAATCGCCATAACCAGCAGGTTGCGCTGTTCCATAAACTGGAAATGCTGCGCGATCGTCTGATTGAACAGGGTGATGAAGCGATGGGCGACGTGATTGCGCTTTATCCCGATGCCGATCGTCAGCAGTTACGCAGCATGATCCGTAACGCGCAGAAAGAGAAAGCGGGCAGCAAGCCGCCGAAGTCTGCCCGTCAGATTTTCCAGTATCTGCGCGAACTGGCCGAAGCGAAGTAACGCCATGGCGGGCAGCCTCGCCCGCCTCCCGGCAGCGCATTTATCGATAGATATAGAGAATACCGGTGCGCAACCGCAGCTGGCGTTCGCTCGATGTCGCAGAACGTCCGATATCGCCAAAGGTGACGTAAGGCACCCAGACGCGATCGTTGCCAAGCGCATAATCGAACTGTAACTCCTGTTCGTAATCATCATGTTTATTGGCAAAGAGTTTCGCATCCGCGTGTTTATACACCAGCTTATAGGTGGTGGTCAGCCGATCGCTTTTATTTCGCAGATAGAGATCAAAACGGTTGGCAGTGCGATGCCGGTCAGTATCGCAATAATCAATACCGCCGGTACGGCATTGATCGTCATGCGCATAATCGGTCAGCTCAAGACGATAAAGGCCACCGAGAGACCAGCGATCATTAAATTTATACCAGGGTGCTACACCGAATTTCCATTCAGTGCGCGAGGAGTTAAATTCTGGCTGAATAAAAGGCGACACTGTCCAGTTTCCCCAGTAATACGACTTCAGAAAGGTCACCTCCACTACGTTTAACACGGTGTCGTTATAATATTTGTCTTTTGGATCGGCGCCGCCGGTTTTGAATTTGGTTTCGACCCCGAGAAACATATTGTCCGGCAGCGTGGTGCTCAGACCCAGCTTGTCGTAGTGCGTGCGGTCGCGAAGGCGGTACTCATGCCGGTAATCAACGGTGGCCGTGGCCAGCGCCGCAGCAGAACTGCATAACAACGCGGCGCCCAGCAAAAACGACAATGAATTATTATTTCCCATATGAACATCCTTATTAGTGGTAATCAGAGCAATGAATTATCCGAACTCATTCGTTTAACACAGAGTTAACTTATATTTAAAAACCTCATCAATATAAGATCGCGCATAAAGAGAACCTGTTATTTATTCCTTTAACTTTAACGCGTTAATTATTATTTCTCAGTCACTACAGGGATGATGCTAGAAATAACCGGCGAGAGCGGCCTTTCTGTTTCAGACACTAATAAGAAAAATATGGCAACGGCAGGAAGAGTGAGCAGATCGAATTCAAAAATATGCGGAATTTATTGAGGGAATAATATTTCCGGGGATAATGCTTTTAAAAAAGCGCCCGAAACGGGCGCCTGTGACATTATGCCAGCCTGTCCAGCAGCTTCTGGTGGATGCCACCAAACCCGCCGTTGCTCATGACCAGAATCGTGTCGCCTGGCTGAGCGGCTTTGGCCACCATTTCCACCAGGGTATCGATATCCGCGCTCCAGTGTGCAGGCGGAATGCACGCTTCTGCGACATCAGATACCTGCCACGGAATATGGTGCGGCTGGAACAGAAAGACCTCATCAGCACGCGCCAGCGACGGTGCCAGATCGTTCTTGCTGACGCCCATCTTCATGGTATTAGAGCGTGGCTCCAGCACAGCCAGGATACGCGCTCTGCCGCCAACTTTGCTGCGCAGGGCAGCCAGCGTCGCCAGAATCGCGGTCGGATGGTGGGCGAAGTCATCATAGACTTTGATGCTGTTCACTTCGCCGCGCAGCTCCAGCCGTCGACGCGCATTGATAAAGCTGTTCAGCGCCTGGCCTGCATCTTCCGGCTTCACACCCACATGGCGCGCGGCAGCGATCGCCATCAGCCCGTTGTGCATATTGTGTTCACCCACCAGCGCCCAGTTCACTTCCCCGACTTTTTCGCCGTCGAGCCAGATTTCCCAGTGAGACGCATCGTTGGTGAGCTTCTTCGCCTGCCAGCGCCCGTGCTCGCCGACGTTCTCCTGTTCGCTCCAGCAGCCCATCGCCATCACCTGTTTGAGGTTAGGATCATGTTCCGGCAGCAGGATCTTGCCCTGGCCCGGTACGATCCGCACCAGATGGTGGAACTGCTTCTGGATCGCGCGCAGATCGTCAAAGATATCGGCGTGATCAAACTCAAGATTATTGAGGATCAGCGTACGTGGGCAGTAATGGACAAACTTGGAACGCTTATCGAAAAACGCGCAGTCGTACTCATCCGCCTCAATCACGAAGAATGGACTTTTTCCTAATTTTGCCGAGACATCGAAGTTTCCGGGCACACCACCAATAATAAAGCCTGGCTCAAGGCCGCAGGCCTCGAGAATCCACGCTGCCATGCCGGCTGTGGTGGTTTTGCCGTGGGTTCCCGCGACCGCCAGCACCCAGCGATCGCGCAGCACGAAATCGTGCAGCCACTGCGGGCCAGAGAGGTAAGGAATGTTGCGTTCCAGCACCGCTTCCACGCAAGGATTACCCCGCGTCATCGCGTTGCCGATAATCACCAGATCAGGCACCGGGTCAAGCTGACTGGCGTCGTAACCTTCTGTTAATTCAATACCTTGCTGTTCAAGCAGAGTACTCATAGGTGGGTAAACGTTGGCGTCTGACCCGGTCACCTGATGACCAAGTGAACGGGCCAGCATCGCCAGACCGCCCATAAAAGTGCCACAAATCCCGAGGATGTGAATGCGCATTACGTGATCCATTACTCAAAAGTTCGGCGCACAGTGTAACGCCGCTCGCAGACGGAAGAAACGGATTAGGACTATGGTTTTTGAAGTTCAATCGGCTAAACTGCGTACGCATCCGTTGGCAGACTGTTACGCGTGCTGCCACTCCATCGAAGATTCAGGGAATGTGTTATGAAAACGTTGGGCGAATTTATCGTCGAGAAGCAGCATGACTTTCCGCACGCTACAGGTGAACTGACAGCGCTGATTTCCGCTATTAAGCTGGGTGCCAAAATCATCCACCGCGATATCAACAAAGCCGGTTTAGTGGATATTCTGGGTGCCAGCGGCGTCGAGAATATTCAGGGTGAGCAGCAGATGAAACTTGATCTGTTTGCCAACGAGAAACTGAAGGCAGCACTGAAAGCACGTGGCATCGTCGCCGGTATCGCTTCTGAGGAAGAAGACGAGTTTGTGATCTTTGAAGGTGAAGAAAACGGTAAGTACGTGGTGTTAATGGATCCACTGGATGGTTCTTCTAACATTGACGTTAACGTTTCCGTCGGCACCATTTTCTCTATCTACCGCCGCGTCAGCGAGCCGGGTACGCCGGTTGTTGAAGCGGACTTCATGCAGCCAGGCAACAAGCAGGTCGCTGCCGGTTACGTGGTTTACGGCTCCTCCACCATGATGGTTTATACCACCGGTGCAGGCGTGCATGCGTTTACTTACGATCCGTCTCTGGGTGTGTTCTGCCTCAGTCACGAACGTATGACCTATCCACCAACGGGTTACACCTACTCCATTAACGAAGGTAACTACATTCGTTTCCCGCAGGGTGTGAAGAAATATCTGAAGTTCTGTCAGGAAGAGGATCTGCCAACGCACCGTCCTTATACCTCACGTTACATCGGATCGCTGGTCGCGGATTTTCATCGTAACCTGCTGAAAGGCGGCATCTACCTCTACCCAAGCACCGCCAGCCATCCTCAGGGTAAGCTGCGTCTGCTGTATGAGTGCAACCCGATGGCGTTCCTGGCAGAGCAGGCGGGCGGTAAAGCCAGCGACGGTCAGAAGCGTATTCTGGATATTCCACCGGTCACGCTGCATCAGCGCTGCCCGTTCTACTGCGGTAACGAGGCGATGGTGAACGACGTTGAGCGTTTCCTGGCCGAGTTCCCGGATTGCCGTCAGGGTTAATCCGGCAGGGGTATAAAAAGTCATATAAAAAGCAAGGGCGCGATTTTCGCGCCCTTGCTGTTTTTACGCCGTCTGCAACCTGAACTGCGCCATGGTTGCCTGAAGCTGATCGGACTGCGCTTCCAGCGACTGGGTTGCGGCGGTGGCCTGCTCCACCAGCGCCGCGTTCTGCTGCGCCGCCGCATCCATCTGTGTGACCGCCAGATTAACCTGCTCAATGCCACGGCTCTGTTCGTCGGAGGCCATCGAGATCTCTTTCATCAGTGCCGTTACGCGCATGACCTCACCAGAAATCTCATCCATGGTTTCCCCGGCCCGCGTCGCCATCTCGCTGCCCTCTTTCACCCTCGACTGTGAATCACTAATCAGCGTACGGATCTCTTTGGCCGCGTTAGCGCTGCGCTGTGCCAGCGTGCGCACTTCGTTTGCCACCACCGCAAAGCCACGGCCCTGCTCGCCTGCGCGCGCCGCTTCAACGGCGGCGTTGAGTGCCAGGATATTGGTCTGGAAGGCGATACCATCAATCACGCCAAGAATGTCGCCGATACGATTGGCACTGTCGGTAATCTCATGCATTTTTTCCATCACATAGCAGACCACCTCCGCGCCGCGATCGGCAGTATCAGAGACCGCGTTAGCCAGCTGGTGCGCCTGCTGGGCGTTGCTGGCGTTAAGCCGCACGGTTGCCGTGAGCTGCTCCATGCTGGCGGCCGTCTGCTCCAGCGAGGCGGCGGACTCTTCGGTACGCTGCGACAGATTGACGTTGCCCGCGGCCAGTTCACGACTGCCGATGTCGATCTGCATACTCGCTTCGCGCACCTGACTCACCGAGGTGCGCAACGACTGCTGCATCCCGGCGAGCGCATGATTAAGCCGCCCCAGCTCATTGTTGCCCGACGGTGGCAGCGCCTGCGAGAGGTCGCCCGCCGCGACCTGCTCAAGATGGAGAATGGCCAGGTTCAGCGGCTGCAGCAGCATCCGGCGCAGCAGTTGCCAGGCGAGCACCAGCAGCAGCAGTGTTAATACCACCGCCACGGCGATCAGGATTTTCATTTTGGTTTCGTTGTAGGCCGCCTGCGCCAGCTGGGCCTGGGTGATCTGATCGGCCAGCTGGCTGAAGTCCGTGACGGCCTTGTTGTAGCTGGCTGCCAGCGTCGCCAGGTTGCCTTCCAGCAACTGGTAATACTCGTCGGTATATTGCTTATCCAGGGCGTTCATCATCGGTTTGATGCCCTGGTCGAGATAGGCTTTGTAACTGGCCGAAACTGCATCAGCCAGCTTTTTGCCGTGCGCCGTCACCGTTCCGGCGTCTACAAAGCGCTTCAGGCTTTGCTGTGATGAGACCACATCCGCCTGCGACAGTTTTGTTACTGCCGCCCCCTCTTCCAGTAAACCAATTTCAATTTTACGCACCGCCAGCGCGGCGTTAGCGCGGGCCCGCATCAGATCGGCATTGCTCTGGTAAAGACTGTTCAGCTCGATCCCCTGAATGCGGTTGATCACATCCAGCGAGCGATTCCCTTTGTTAATTGCCACGATACCCATAAAACTCACCGCCAACAGCAGCAGTGTCATAAATGCCAGCAATGCCAGCAACCCCGTGCGAAGTGATAACTGTTTCATCCAGATAGTTTCCGTGTATGTGAAAAGGCAAATTTTCCAGCGGCCCTAAAACGGATGAAGTATCGGCAGTAACGGCGCGAAACTTTAACCCTGATTAGTGTTAACAACTTGATCATCACGGGAACATCCATCAAGCTAATCGCCGCTTATCCGTTATCCGGAGAAAAGAATGAAACCAGGATTACTTCTGATGCTGCTGTGCCTCAGCACGGCGGCGCTGGCAGAGGATCTGCCGACAGACGCCTCGCCCGATCGCTGCCTCAATGACGCCTCGACTACCCTTGCCATGAACCAGTGCTACGCTGCGGCTAATCGGGCCTGGGATCAGGAGATGAATAAGCAGTACAACAAACTGATGAAAACCCTCTCCGGCGAACCTAAAAACAAACTGCGTGCCGCGCAGCGCGCCTGGCTGAGCTACCGCGACAGCTGGCTTGAGGCGAGCCGCAGCCAGCTCAGTTCACAAGGCACGCTGGGCAGCGTTTCGCTGAGCGCTCAGAGCCTGAGCCTGGTGCGCAATCAGGCACTGATGTTGCAGTCACTTGGTAAAGGCAGCTGTGCTAACCCCGATGACTGCTGATCGATAACCGGCTTTAGCGCTGGCTGAAGTCAGCGCGCTCATTAACCTTCAGGGAGAAACCATGGCTGCTTACGCCTCGACCATCATTCTGATTTGCCTTGCCGTACTGAGTTATTTCGTTCACAACAACGCGGTCACGATTTCAATTCTGGTGCTGCTGGCGATTAAAATTACCCCGCTGGCACAGTTCTTCCCCTACGTAGAAAAACAGGGCATTACCTTAGGCATCATTATTCTTACGGTGGCGGTGATGGCCCCGCTGGCAAGCGGCTCACTGCCCGCCTCTGCGCTGATCAAGTCGTTTGCTAACTGGAAGTCGATTGTGGCGATTCTGGTGGGGATCTTTGTCGCCTGGCTGGGCGGCCGTGGCGTGAACTTTATGAGCGTCCAGCCTTCGGTGATTGGTGGTCTGCTGATTGGTACGGTGATTGGCGTGGCGTTCTTCCGTGGGGTGCCGGTAGGACCACTGATTGCCGCAGGCATTGTTTCGCTGTTTGTGGCGGCTAAGTAGCGTTTGGGCGCATTCCGAAACGCCAAAAAGGGGGCATACTTTCAGAGTCAGTTGGCTATAATAGCCGACACTCAACATACGACTACTGAAGGAATGCCAGATGAGTTTGAACCAGGTGCCAGCAGGTAAAGACCTGCCAGAAGATATCTACGTTGTCATTGAGATCCCAGCGAATGCTGATCCGATCAAATATGAAGTTGATAAAGAGTCTGGTGCCCTGTTTGTAGACCGTTTCATGTCTACCGCCATGTTCTATCCGTGCAACTACGGCTACATCAACCATACCCTTTCTCTGGATGGTGATCCGGTTGACGTACTGGTTCCGACCCCGTATCCACTGGTTCCAGGCTCAGTGATCCGCTGCCGTCCGGTTGGCGTGCTGAAAATGACCGACGAGTCTGGCGAAGATGCCAAACTGGTTGCCGTTCCGCACACCAAACTCTCTAAAGAGTACGATCACATCAAAGATGTGAACGACCTGCCAGAACTGCTGCGTGCACAGATCACCCACTTCTTTGAGCACTACAAAGATCTGGAAAAAGGCAAATGGGTGAAAGTGGATGGCTGGGATAATGCCGAAGCCGCTAAAGCTGAAATCATCTCCTCTTACGAGCGCGCACAGAAGAAGTAATTCTGCTGCCGGTTTGTGAGTCGAAAAAAAAACACCGTCCGGATGGACGGTGTTTTTGTTCAGGCCTCTGGCTCCTCATCGCGCTTCAGCCAGTCACCACTCATGATGCGCTGGCGTCCTGCCACTGAGCGTTGATAGACATAAAGCCATGCACTGCCAAACGGCGTCTGAGTCAGATAACGTTTGTACTCTCCCCCTTTGGTGCGAAGCGCATCCAGCTCCGCAAGGGTTGAGGCATCAATGCGGTACACCTCACAATGTACCGCTCCATTGCCCTCAATCACGCCGGGATAATGGCCCAGACTGTAAAGCTCAAAGCCTTCAATCTGGTGATCACCCAGCCACTGCGCATTCGTCATCCAGTGACTGTTTCCCTGTTTGCGCCGTAAACTGCCGTAGACAATTATTCGCATTGCTAAAACTCAAACTGATAGAGCAAATCGAGAGCCTGATCCACACCGGACACGGCTTCCAGATAGAGTTTAGGCATCAGGCGGTAACGCAAGGTTAACGTCGCCAGTGAATCAAATATGCCAACACCGTATTTTACCTGCAGACCCGGTAGCACATAGCCGCTGACCTGCACCTGCTGGCTGTCGCCAACACCGGCAGTATCAACAGCGAGATTGCTGACACCGAATGTCTCCCCGATTTTACCCACAACCTGCCCACTTTGTGCAACCCCTAAGCCAACAAGTGCTGAAGTGAGGGCGTTACTGTCGCCGTCGCTGCCCAATCCCTGACCGCGCAGCAGATAGGAAAGCGCTTCCTGTTGCGACATCGCCGGATCGGAGAAGACTTCCGCTTTTGGCTCATCCGCCAGGCCAGTGACGCGCAGACCCGCGGTGACGCCATCTTCGGTGGCATCCGGGTTACGGATGGCTTCCAGGTTGACGTAAGGCTGATCCGGCGGACCGGCAAACTGCAGCTCGCCTTTACGCACGATCAAATCCTGACCATAAGCGTGGAAGCGACCGGACGGAATGTTGATCTGACCGTTCAGGCCGAGTCCTGACTTATCCTGCACCATTTTCAGATCGCCATTCAGCTTCGCTTTCAGGCCAAACGCAGAGAGTCGCACATCGTTGCCGACGTGGATCACCAGATTGCTGTTAATCGGAATCGCGGCGGTTTGCGGTGCAATCGGCTTCAGCTGTTTATCCAGCAACACCTCATCCGACGAAACGCCAGTGGCGCTTTCCGGCACTTCCTGCACCGTGATGCGCGCCCATGGAATATCGACCCGGCCATCAAGGTTAAAGGCCGCTGGCGTCGCTTCAAACACCAGATCCGGCGAGACATCCATGCGCACCATCGGCGGCACGGTCACGCGAACCCGGCTGCCCTGCGCCGCAATGCGCGCACGCCAGTTGTCGAGCTGGCTCCAGTCTGCGTTACCGCTGAGGTTGATATTGCCCTGCCCGGTCTGCACCAGCCCGTTCAGGGTGGAGCTCATGCCGTTAAACACCAGATTCAGGTTGGCACTGGTCAGGTCAACCGGCATAAAGTTGCCATCCACATCCACACCCGTCAGGCCAAGCTGACCAAATACCTGCGGCTGCTGCACGCTGCCGCCCAGGCGCAGGCTGCTGTTCAGGCTGCCTTTGATCTTCTCGCCCTGCATCAGCGCCGGATTGAGCATCGCCAGCGAGACATTGCGGATGTTGACGTTACCGCCCAGCGTGCGGCGATTTTGCGGATCGTCGATCTGCACGTTGCCATCCAGCTGACCGTTATTGGCGATGCGGATCAGCCAATCGAGCTGGGCGCGTCCGTTTCGCAGCGCGGCATTGAGGTTCAGCGTGTCAAAGGCGATCGGCAGATTGTTGCCCTGCACATCCTGCACCACTTTCACGCCGTTGCCCTTCAGCGCCACGGTACCGGTCGGCAGGCTGCCATCGGCAGTCCAGTTGACGCGCACGTCGCCGCTGAATAGGCCGCTAAGCTGAGTCGCATCCGGCATAAACGGCTTCACCATCGCCAGGTCAAAGCGATTCAGCACCACATGCGCCTTGCCTGCCGGGCCCGCTTCAACCGGCTCCGGCACACAAATTTGCGCATTGGGGTTCTGCCAGCAGTGCGGCCCGATGGTTGCCGTCTGGCGGCTGTTCAGATAGTCGATGGCCATGGCGCGGGTCAGACGCCACTCACCGACTGGCGTATCAAAGTGGGTGTCGTTCAGCGACCCTTTCCAGCGCTCGGTCTGGCGATCAAAGCTGCCGTTCAGCGCCAGCTGGCCAGAGACCGGTTTGCCCTGCACATTGAGCTTCAGCTGATGCTGATGCTCATTGCCGTCCGCGTTCAGCGTCAGCAGGCTGATGTTCAGCGCATCCTGCTTCAGCTGCTCGACGCGCAGTTGCAGTTTACCCGCCACCTGCTCGCCGGAACGGACGTCGCCATTCAGGGTGACGCGATTGATCTGCATCTGCTGCCAGCGCAGACCACGGGCATTGAGATCGGCCAGCAGCTGCGGTGCCTTCAGGGTGCCACGCGCTTTTATTGTGCCGTTGATGACGCCGCCCAGACCCGGCAGCGCATTGTCGAGCTGGGGCGCGTCGATGCTGGCATCGAGATCCAGACTGTCGCCCAGCGCCCCTTTAACATCCAGATGGTTGCGTCCCAGTGCCAGCTTAATGCCCGGCACCGTCCACTGGTTGTAGCTGTTACCGGTCAGGGAGCCATCAGCGGTCACGGCGTTCTGTTTCACATTGCCTTTCAGCTGTAGCTGCGGCACGCTCAGTTGCCAGCTGCCGCCATACAAACTGCCGCGGGTGGTGATTTTGCCATCCAGCCGTGCTGGCCAGTCGGGATACTGTTTAGCGGTATTGATTCCCGCCAGCGTCAGCTCACTGCGCCAGCTTATCGCCTTGCTCCAGTCCACCAGCGCGGTGAGATCGATATTGCCCTGCAGCGCAGCCACGCGCAGGCGGTCGAGGCTGAACTGCTCAACGTTGCCTTTACCCGTCAGCGAGATCGTCGCCGGTGGTACAGATTCACCCTTCACGGCAGTCTGCAGCGACATCACATAGTCGGTGGCTTTGCCTTTGAACTGATAGTCCAGGTTATCCGCCTGATACGCTACCGGACCGGTCAGCGGCCAGCGTAACTGCGGACTGGTCAGCTTCAGTGACAGCGGCAGTCCCGCCACCGCCAGCTGGGTCGTGGCGTCCAGCTGCGCATTCACTGGACCGGAGAGGTTCAGCCCCATCTTCAGCTCGTCGCGCATCGCGCCATTAAGTTTCAGCGCGAGCTTTTCGCCTTTAATCGGATCGGTATTCACTGTGCCGTTAAGGGAGAAATCGACAGGCCAGTTATCCGCCAGCGTCGCCTGACCGCTACCCTTCAGGTTGCCGAGGTTCGAGTCCACCTCCAGCGTGCTGAGCTGCATCTGACGATCGGCGGTTCTGGCTTTCAGCAGCAACCGGCTGACGGAAATATCGGTGTCGCCGGTAATGCGCAGCTGTTCACCCAGAATCTGCTGCACCTCAATATCCAGCGGCAGACGGAAATCAGGCATCTCAGGCAGCAGGGGTTGCGCAAACATCGCCTGCAGCGTTTCACCCAGCGGTTTTTCAGCGGGATGTGGCTGCTGGACTTTCGGCTCCACCACCTCGTCATTGACCACTTTCGCCGCTTTCGGCAGCGCAATCAGCAGGCTTTGAATATGGGTCGGATTCAGCGTCAGCGCACGATCCTGCCACTGCAGGCCGGTGGTGAAGTCGAGCAGCGATATTGCGGTATCATCAACTTTGACATTGATATTGTGCAGGCCAAAGTGACGCAGCGTGATGGGGTATGGCGTGCTGAGGTTAGTGTTGCCACTCTCCTCTTCCGGCGCTGGTGCCGCTGGCGTCATTTTCTTGCTGTCGACCACCACGCTGATATCGCGCAGGGAGACATCGTTAACGCACACGGAGGAGTGCAGCAGGCAGTTGAGATCCACCGCCAGATGAATTTGCCCGGCATCGACGCTGACGCCGGGCATTTCGTAACGCAGACCGTTAAGGGTCAGGTTACGCCAGCCCCCATCGACCTGTTTGATTGACAGGCCCGGCACCCAGCGCGACGCACCTTTCAGCACTAAATGCAGCCCAGGCGTGGTACCGATTAAAAATGCCACCCCACCCAACAGCACGACCAGAAAGATCAGAATGCCGATCAGGACCTTTTTCCACAGCTTCATAGTTCTGGCCCCAGCCCTACGTAAAATTGTAATCCATGCTCTTCGTCATCCCCGATGGGTCTGGCGATATCAAATTTGATTGGGCCAACCGGTGAAGACCAGCGCACGCCGACGCCCGCACCGGTTTTGACGTTACTTTGCTTGATGTCGTTAACCGCTTCGCCCGAGTCGACAAACACCGCGCCCCACCATTTCCCGGTGACGTTGTACTGATATTCCAGCGATCCGGTGGCGAGTTTTGACGCACCGGTGAGTTTGCCGTCATCATCGCGCGGTGAAATGTTTTTATATTTGTAGCCACGAATACTGCGGTCACCACCGGCAAAGAAGCGCAGATCCGGCGGCACTTTGTCGAAGTCGTTGGTTTCGATCCAGCCCAGATTGCCACGTGCCACAAAGCGATGACTGTCGCCAAGGGTACGGATCCAGACGTTTTGCGCCTGCAGGATCAGGAAGTCGACGTCTGAACCCCAGGTGGTATCAGAGACGTCTGCCGAATAGCGCTGTGAATCGCCCCATGTCGGCATCAGGCCGCCACGGGAACGGGTACGGTTTACGCTGACGCCGGGATAGAGCAGCATAGTGGTGTTGGTCACGCTGCCCTGAGTAAAGTGATCCAGGCTCCAGCGCAGGTTGACCGCCTTCTGCCAGCCGCTGCTGCTGTCCCAGTTGCGCGACATCGCAAGCGTCGTGGTATCCGCTTTGGTGTCGTTGAGGTCGGTGCGCTTCAGGCCGCCGGAGAAGGTGTAGTACTGCTCAAGCGGGCTTTTCAGCAGCGGTACTTTGTAGCTGAGATCGACCTGCTGTTCCGGCGCGGAAACGTAGGCGCTGGCCGCCAGGCTGTGGCCGCTGTCGTTGATCCACGGTTTTTTCCAGGTCCCTTTCAGGCGCGGACCGACGTCTGTGGAATAGCCGACGCCGGTTTCAATGGTGTTTTCGGTGCGGGGTGACATTACTGCGCTCAGCGGCAGCACTTTGGTCTGTCGTCCCTTGCTGAATTCCGGCGCGACCACCACCGAATTAAACCAGCCGGTAGCGGAGAGGCGGCGATTCAGCTCGGCTAAATCGCGGGAGCTGTAGTAGTCCCCCTCTTTAAACGGCACCAGGTTTTGCAGGTACTCTTCGCGAATTTGCGATCCCTGGAAAGTAACGTCGCCGAAGCGATAGCGTTCGCCACTGTCGTAGTCGATATCCCAGAACGCTTCACGCCGCTCAACCGAGACACCAAGCTGGCTTTTTTTAAACGTGCCGTCGAAATAGCCGTTACGCAGTGCGAGATTAGAGAAGCCGCTTTTGAATTTGTCATATTGCCCGTGGTTAAGCTGGCTGCCCACTTCAGGGCGTCCCTGCTTCACCCAGGCTTTGTAATCCGCGTCATTGCGCGCATCGCCTTCGACCACAATCGTGCTGCCGCCGATTTTTACCGGTTCACCAGGCGTTACGTGTGCCACTAATACCGGTCGTCCACCCTGCGCAGGCGCGGGGCGGGATTCGAAATCGATGGTGGGCTCGTAATAACCGAGCGCGCGCAGCCCCTCTTTTATCGCAACAGAAACGCGCGCGCGAAAGCGGCCATCATTAGAGACCTCATCGCTGCCGATGGTGGACAGACGCGCTCTGACATTCTTTTGCAGATCCCCGGATAAGCCGTCTACCTGTAATCGCACTGTCGCCGCCTCAAGGGCGGGCGCGGCAAGCAGCAGGCCAGCCATGCAATAAACATAAAATCGTGGCACCTGTACTCCTGTTAATCATGCCGGCCCCTTTTCCGCGGGGCGCTTATTAATCTTCTTTGCCCGCACTACCGCAACGGCAACATCCTCATCATAGCCGCACTTTATGGCAAACGGCGGAGCAACTCTGACATCTAAGTCAAATAACGGGGCTATTGTCGGTAAATGGGGTGAGCGATACAACTCCTGCGGGTCGGAATGATCAGTCCGATATGACTCACTCAGATAAATCCGAGTCTGTAACCGGCCGCTCTGGCTGCTAATGCGCCCTTAAGCAGCGGTTTGCCCTCTGGCGGCGCAATGAGCGCTCCTGCTATAATCGGCCACCACAGGCATGCCGCCTGTTTTCATTTCTGCCCCGACATGTCGTTTGTTGTCGAACTGGCGCAGACATTTTTGGCACGGATAGCTTTGTTTCACGGATAAACCAACTCTGTTTGCGCTTACCCACGCTGCCCAGGCCAAAAATGACAAGTGGATAACCCTTTGGATCTCATATGTTAGATAGCTTACTTGTCATTCTGTTACTGATCGTAATCAGTGCCTTTTTCTCTCTGTCGGAGATCTCGCTGGCGGCCGCCCGTAAGATCAAACTGAAACTGCTGGCCGATGAAGGCAACGTAAATGCGCAGCGCGTGCTGAAAATGCAGGAAACGCCGGGCATGTTCTTCACCGTGGTGCAGATTGGCCTCAACGCCGTCGCCATCCTGGGGGGTATTGTTGGCGATGCGGCGTTTTCGCCGGTTTTCAGCGGCCTGTTTAACCGGTTTGTCTCGCCGGAACTGGCGGAGCAGCTCAGCTTTATCTGCTCCTTCACCATCGTCACCAGCCTGTTTATCCTGTTTGCTGACTTAACCCCAAAGCGGGTCGGCATGGTCGCACCGGAAACCATCGCGCTGCGCATCATCAACCCGATGCGTTTCTGCCTGCTGATAATGCGTCCGTTGGTGTTTCTGTTTAATGGCCTGGCTAACGTCTTCTTCCGTATTTTCAAGCTGCCGATGGTGCGTAAAGATGACATCACCTCCGACGATATCTACGCGGTGGTTGAAGCGGGTGCGCTGGCTGGCGTGCTGCGTAAGCAGGAGCACGAGCTGATTGAAAACGTGTTTGAGCTGGAGTCACGTACTGTTCCCTCCTCCATGACCTCACGTGAGAATATTGTCTGGTTTGATCTGCACGAAGATGAGACCAGCCTCAAAACCAAAATCGCCCAGCATCCTCACTCGAAGTTTCTGGTCTGCAGCGGCGATATCGACCATATCGTTGGCTATGTCGACTCCAAAGAGCTGCTGCTGCGCGTGCTGGGTAATCAGAGCATGGCGCTGAACAGCGGCCTGCAGATTCGCTCGGCGCTGATCGTGCCGGACACGCTGACCCTCTCTGAAGCACTGGAAAGTTTTAAAACCGCCGGAGAAGATTTCGCGGTGATCATGAACGAATATGCGCTGGTTGTGGGCATTATTACCCTGAATGATGTAATGACCACGCTGATGGGCGATCTGGTTGGCCAGGGTATGGAAGAGCAGATTGTGGCGCGCGATGAGAATTCATGGCTGGTTGAAGGCGGTACGCCGATTGATGACGTGATGCGCGTGCTGGACATTGATGATTTCCCGCAGTCAGGCAACTACGAAACCATCGGCGGCTTTATGATGTATATGTTGCGTAAGATTCCGAAGCGTACCGATTTTGTGAAGTTTGCTGGCTACAAGTTCGAGGTGGTGGATATTGATAGCTATCGCATCGATCAGCTGCTGGTCACCCGCATCGATGAACGACCGCCGGTGCTGAGCATGACGAAAAGCGAAGAAGAGTAGAATGACCAGCAGTCTGGACATGGACAGCGCGGAACAACCGGAATGTGACGTAGTCTGTGAGAATTGTTGGCACTGCTCAGGTTCAGAGTGACAAATAAAATGGCCTGACTGGCCAGACACTAAGGGCGCCATCGGCGCCCTTATGATTAGTTGAACTCAAGTTTGAGACGAACGACCTGGCGGTTAATTTCTGACATCACGCTCAGGTGCTGTTTGTCTTTGACGCGCGGGATTAATACTTTCCCTTTGTCGAACTCGAACGCGCCGACGTCCTTGATATACAACCTTCCTTTGAACAGCGTTTTTACATATTTCGCTATTTGTAGCGGATTATAGCGCTGGAAGATCTTCATACTGACTAACTCCTGTACATTTTTAAGCACGCTTCGCCGTTTCCAAATTTGGTTCCAGCCCATGAAGCGCGAATTCGCGATAACTATAGAACACTCAAACCTACTAATGTTCCTAAAAGTGATTTTTTTTACTGAATTGACACATCATTACAGAACACTCTGTTATCAGGCTCACACAACACAGTATAAACCTTCGTTGGTTAAGGAATTGTGGCGGCCATAACAAACCTGACACCTTTCCAGGACAGGCGCATCATCCCTGCTTACTATTGCAGTAAAATGACTAACTGGTCTGATCACTCAAGGAAATAGCAATGCGAATAATTCTGGCAGCTGTAGCGTTGTCTTTACTGATACCGGCAAGCGTGATGGCTCATGACCTCAGGCAGGATATGCGGGTACCGGCCGTTGGCGTGAACGACAAAGGCGAGCTGTTATTGCAGCAGGATAAGTTTAGCTATAAAAACTGGAATAGCGCGCAGCTCAGCGGAAAAGTTCGCGTGGTTCAGCACATCGCGGGTCGCTCATCCGCTAAAGAGATGAATGCCGCATTGATCGAGGCGATTAAGGCCGCGAAGCTGCCGCATGATCGCTATCAGACCACCACCATCGTGAATACAGATGATGCCATTCCCGGTACGGGCATGTTTGTGCGCAGCAGCGTCGAGACTAACAAGCAGCAATATCCGTGGTCGCAGTTTGTTGTCGACAGCAAGGGCAATGTGCAGCATGCCTGGCAGTTACAGCCGGGCGGTTCCGCCATTGTGGTGCTGGATAAGCAGGGTAAGGTGAAATTTGTGAAGGATGGATCGCTGACGCAGGATGAAGTGACAAAAGTGATTACGCTGGTCACCTCCCTGCTGAAGGATTAATCGCTGAAGCCCCGGTGGGGAGAGCATCGCCCGCCGGGGTTTCAGCCTTCAGCAGGCTGAGCGCTCAGACAGCGTTAAAACAGTGATACGCGGAAGCCAGGATTAAGGAAGGATTCGCGCGGCGCGTAGTCCAGAGTTTTACCCTGCCAGTCGTGCACATGCGCGCCCGCCGCCATCGCCACGGCATGACCCGCGCCGGTATCCCAGATGTTGGTGGGTCCGAAACGGGGATAGAGCTGCGCTTTTCCTTCTGCCACCAGGCAGAACTTCAGTGAGGATCCGGTCGCGACGGTCTGATGTTCACCTAACTGCTTCAGGTACTCTTTCATCTCATCGTCGTCGCCATGTGAACGGCTCACCACCACCAGCGGAGGACGCGCATCACGGACATGAATCTGTTCACGCTGACCGCCCTCCTCTTTCCACGCTTTGCCGTCTGCAGCGGAATACATCACGCCCAGCACCGGCGCATAGACTACGCCCATTACCGGCTTGCCTGCTTCGATTAGCGCAATATTAACGGTAAATTCGCCGTTACGCTTGATGAACTCTTTGGTGCCATCCAGCGGATCGACCAGCCAGTAGCGCTGCCAGTGCTGACGCACCTCCCAGGCTGGCGGATCTTCTTCTGACAGCACGGGGAGATCAGGCGTTAACTTTTTGAGGCCCGCGAGGATCACCTCGTGTGCAGCGATATCCGCGGCGGTCACCGGCGAATCATCCGATTTGTGAGAAACGTCAAGCGGCGCGGCACCGTTATAGACCTGCATAATCGCGTCGCCTGCTTCGCGTGCCAGTTGGCAGATTTGCTCTAACATTTTTCACCTCATTGTGTCTGTCTGCTGCAGGATCAGCTCATCGTCAGATAGTGACATTTTAGCAGTTCCGCCTGAAGTGCCCATTCACAGGCACTTCGGCGATTCAATTTATAGATATATCAATATCATAGTTACCCATTTATCGCCACGCCTGTGCCGCTACGCCTCCATCGTTTAAGAATCCGACGCTGACCGATGCGTCAAAACGTTATACCCATCACGATTTAAAATGACTATCTGTCATGCTTTTACATTATTTTGAGATCCTTATTTATTTTGCAGCAGGAGCAAGCATGTTTAAGCCCGGAATGATGTTACTGGCACTGAGCGTTTCCGTCGCCACCCAGGCGGCGACGGTGGATTTGCGGATACTGGAAACCACCGATCTGCACAGCAATATGATGGATTTCGACTATTACAAAGACACGCCAACCGAGAAGTTTGGTCTGGTGCGAACCGCTACGCTGATCCACGCCGCACGCCAGGAAGTGAAAAACAGCCTGCTGGTCGATAACGGCGACATCATTCAGGGCAGCCCGCTGGGTGACTACATGGCGGCCAAAGGATTACGTGAGGGCGAGATCCATCCGGTCTACAAGGCGCTCAACACGCTGGATTACAGCGTCGGTAACCTCGGCAATCATGAATTCAATTATGGCCTGCCCTACCTGAAAAAAGCGCTGGCGGGCGCACGCTTTCCCTATGTGAACGCCAACGTGATTGATGTGAAGAGCGGCAAACCGCTGTTTACCCCATACCTCATCAAATCCACTATGGTGGTTGATCGCGAAGGCAAGACGCAGACCCTGAAGATAGGTTATATCGGCTTTGTGCCGCCGCAGATCATGGTGTGGGATAAAGCCAACCTGCAGGGCAAGGTACGCGTCGATGACATCACCGAAACGGCTCGCCGCTACGTGCCTGAGATGCGCGCGCAGGGCTCCGATCTGATTATCGCTATTCCCCACTCCGGCCTGAGCAGCGAGCCGTATCACACGATGGCGGAGAACTCGGTTTACTATCTCAGCCAGGTGGAAGGCATTAACGCCATCCTGTTTGGTCATGCGCATGCGGTCTTCCCCGGCAAGGAGTTTGCTGACATCAAGGGTGCAGATATCGCCAACGGCACCCTGAACGGTATTCCGGCGGTGATGCCAGGCATGTGGGGCGATCACCTTGGCGTGGTTGACCTGGTGCTGAACAATGAGGGCGGACGCTGGCAGGTGAGCAGCGGCAAAGCACAGGCGCGGCCAATCTACGATACCGCAGCGAAGAAATCGCTGGCGGCAGAGGATCCGGCGCTGGTGAAGGTACTGGCTGACGATCACCGCGCCACGCGGGAGTTTGTGGCGAAGCCCATCGGCAAGTCCGCCGATGTGATGTACAGCTACCTGTCGCTGGTACAGGACGATCCGACGGTACAGATCGTCAATAATGCCCAGCGCGCCTACGTGGAGCATTTCATTCAGGGCGATCCGGATCTGGGCCGTCTGCCGGTGCTCTCTGCTGCTGCGCCGTTTAAAGCGGGCGGACGTAAAAACGATCCGGCCAGCTATGTCGAAGTGGAGAAAGGCGCGCTGACCTTCCGTAACGCGGCCGATCTCTATCTTTATCCCAATAACCTGGTGGTCATGAAAGTCACCGGTGCGCAGGTAAAAGAGTGGCTGGAGTGCTCAGCGGGCCAGTTTAATCAGATCGATCCCCACAGCACGAAAACGCAGTCGCTGATCAACTGGGATTTCCGCACCTATAACTTTGATGTGATTGACGGGGTTAATTATCAGATTGATGTGACCCAGCCCGCACGCTACGACGCAGAGTGTCAGTTGATCCATCCTGAGGCCTCACGTATCCGTCAGCTTAGCTGGCAGGGTAAACCCGTCGATCCACAGGCGACCTTCCTGGTGGCGACCAATAACTATCGCGCTTACGGCGGCAAGTTTGCCGGCACCGGAGATAAATACATTGCCTTTGCCTCGCCGGATGAGAACCGTTCCGTGGTTGCAGCCTACATCAGCGCGGAAACCAAAGCGCACGGTGAAGTTCAGCCGAAGGCGGACAATAACTGGCGGCTGGCACCGATTACCTCATCCACCCCGCTCGACATTCAGTTTGAAACGGCACCGGGTGATAAAGCGACCGGATTTATTAAGCAGCATGCGCAATATCCGCTTCAGCCCAAAGGGACAGATGCGATCGGCTTTGCTCTGTGGCAGGTGAATTTACAGCAGAAATAAGGCGGAAGAAAACGCTGCAACCGGGGGGGTTGCAGCGTCCGGAATTACAGAATTTCCAGCAGTTCGACTTCGAAGATCAGGGTGCTGAATGGTGGGATAGAGGCACCCGCACCGCGCTCGCCATATGCGAGGTTCTGTGGGATCACCAGTTCCCATTTTGAGCCAACCGGCATCAGGGTCAGCGCTTCAATCCAGCCTGGAATTACGCCGCTTACCGGGAATTCCGCTGGTTCGCCACGGGCAACAGAGCTGTCGAATACGCTGCCGTCGATCAGTTTACCGGTGTAGTGAACGCGTACGCGATCCTGACGTGATGGGATTGGACCCTCGCCCTGCGTAATCACGCTGAACTGCAGGCCTGATTCGGTGCTGCTCACGCCTTCACGCTGCGCATGTTCCTGCAGGAACGCCTGACCTTCTGCGGCCATGGCTTCGGTGCGCTCACGACGCACGCCTTCAGCGCGTTCATGCACTTCACGCAGTGCGCGATGAACCACATCAACCGGTACGGCCGGCGAGTTCCCTTCCAGCGCGTCGCGCAGACCCGCGAGCAGTGCTTCTGGTTGCAGACCCTGCAGACCAGATTCCAGCAACTGCTGGCCAACCTGTAAACCAATACCGTAACTTGCTTGTGCTTCGACGCTGTCGAAAGAAGGGGTAGTCATCTTCGTTCCTTTCACTCTCGGATAAATTCGAACCGGCAGCATAGCAGCGCAGGCCGCTGGCGTAAAATGCCCTGCATCGCAGATGACTTTTGCCGGGGAAAGAGAAACAATAGAGCCGTCAATTTTATCAATGCTGGCAGGCACTTCGCGCCGGTATTGCCCATACTATAACTATCGGGGGGGATCACCCCCTCTGTAGCACACGAATAAGAGAGCAAACATGGGCCAGATAGCCCCACGACGCCGCAGGATGCGTGCAAAACATCTTGTATCCCGGCTGCAGACCTGGCTGGCCGCACGCAGGCTAAAGCAGCCTGCCGGAGAGGAGGAACCCCGAATGGCTTCAGACACGTCATCCCGCCTGCCGACATGGCTTCAGCGTATCTGGCATTTTACCGACCACATTCGCTGGATGGACCCGCTGCCTGCGCTGCACCGCCGTGGCATTGTGGCCGCACTGCTGGTGATGCTGGTGGCGTTTCTCTGGCCCGCCAGCACGCTGCGCTATCCGGTCGAGCAGCCGGCCGCACCCCAGACGGAGAAAGAGGTGCCGATGCAGGCGGATATTTATGAGAACAACAGTAGTCGCCAGCCGTCATCCTCACCGTCTCAGCAGACGCCAAAAGCCGATTCTCAGGGCGAGTGGCGCAATCTGACCATCGCTTCCGGTCAGACGCTGGCGCAACTGTTTCGTGATAATAGTCTGCCGGTCAATGATGTGTTTGCGATGGCGCGGGTGGAAGGCAGCGATCAGCCACTCAGCTCACTGAAAAGTGGTCAGCAGGTGAAAATCCGTCAGGATGCGCAGGGGGCGGTAACAGGTCTGACGGTGGAGGGCGCAAACGGTCCGGTGCTGTTTACACGTCAGCCAGACGGCAGCTTTATTCGCGCGCAGTAACGCGAACAGCGGCGATTGAAAGGCACAAAAACAAAAACGCCGGCACAGGGCCGGCGTTTGTGTCGTGCTCAGTTAATAAAGATTAACCAGCAACTACTTTCACGTTCAGTTTCGCGAATACTTCGCTGTGAACCTGGAAGCTTACTTCATGCTCACCGGTAGTGCGCAGAACGCCGTTCGGCAGACGAACTTCGCTCTTAGCCACTTCAACGCCAGCTGCAGTCACTGCATCAGCGATGTCGCGGGCACCGATTGAACCGAACAGTTTACCTTCATCGCCCGCTTTAGACGTGATGGTTACAGTGCCCAGTTCATTGATTTTCTCAGCGCGTGCAGTTGCTGCAGACTGAACGTCAGCCAGTTTGGCTTCCAGTTCAGCACGGCGTGCTTCGAAGAACTCAACGTTTTTCTTGGTAGCAGGAACAGCTTTGCCCTGTGGTACCAGGAAGTTACGAGCGTAGCCCGCTTTAACGTTAACCTGATCACCCAGGGTGCCAAGGTTTGCTACTTTATCAAGCAGAATAACTTGCATTACCTTATCCTCTTAAAGTCGTTAATGGACAGTTGCCGATTACTGATGACGATCAGTGTACGGCAGCAGAGACAGGTAACGCGCACGCTTGATGCAGCGAGCCAACTGACGCTGGTATTTTGCACGAGTACCGGTGATACGGCTCGGGACAATTTTACCGCTTTCGGTAATGTAGTTTTTCAACGTTGCGATGTCTTTGTAATCGATCTCAACAACGCCTTCCGCGGTGAAACGGCAGAACTTGCGACGACGGAAATAACGTGCCATTAGGCTAGTCTCCAGAATCTATCAATTCAATCTGCTCGGCATGGAACACCACTTTGCTCTGGCCATTTCGTGCCTGATGGCAACTAATGAAACCGTCGAGTGTGAGTTGCGTGCCGACCGTTATATGTTGAGTAATCACCTGATGGGCGCTGCCGCTGATAATAACCGGCATACGACACCAGGCTTGCCGGTGAAACCCGGCCTCCTCCTGCACTGAGCGGTGCTCAAGCACGAACTGACAGTGAGGAATTCCTGACGGGCTAACTCTTCGAACCGGCGTCTTGCACACAGTGCCAGACAGGCGAAGTCGATTAACCGTCACGATGGATTACTCTTCAGAATCCCCAGCATCTGACTCATCAGCGGATTCGTTAGCAAAATCTTCGCGACGATCACGACGCTCATCTTTCGCTTTAACCATCGGCGATGCTTCAGTTACCGCGTTTTTAACGCGCATAACCATGCTACGGATAACGGCGTCGTTGAAGCGGAAGTTCGTTTCCAGCTCATCGATCGCTTCCTGCGGCGCTTCAACGTTCATCAGAACGTAATGCGCTTTGTGCAGTTTATTGATCGGGTAAGCCAGCTGACGGCGGCCCCAGTCTTCCAGACGGTGAATCGTGCCTTCTGCACCAGTGATAGCACCAGTGTAACGCTCGATCATGCCAGGAACCTGTTCGCTCTGGTCAGGATGAACCATAAATACGATTTCGTAATGACGCATCGAAATTGCTCCTTACGGATTATTCAGCCTCCTGTCGGGGTCAACCGCGGCCCATGGAAGCAAGGAACGTTATAGGCTGTGTCCCACAAAGGTTCGTTGTGACGAGCGTTTGTGGGACACAGCCTGAGAATGCGGCTGAAAAATTGACGCGTAATCATACTGGCGGCGACGGCTAAACTCAAGCGCACATTTCAACAAATGCCATCCGGCGTGCCATATACGGTAGCTTTTCGTGCTAATCATGTGAATACAGCGCGTTAAGCGGGAAAGGTTCAAAAAAGCTGATTAAGAGGTTCAGGCGGACGATCTGGCGATAATGTGCACAGTCGCTAAACTTAATGCAGACGCTACGGTTTGGCTTATCGGCGTCTAACAGAGTGTGTTCCCTGAAGTGAGGAGTCGGGCATGAAAACGTTCGTCATCGCCACTTTACTGGGTCTCTTCCTGTCTCCACCCGCTCTTGCCAGCAATGCTGACTGTGCGCAGCAGATAAGAAGTCACAGCAGCGAAGCGGCATCGGGTTATATCTATGTTAATCGGCTGGATGCGCCACAAAAGAACCCGGTCAACGCGCCTGCCAGAGCAGCAGAAAAATCGTCTGCGCACTGGTAAGTGCTGGTAAATTTACGGGCGGCAGATCCACTCTCCGCCCGCTCATTTTTATAGCTGCTGTTTAAAAAAGCTGACCAGCGCCGTCAATGCTGATGGCGTGATCTTATGTCCAATCTGTTTTTCAGACAGCGAAGTCAGATGCTGCGCCAGCCCGTTGTCACGCAGCGCCCTCTCCAGCCGGACGCTCTCCGCCCAGGGCACCACCTCATCCGCCTCACCATGCCACAACAGCAGCGGACGGTTTGCCAGGGCCTCCAGCCGGTTGCAGGGATCGTAGTCCGCCAGCGGTGCCATGCGGGCAGCAAACTGCGCTTGCTGCTCAGGCGTGTCGGCCACCAGCGGCGGAAAGAGCGACTGACTGAGCTGCATAAAATAGCCCGATCCCATCAGGCAGGCGACGCTCTGAATCTGCGGATAACGTGCCATCGCGCCCAGCGCCGTCATGCCGCCCATCGACGCGCCCGCCACCGCAAAACGCTCGCCGGCGATCAGATCGTCAGCGCGCAGCGCCGATTCCAGCTGCGGCAGCTCATCAATGTTCTGTTTCAGAATCTCCCAGAAGCGGCCAAGGCGTGCATCGGCATCACCGTGATAGCGCGCGCCGTGCAGATCTGCATCCGGCATCACCGCCCGGAACCCCGCCTGTGCCAGCGCGACAGCGAAGTAGGCGTAGACCTCTTTTGAAGAGGTAAAGCCGTGATAAAACAGCACGGTAGGCAGTGGCTGATGCCGTTGTCCGGCAGGCGTGGCGTGCAGGCATTCGATACCGGCCAGCGTTTCTGTGGTGAGTTCAATCATGGTCTCTCCTGAGAAGGGGCAAGGCGTGCCGATTGAGTGTACGTCTGCGGGTTAATTTACGAAATCCCCTGCTGCGTTTAGTCGCCAGATTTCGGCCTAAACTTTTCCCGCGCTTTGCCGTTGATGTTGTGTCCCCCTAACTTGATCAAAGGTAATTTATGAAGCGTCTCTCTCTCAGCGGCCTGAGTCTTGGAGTTAAGCTGTCTGTACTGACGTCTCTCAGCGTAGCGTTATTGTTGCTGGTTCTGACGCTAACCCAGAGCCACACCGCTTCGCGGCAGCTGGAAAATCTCGCCATCGATGACATGCAAAACCAGGTGCAGGGCATCAGTGAAATGGCCACCATGTTCAACGCCACTCTCACCGAAGAGGTGGCTCACTACACCAGTCTGTTTACCAGTTTCCTGCCTAAGCGTTTTAGCCTGGATGAAGGCTCCCGGGTGCAGGTCGGTGCCTTTTCGACGCCGGTGCTGCGCGCCGGGTTAAAAACGCTGAACCTCGACCAGACCGCGGTAGACGATTTCACCGAACGCACCGCCGCCGTGGCGACCATTTTTGTGCGCGACGGCGATGATTTTATCCGTATTTCCACCTCGCTGAAAAAGCAGGATGGCAGTCGCGCAATCGGTACGCAGCTTGACCGCAACGGCGCCGCCTGGAAAAGCGTCCGTCAGGGCGACGTCTATCAGGGGCTGGCGACGCTGTTCGGCCATCGCTACATCACACAATATCAGCCGGTAAAAGATGAGAGTGGCAAGGTTGTCGCCATCCTGTTTGTCGGCGTTGGCATTGATAAGCAGTATGCGCTGATGCGTGAAAAAATCCTGGCACGCAAGCTGGGTGATAGTGGTCATTTCTTTGTGCTCAACGGCACCCCCGGTAAGACGCAGGGAGAGTATCTGTTCGATCAGCACAACGAAGGAAAACGACCTGCCTGGGATAGCGCGACACTCCAGCCGCTGCTGACTCAGCCGCAGGGCATGCTGCAGGCAGAGATCAACGGCGAGCACCAGATTCTGGCCTGGCAGCAGCTGCCGGGTTGGAACTGGGTGATCGCCGGCGAAGTTAACCGTGAAAGCCTGCTCGCCCCGATTACGCATAGCCGTAACCTGTTCCTGATAACCGGACTGATTCTGGTGGTGGTCTTTGCGCTGGGGTTTGTCTGGTACAGCCGTCGGGCGATTACCCGTCCGTTGCAGCAGGTGATCCATCTGGCGGAGCAATATGCCGCCGGGAATCTGCAGGTCCATATGGATACCCAGCGTCGCGATGAAGTGGGCCAGTTGATCGTTGCGATCAACGGCATTGGCGATGGTCTGGAGAAAATCGTCAGCCAGGTACGCGGCGCGGCGCAGGAGATCAGCGACGGCACAGACACCATCGCGGCCAGCAGTCATAACATCAGCGAGCAGATCGGGCGTCAGGCCAGCAGCGTGGAGCAGACCTCTGCCAGCATGGAGCAGTTTGGCGCGACGGTTGAACACACCGCAGACAGCCTGCGTCAGGCGATGTCACTGGTGGCCGAAGCCAGCGATATCGTCAGTCACGGCAGCCAGACGGTGGTGCGCTCGGTCAACACCATGTCGGCGATTAAGGTTTCATCACAAAGCATTGCTGATATCACCCACGTGATTGAGTCGATCGCCTTCCAGACCAATATCCTGGCGCTGAACGCCGCCGTTGAAGCGGCACGTGCCGGGGAACAGGGCCGTGGCTTTGCCGTGGTGGCCGCAGAAGTGCGTGCGCTGGCACAGCGTTCTGCGCAGGCCGCTAAAGAGATTGATGGACTGATTGCGACCTCCATCAGCAACGTGGCGGAGGGCCATCAGTTATCTGAGCAGACGCGCGATGCGATGAGCGACATTGTGACCCACATCGAGCAGGTGCAGGCGCTGATGGGCGAGATCAACGTGGCGGCGCAGCAGCAGGCGGCAGGCATCGGCCAGGTTAATCTGGCGATGAACCAGATCAGCCAGGCGACTCACCAGAACAGCGAACTGGTGACACAGGCGGAAAACAGCGCGCAGAACCTAAGTGATAAAGGGCATCACCTGACCCAGCTGGTCAGCGTATTCAGCCTTAAATCCTGACGTCATTCAGGGCGATGGCATACACTTAATGCTTCGTCCTGAAAGAGGGTTTTGCTATGCGTTTCGCTTATTTACTGGTGATAAGCCTGCTGCTGGCAGGCTGTTCCGCGCTTGAGACCACGCCAAAAGCACCGCCCGCGCCGACGCAACAGGCGCAGGAGATTTCACGGGCGCAGAGTGGCGGTTTGCCAAAGCTGGGCAATATTACCGTTAACGTGCGCGGCTCACCGGATGATGCCGGGCGGGCCGTGGCCACCCGGGCTAACCAGGCCGGTGCGGCTTACTATCAGATCGTGGCGCTGAGTGAAACGGTAATGCCCGGTCTCTGGTACGCCAGCGCGATTCTTTACGGCGCATCACCTGCCACAGGCACGGGCCAGTAAACGGTCTGTGATTGCTGCCTCAAGGGGGCGGGAGCCACGCCGATCGAGCCACTGCTGGCACCATGCATCCGCCAGCGGCGGTTCGCCATATTTCAGTAGCTGAGCGCCGGTCGCAAGCTGCAGCAGCGTGCGGGTCACCTCGCGCGCCTGCTCTTCGGGGACTTTGCTCATTCGCAGCCGTAACTGACGCCAGCGCGCATCGAAATGACGATTACTCCCTTTCACCGCTTCAAATTCCTGACTCAGCATCTCCGAAACCTCTGCCTGACGGGTGAGCACGCGCAGTACGTCAAGACACATCACGTTGCCCGACCCTTCCCAGATGCTGTTGACCGGTATGTCACGATAGAGGCGCGGCAGCTCGCTCGCTTCGCAGTAGCCGATGCCCCCCAGCACTTCCATCGACTCCGCGACGAACGGGGCACCCGCTTTGCAGATCTGATATTTTGCAGCCGGAGTGAATAAGCGGGCAAACGTGACCTCATGCGGTTTTGCCGGTTGTGACCAGGCGCGCGCCAGCCGCATCAGCAGTGCGGTTTGCCCCTCCAGCTGCAGCGCCTGCTGTGCCAGAACCTGACGCATCAGCGGCTGATCCACCAGGTTTTTCCCCATCACCTGGCGCTGATGTGCATGCCAGAATGCCACCGAGAATGCACGCCGCATCTGACCATGACTGCCGAGTGCGCAGTCGAAGCGCGTCATACCGCCCATTTTAAGGATGAGCCGCACGCCTTCGCCCTCTTCTCCCAGCAGCCAGCCGGTCGCATCGCGAAACTCCACCTCACAACTGGCATTTGAGCGATTACCCAGCTTATCTTTAAGCTGCTCAAGCTGGATGGCGTTGCGTGACCCATCAGGCAACAGGCGCGGCAGGAAGAAACAGCTTAATCCGGCGGGCGTCTGCGCCAGCACCAGATGCGCATCGCTCTGCGGCACCGAGAAGAACCATTTGTGGCCGGTCAGCCGGTAGGCTTCACCCGGGCCGCGCGCCCCCAGCGGCTCGGCCCGGGTAGTGCTGGTGAGCAGATCGCTGCCGCCCTGTTTTTCCGTCATGCCCATACCGATCAGCAGACCCCGCTTCTGGTCGCCGGGCTGCGCATGGGTGTCGTAACGATCGCTGAGCAGCGGATCGAGCCAGCCTTCAAACGCGGCGGGCAGATAAGTCTGCAACAGTGGAATGGCCGCGTGCGTCATGGTCACCGGGCAAAGCGTGCCCGCTTCAACCTGCGCATGCAGAATAAAGCGCGCAGCGCGCGCCACGCTGGCCTGTTCACGTACTGTGGGATGCCAGCTGAGATTATGCAGGCGGCTGGCGCAGACACCCTGCATCAGCAGGTGCCAGGCGGGGTGAAAACGGACTTCATCCATCCGTACGCCGCGGGCGTCGTAGCGCAGCAGTTCAGGTGGCTCCGCGTTGGCGAGCCGGCCCAGTTCCAGCGACTCGGCGCTGCCCAGCTGTCGGCCTACCGAAGCCAGCCACTCCCGATCCCATCCGGCGCCTTCGCGTGACAGTGCCTCGCCGAGCGGCGTATCAGACAGGAACAGGTTGCTGTTGCTCAGAGGATGGGGCTGATTAAAAACGGTGTGTGTTGTCCAGGTCATAACCACTCCTCGCGGATGTCACTCAGTAAGTATACCCGTCGTCTTTCAAGCTGCATTTTTGTTGGCTGCGTTCACTCACCCGAATCACTTACTCATGTAAGCTCATCGGGATTCGTTCTCTTGCCGCCTCAATGCAACCCGAAATCCTTTGGGTATATACGAATGACGCGCAGTTATGCCTGGTACAGGAACTAATTTGTGGCGAGGATCACATCGGGGATCAGGCGTTGCGCTGACGCACCGCTTCAAACAGGCAGACACCCGTAGCAACCGAGACATTCAGCGAAGAGACGCTGCCCGCCATCGGAATGCTGATCAGCTCATCGCAATGCTCACGGGTCAGACGACGCATGCCTTCCCCTTCCGCGCCCATCACCAGCGCCATCGGACCGGTCATTTTGCTCTGGAAGACGGTATGGTCAGCTTCACCTGCGGTACCGACAACCCAGATGTTGTACTCCTGCAGCAGACGCAGGGTACGTGCCAGGTTGGTGACGCGGATCAACGGCACATTCTCTGCCGCGCCGCTGGCCACTTTTTTGGCCGTTGCATTCAGGGGCGCAGAGCGATCTTTCGGCACGATAATCGCGTGCACACCGGCCGCATCGGCACTGCGCAGGCAGGCACCCAGATTGTGCGGATCGGTGACCCCGTCCAGCACCAGCAGGAAGGGTTTCTCCAGGCTCTGCAGCAGATCCGGCAGGTCGCCTTCCTGATACTGACGACCCGGTTTTACCCGCGCCACAATACCCTGATGCACACCGCCTTCAACCTGGCTGTCGAGCCACTTGCGCTCGGCCAGCTGAATCACGACCCCCTGAGCTTCCAGCGCGGCGACCACGGGTTGCAGGCGACGATCGTCGCGGCCTTTGAGGATAAAGACTTCCTGGAAACGTTGTGGATCACGTTCCAGCAGCGCCTGCACGGCATGGATACCAAAAATAATTTCGCTCATCGATCTGCTCAGTGTTTGGAAATGAATGAATGACCGCCCTTTCTCAGTGAGAAAGGGCGGGTGCGCGCATCAGTCAGGCTGCGCCTTTTTTCTGGCGCGCTTCGCCCGGGTGGCGGCGGCGATTTTACGGGTTTTTTCCGAGACGTTTTTACTTTTATTCTCGGTATTTGCAGCGGCGGGCTTGCCCTTGTCGCCCCGGAAAGCGGCGTCCGGCTCGAAGTTGGACTTCTTGCTCGCATCACGACGGCGTTTCGCTGGCGCTTTGTCGTCACGCTTCGCCCGGTCGCGTGCGGTTTTGCCTTCACCACGTACCTGACGCTGGCTGGAGATCAGGGCAAAGTCGATTTTACGCTCATCCATATGGACGGCTTCAACACGCACTTCAACCGTATCACCCAGACGATAGGTGCGACCGCCCGATTCACCGATCAGACGCTGACCTACCGGGTCAAAACGGTAGTAATCGTTGTCGAGCGTCGAAACGTGGACCAGACCATCAATGAACAGATCGCTTAAGCGTACAAAGAAGCCAAATCCGGTCACGCTGGAAATGACGCCGTTGAAGACGTTGCCAACCTGATCCTGCATGAAGTCACACTTGAGCCAGTCCGCGACGTCACGGGTCGCTTCATCGGCGCGGCGTTCGGTCAGGGAACAGTGCAGGCCCAGTTGCAGCATCTGCGGCATGTCGTAGTGATAGCCGCCGGTTGCTGTCGTCATATCTTTGGCGACGCTGCGATCTCTCGGCATCAGGTATTTAATGGCGCGCTGTACCAGGCCTTTACCTTCGTCCTGCTCTTTTGCCAGCAGATATTTGATGGCGCGATGCAGCGTCAGATCCGGATAACGACGGATTGGCGAGGTAAAGTGCGCATACGACGAGAGCGCCAGACCAAAGTGACCGCGGTTTTCCGGATCGTAAACGGCCTGCTTCATCGAACGCAGCAGCATGGTTTGCAGCATTTCCGCATCAGGACGATCGGCAACCTGCTTCAGCAGCGCCGCATAGTCGATTGGCTGCGGTTTATTGCCGCCAGGCAGGCTCAGTCCCAGCTCGTTGAGCACGGTACGGAAGCTCTTGATGCTTTCGTCGGTCGGGCGATCGTGATCGCGGAACAGCGCCGGTTCCTGATTTTTCTCAACGAAGCGTGCCGAGGCGATGTTCGCCAGGATCATGCACTCTTCGATCAGCTTATGGGCGTCATTACGTGACACGCGCTCAACACGCTCAATACGGCGCTCGGCGTTGAAGATAAACTTCGCCTCTTCCGTTTCAAACGAGATACCGCCGCGCTCTTCACGAGCGGCTTCCAGCGCATGATAGAGGTTGTTCAGCTCTTCAAGGTCTTTAACCAGCGGCGCATACTGCTGGCGCAGCTCTTTGTCGCCCTGCAGAATGTTCCAGACTTTGTTGTAGGTCAGACGCGCATGGGAGTTCATCACCGCTTCGTAGTGCTTGAAGCCGGTCAGTTTACCTTTGGTCGAGATGGTCATCTCGCACACCATACAGAGGCGATCGACCTGCGGGTTAAGCGAACATAAGCCATTCGACAGCACTTCCGGCAGCATCGGCACAACCTGCGACGGGAAGTAGACCGAGGTTCCGCGCTGATGCGCTTCGTCATCCAGTGGGGTGCCAGGACGGACGTAATAGCTGACATCCGCGATAGCTACCCACAGACGCCATCCGCCACCGCGCTTCTTCTCACAGTAAACAGCATCATCAAAGTCACGGGCATCTTCACCATCGATGGTGACCAGCGGCAGCTTACGCAGATCGACGCGGCCTTTTTTGGCCTCTTCCGGGACTTCTTCTTTCAGTTTGCTGACCTGAGCTTCCACTTCCGGCGGCCAGGTGTGCGGGATTTCATGCGTACGCAGCGCCATATCCACGGCCAGGCTGGTACCCATATCATCGCCCAGAATCTCGGCGATTTTACCGATCGCTTTGCTGCGACGGTTCGGACGCTGGACCAGCTCAACCACCACCACGGAACCCATACGGGCATTCATCGTCTCTTCAGGCGGGATGAGGATGTCAAAACTCAGGCGACTGTCGTCCGGTACCACGAAGCCAGCACCGGCATCGGTAAAGTAACGGCCAACGATCTGATTGTTGCGGGGTTCCTGCACCCGGACCACTCGCGCTTCGCGGCGGCCTTTGCGATCGGCACCCAGCGGCTGCGCCAGGATCACGTCACCGTGCATACAGAATTTCATCTGTTCTGCGGAAAGGTAGAGGTCATCTTTCTGACCTTCTGCCCGCAGGAAGCCGTAGCCATCGCGGTGGCCAATGACTTTACCGCGCAGGAGATCAAGACGTTCTGGCAGGGCATAACACTGACGGCGGGTGAACACCAGCTGACCATCACGCTCCATGGCGCGAAGGCGGCGACGCAGCGCCTCAAGGTGTTCTTCTTCCTGCAGATTCATCTCTTCAGCCAGCTCTTCGCGGCTGGCCGGTTTTTCACGTTTTTCTAACAGAGCCAGAATAAATTCACGGCTCGGAATAGGGTTTTCGTATTTTTCAGCTTCTCTATCCTGAAAAGGATCTTTTGACATAGCGGTTCCTCCGATGTCATTTAATATTTATTTCCACCGGCGATCTGGACAAGATGATCTCATAAAGTGGTGTATTTCCTTCGACCAGATCTGCCAACGTATAGCTATCCAGCTCCTGCAAAAATCGCTGCACCGCATCATGTAACGCCTGCTTCAGACGACAGGCTGGCGTGATGGAACAGGACGCACAATCCACTAATTGTAGTGGTTCCATCTTACGTACCACATCGCCAATGACAATCTGACGAGCTGGCATACCCAGACGAATGCCCCCGTTTTTACCACGCGTTGCGGCGACATAGCCCGCCCGGCTCAGCTGATTGATAATTTTGACCATATGATTACGGGACAAACCATAAGTGTTCGTCACTTCCGTAATATTGGTCTGCTGACCTTCCGGCAACGATGCCAGATAAATCAGTGCCCGTAAGCCATAATCAGTAAAACTCGTGAGCTGCACAGTAACCTCAGTGAACCTTCAGGCGCGGCATGACCTTATTCGCCCTGTGATTGATGCCAGGATTAAATCGGATCGCCATTCGATTAGCTACGATGATAAACCAGAGTCTGTCTGGCCGTGCGCTTTTTTAAGCCAGCAGAAGGTTTGACAAGCGAAGGGAGGTTAAGTGGCATCAAAGAATGGAAAAACAAGGGCCGGACAGCGTCCGGCCTGAATGATTACGCGTCGAACGGGTCGCGCAGAATCATTGTTTCACTACGATCAGGGCCGGTTGAGATGATATCAATCGGCACACCCGTTACCTCTTCCACACGCTTGATGTAGTCACGCGCAGCCTGAGGCAAACCTTCCAGCGTCTTGACGCCAAACGTTGTCTCACTCCAGCCTGGCAGGGTTTCGTAGATCGGCTCAATGCCTTCCCAGTTCTCTGCCGCCAGTGGCGTGGTGGTCACTTCGCGGCCATCAGGCATACGATAAGCCACACAGATCTTCACCTCTTTCAGGCCATCCAGCACGTCCAGCTTGGTCATGCAGAAACCTGACAGGGAGTTGATCTGGACCGCGCGGCGAACCGCTACCGCATCCAGCCAGCCGGTACGACGACGACGACCGGTGGTCGCGCCAAACTCATTACCCTGCGCACAGAGGAATTCGCCGGTTTCATCGAACAGCTCGGTCGGGAACGGGCCTGCGCCAACGCGGGTTGAGTAAGCTTTCACAATACCCAGCACGTAGTCGACATAGCGCGGGCCAATGCCTGAACCGGTCGCTACGCCACCTGCGGTGGTGTTGGATGAGGTCACGTACGGATAGGTACCGTGATCGATATCCAGCAGCGTACCCTGCGCACCTTCAAACATAATCAGATCGCCACGCTTACGCGCGACGTCCAGCAGTTCAGAGACGTCAACGACCATGCCAGTGATGATGTCAGCAACTTCCATCACATCACTCAGCACTTTATCGAAGTCGACTGCCGGCTCTTTGTAGTACTCCACCAGCTGGAAGTTGTAGAAATCGACCACTTCTTTCAGCTTGGCCGCAAAGGTTTCTTTGTTAAACAGGTCGCTGACGCGCAGGGCACGGCGAGCGACTTTATCTTCATAAGCCGGTCCGATGCCACGCCCCGTGGTACCAATCGCTTTGGCGCCACGAGCACGTTCACGCGCCATATCCATCGCAACATGATATTGCAGGATCAGCGGACAGGCTTCAGAAATCAGCAGACGTTCACGTACCGGGATCCCGCGCGCTTCCAGGCCTTTCATTTCTTTCATTAAGGCTTCAGGAGAAAGCACTACGCCGTTACCAATGATGCTGGTGACGTTATCGCGCAGAATGCCAGAAGGGATCAGGTGGAGGACGGTTTTTTCACCGTTGATGACAAGCGTGTGGCCCGCATTGTGGCCGCCTTGATAACGCACAACGTAATTCGCGCGCTCAGTCAGAAGGTCTACAATCTTACCTTTACCTTCGTCACCCCATTGGGTGCCCAGTACGACGACGTTCTTACCCATTTCTCAAAATCACCGATTGCTTAAAAAAGGATTCTACCATCTGATCCCGTGGTTTTCAGCACTTTTAGCATACGATTGCGCGCTTTTTTGCCTGAGTTTTGATCACTACAACATGTTGGGGATAATAGCGTTGAAAGGCACAATTTAGCCGGTCTGAACGTCAGCCTCAGAGGTTGCCGTGCAGGCTGAGCATGCAGTAAATCACCATGCCAGCAACGACCAGTCCTCCACCAAAGCGGTGCAGCAGACGATCGGGCAACCGCGTCATCGTCAGGATCATGCGTCGCCAGGCGCGCGGCATAAACATTGGTCCCAACCCTTCCAGCACTAACACCAGCGCCAGCGCCATCCAGATGCTTGTTTTCATTCTGATACCCAAAAAAAAGGGCCGACAACATTGTCGGCCCACAGGTTATATCAGTTCTTAGCGTGTCGCGTTAGAGGGCGCCTTCATATATCGGAAGAAGTCGCTATCCGGGCTTAACACCATCACATCCTGATCGCTATTGAAGCTGTTTTCATAGGCACGCAGGCTACGAATAAAGGCGTAGAAGTCAGGATCTTTGCTGAACGAATCGGCAAACAACCGCGCCGTTTCCGCATCACCGTCACCGCGTGTAATCAGCGCTTCACGCTGGGCTTCAGCCAGAGTACGGGTGACCTGGTAATCGGCCTGGGCGCGCAGTTTTTCCGCCTCTTCCTGACCCTGTGAACGCTGGCTACGCGCTACCGCTTCACGCTCAGCACGCATACGGTTAAAGATCGCATCAGACACTTCAGTCGGCAGGTTGATCTGCTTGATGCGAACATCCACCACCTGAATACCTAACGCCGCCATACTGTTCGGGTTTGGTGCTGGCTCGCTGCTGTTGGTTTCACGCTCGACACGGGCCGCTGCACTGGCAATCGCGTCATCAGCCGCAGGGGTTGCGATTTCATCATCGTTGCCTGCAGAGCCGGTATTCAGCGCGTCACGCACATCGGTGGTCAGACGACCACGAGAGTCCGTTACGATATCTTTCACATCCAGACGACCCATCTCAGAACGCAAGCGGTCACTGAACTTACGTTTCAGCAGCACTTCCGCCTGAGAGACATCACCGCCACCGGTGGCCAGGTAGTAGCGACTGAAGTCGCTGATACGCCACTTGATGTAGGAGTCCACGATCAGATCTTTCTTCTCTTTGGTGACGAAGCGATCGGCCTGGTTATCCATGGTCTGGATACGCGCATCCAGCGTTTTAACCGTTTCCAGGAATGGAATCTTGAAATGCAGACCCGGCTCAAACACCTGCGGCTTGTTTTCGCCATCGCGCAGGACTTTACCGAAGCGCAGAACAATGCCTCGCTGCCCTTCCTGCACCACAAACAGGGACGCATAGAGCGCCACCAGCACGACAATGATTAAAAATACTATTGGCTTACGCATCGATTACTCTCTCCCTTCGCGCTGGCTGTCGCTGCGCTGAGCATTTGCCCGACGCTGATCCATGATATTGTCCGGACTGTATGACGACGTTTCATTGCGGCTGGCACTGCTATCGGAGCGCGCAGGCAGCGAAGAACCATTCGCGCCTTTCTGACCATTCTGGCCCGATGAAGTCTGACCGCCACGCATCAGTTGATCCAGCGGCAGCACCATCAGGTTATTACCCCGATCGTTAACCAGTACTTTGCGGGTATGGCTCAGCACACGCTCCATGGTCTCGATATAGAGACGCTCTTTGGTGATTTCGGGTGCAGCTTTATACTCAGGCAGAATCTTGGCGAAACGCGCCACCTCACCCTGCGCTTCCAGCACGGTACGCTCTTTGTAAGCGCGTGCCTCTTCCAGAATACGTTGCGCCTGGCCGTTAGCACGAGGCTGAACTTCGTTGGCGTAAGCTTCGGCTTCACGAACGTACTGCTCGCGGTTTTCGCGTGCGGCAATCGCGTCATCAAATGCAGACTTCACCTCTTCCGGCGGACGTGCAGCCTGGAAGTTGACGTCCAGCACCGCGATTCCCATGTTATAAGGGCGAATCGTCTCGTCGATTTCACGCTGGGTATCGCTACGCACCACGGTACGACCTTCGGTCAGGATGCGGTCCATGGTAGAGCGACCAATCACGCCGCGCAGTGCGCTGTCGGTAGCCTGACGCAGGCTGTCGTCCGCGCTGGTCACAGCATAAAGATAACGTTCCGGATCGGTCACGCGGTACTGCACGTTCATCTCCACGCGTACTACGTTCTCATCCGAAGTCAGCATGACGCCAGAAGCAGCCAGTTCGCGCACCGATTCAACGTTAACCGCACGCACCTGATCAACGAATGTCGGCTTCCAGTTCAGGCCGGGTTCGACCAGATGACTGAATTTACCGAAGCGCGTCACCACGCCACGTTCCGCTTCTTTGATGGTGTAGAAACCGCTTGCAGCCCAGATGACTACAGCAGCAACAGCCACGATACCAACAATTTTGCCACCGCTGCCGGAGCCGCGCTGACCGTTGTCGTTCTGTTTGCCACCGCCCAGTCCACCAAGCTTCTTGCTCAGCTTACGGAAGATATCATCCAGATCAGGAGGCCCGGATTCCCGTCCTCCCTTATTCCCCCCAGAGTTGCCGCCTTGATTATTGCTGCTTCCCCACGGGTCGCGGTCCTGTCCGTTATTTCCGGGCTGATTCCACGCCATGTTTCTACTCCATTTATTGTAATTACGATTTTTACCCTTCAGCTTTCGGATTGCAGCGGTGTTGGCTGCCTTCGCTCACCCTGGTCACTTACCTGCGTAAGTTCCCGGGGATTCACTCAGTTGCCGCCTTGCTGAAATCCAAAATACTCGGGTAACGCCAGCGTATTCGGGTCTGCAAAGAAAGTGCGACAATCTTCAATTTTTAAGGTAAATGCGTTTGGGCAATATCAAACAATGTAACTGGTCAGCGACGGTTCCTGCTTACATAAACGCATCCACTCAATAATGGGCATACGTATCTGCAATCCTACACTGCCGTCTTCTTCATTCCACTCTTTCTCAATCGCCTGCAGCTGATAGAAACGGCTGCGAAGTCGCCCCGCTTCCGGTGGCAGACGTAATGCGTGCTGGGCTATTTCACCCGCCAGACGCTCAGACAGCGCCTGCCATAGCAACGGAATGCCTGCGCCTGTCTGGGCGGAAAGCCAGACGCGGATTGGCAGGTTTTCTTCGTTACGATCGATACGCGGTTCGAATCCGTCGAGCATATCGATTTTATTCATCACCAGTAACGTCGGGATTTCGTCCGCTTCAATCTCTTCCAGTACGGCATCGACGGCGGCGATATTTTCCGTGACGCGAAGGTCAGCCCCATCAATCACGTGCATTAACAGCGTCGCCTGACGTGTCTCCTGCAGCGTGGCTTTAAAAGCGGCAACCAGGTCGTGAGGAAGATGGCGAATAAAGCCTACCGTGTCCGCCAGTACCACGTCCCCGACATCAGCAACATTCAGACGACGCAGTGTGGGGTCGAGCGTCGCAAACAGCTGGTCTGCGGCAAAGACATTGGCGGAGGTCATGGCGTTAAAGAGGGTCGACTTGCCGGCGTTGGTGTAACCCACCAGCGAAACCGTTGGCACATCCGCTTTGGCGCGTGACTGACGTCCCTGCTCACGCTGTTTTTCAACTCGCTCAAGACGAGACAAAATCTGACTGATACGGCCGCGCAACAGCCGGCGGTCCGTTTCTAACTGCGTTTCACCCGGGCCACGTAAACCAATCCCGCCTTTCTGGCGTTCAAGGTGGGTCCAGCCGCGCACCAGACGTGTCGCAAGATGGCGCAGCTGTGCCAGCTCAACCTGCAATTTACCTTCGTGGGTACGTGCGCGTTGGGCAAAGATATCCAGAATTAAACCGGTGCGATCAATGACCCGGCATTCGCACAGGCGCTCGAGGTTTCTTTCCTGAGCGGGCGTAAGGGCATGATCGAATAATACGACCGATGCTCCTGTTGTTTTTACCGCATCGGCAATTTCAACGGCCTTTCCTTCACCGACAAAATACTTGGGGTGTGGCGCTTTGCGGCTGCCAGTAACCACTTGCAGCGCCTCAACGCCAGCAGAAGAGACCAGGGTTTCAAACTCCTGCAAATCTTCTACTTCTTTGTCTTGGGAGAACCAGATGTGTACCAGTACGGCCTGCTCACCGGCTTCATAACGGTCAAACAAGCTATAACCTCGCTAAATAAAAGACCAGGACGGAAAACCGCTGTTCTCCGTTCCTGGCTGTACGGTGACGCGTTATTCTGCGTTATCACCGTCTTGTTGTGGCTGTGGCTGCGCAGTTGTGTTGCTGCCGCCATGATGGTAATTGTTGCTGCCGCCACCGGTATTATTGCTATGGTGAGAAACCGGGCGTGAAGGAACAACGGTAGAAATGGCGTGCTTATACACCATCTGACTCACCGTGTTTTTCAACAAAATGACGAACTGATCAAATGACTCAATCTGACCCTGCAACTTAATACCGTTAACCAGATAAATCGAAACCGGAACACGTTCACGACGCAGTGCGTTCAAAAACGGGTCTTGTAATGATTGCCCCTTAGCCATTCTATCTTTTCCTTATATGCTTGTTGTTTGTTGCAAGTAGAACCTATGGTTCTGAAAAAACTGCGTAAAAATTTGCGCACGATAACCCATCAATTGTACACAATCACCCATGCTTCGCACTAAGAACCTGTAACACTGTATCACGCGCCAGCCGGGGCTCGTCACTGTCAAGCCAGTGAACATTTTCCCAACCGCGTAACCAGGTCATCTGTCGCTTAGCAAGCTGCCGGGTTGCGCAAATTCCCCGATAAACCATCTCGCTGTAATCGATTTCGCCCGATAAATAAGACCACATCTGACGATAGCCAACACAACGAATGGAAGGCATGTCCGTATGCAAATCACCTCGTGCAAAAAGGGCCCGAGACTCCGCTTCAAATCCTGACGCCAACATCTGCTCAAAACGCAACGCGATGCGCTGGTGCAGCAATTCACGGCTCGCGGGGGCGATGGCAAACTGTTGCACGTCGTAGGGTAACGCTTCACCGGATGTTTTTGTCAGTTCCGTTAAAGTTTTACCCGAAATAAAAAAAACTTCCAGTGCTCGCGAAAGTCTCTGCGGATCATTCGGATGAATACGACTGCCGGCAACCGGGTCGATTTCACACAGCTGGCGGTGTAAAGCTTCCCAGCCTTTTTCACGCGCCGTTTGCTCTATCCGCTGACGAACGTCGGGATCGGCCGAGGGCAACGGCGACAATCCTTCAAGTAACGCCTTGAAGTAGAGCATGGTTCCACCAACAAGCAACGGTATTCGTCCGGCTTCAACGATATCCGCCATTTCTGCTAAAGCATCCCGCCGGAACTCCGCTGCCGAATAGGCTTCAGCGGGATCGCGAATGTCGAGCAGACGATGGGGTGCCACTGCTAACTCCTCAGCCGACGGTTTCGCCGTACCAATATCCATCTGACGATAGATTAAGGCAGAGTCTACGCTGATTAGTTCCACTGGTAACCGCTTACGCAATTCAATTGCTAAAGCGGTCTTGCCAGAAGCCGTGGGTCCCATCAAAAAAATAGCCTTTGGCCGGCCAGCCTGGTTTAATTCACTCATGCTTCAACGCGTTGATCGCGCTCTCAATCTCTATGGGCTGTAATAAGCCTGAAGGCGGCGATTTCAGCAGCTGTGGGCAAAGCCGTTCAAGCTCTGCCAGCAGGTTGATCGCCTGTGAGTGATTCCAGTCGGAGGACTCTGTATCCTGACGCCGCGCCAGCCACTGGGCCAGTTTCGTCGCAGAGATCTCCTGCTGCCGGGCGAGATAGCCTAACAGCTCAGGAATCAAGATTTGTAAATTTTGTGTTCGTAACGGTAAAGGCACCGCGCGTAAGGTCACGTGGTCACCTTCGGGCTGAAGATCAATACCCATCTGATTGAGCAGGCTGCTCTTTTCTTTTGCGGCCTGCCGTTCATCCAGGGCGATTTTGAGCCGCACCGGAATCAGCAGGGGTTGCGGTTTAAGCCCTTCCTCACCCGGTTCAAGCTGCGCCTGTTTCAGCCAGCGCGCCGCGACCGGCAGCGCCATCAGCATTAACTTCTGATCCTGCTCCAGCAGCGCATAGTGGTTTTGCAACACGGTCAGTACCCGGCCAAAGCTCTGGGCATGCGCGGCCAGCGGCGAGGGTTTTTCGGCCGGACGCGGTGCCGGTTCACGGTTTTTTGGCGGCGGCGTGGCGCTGACAGGCGTTTTCAGCAACTGCTGATAAACCGCGCCTTCACGCTGACGATACACGTTCTCTTTGTTTTGCCAGGCCGGCGCCGCTGCGGGCGGTGTTTGCCGCGTGGAGGCTGAAGATTGATTCTCGCTGGCGGGGGCTGAAGGCTGCGCAAAATGATTCCCCCCCGCCGCCTGACGGTTTTCCGGCTGCCAGCGCGGTGCGGCTTCTTCTGCCTGCAGCGCAGGCAAAATGGGTGACGCTATCGCCTGTAACGCGCTGACCACGCCCTGATAAATAAAATCATGCACCAGGCGTGACTGATGAAAACGCACTTCATGCTTGGCCGGGTGAACGTTGACATCCACCTGATGCGGATCGATCTCCAGATAGAGCACGTAAGCGGGCTGCTGGTCATCCTGGAGCTGGGTCTGGAAAGCCTGGCGAATAGCGTGATTAATCAGCTTGTCGCGCATCATCCGGCCATTGACGTAGCAATATTGTAACTCGGTGACCTGGCGCGAACCGGCGGGATCGGCGACCCAGCCGCGCAGCGAGAGATCATCATGCTGCCAGTCAATTCGCAGCGCATGCTGAATAAACGTGGTGCCGCAGATAGCCGCCAGTCGCCGTTCGCGCTGGCTCTCCTCGCTGACCGCCCGATACTGACGCATCATTTTGCCGTTGTGGCTCAGTGAAAGCGCGACATCAAAACGCGCCAGTGCAATACGACGGATCACTTCGTCGATATGACCGAACTCGGTTTTCTCTGTGCGCATAAATTTGCGGCGCGCCGGGGTGTTATAAAACAGATCCAGCACTTCGAGCGTGGTCCCACACGGATGCGCAGCCGGTTTAACCGTTACCGTCATATCACGCCCTTCCGCATAGGCCTGCCAGGCTTCGGTTTGATCGGCGGTACGTGAGGTTAAGGTCAGGCGGGAGACAGAACTGATACTGGCGAGCGCTTCACCGCGAAAACCCAGGCTCATGATCGCTTCCAGATCATCCAGTGAGGCGATTTTACTGGTGGCGTGTCGGGCCAGCGCCATCGACAGCTCGCTTTTCACGATGCCGCAGCCGTTGTCACGGATGCGGATAAGCTTTGCGCCACCCTTTTCAATATCAACGTCAATGCGCGTTGCACCAGCATCCAGGCTGTTCTCCACCAGCTCTTTTACAACCGATGCAGGACGTTCAACCACTTCACCCGCCGCAATCTGGTTTGCAAGTTGGGGCGGTAAAATTTGTATCGGCATGGTTTTCCTTTTAGCTGGCCGCCCGGCGCAGCGGCCGGGCAAACAATCAGGATGCAGGGATTTTCAGGTTCTGCCCCAACATGACGTTGGTCGATTTCAGATTATTGGTCTGCATTATCGCTTTCGGGCTGACGCCATAATGTGCGGCAATGCCGGTCAGTGAATCCCCCACAACCACTTTATGACGCACAACGCCGCGTGGCGTGGCGCGCGTGGTGCGGCTAGCGGCCGCACTGGCCGGCACTTTCAACCGCTGTCCGACCCATACCACATCCCGCTTCAGGGTGTTCATTTCACGCAGGGTCGACATGCTGACGCCATACTTCGCGGCAATCCCGGAGAGTGTCTCACCGCGCGTAACCGTATGGCGCTGAGTTACGCCGGTATATTGCGTCACCCCGGTCGCCGGGTTGCTGGCGACGTTAACCGCTGGCGACGAGCCCAGCGGCCGGTTTTCCTCCTTTGGGATGGATTGCAGCGGGTGCGCCAGGAAATAAGTGCGCAGACCTTTATAGATCGACTGCGCAATCTTATCCTGGTGTGCGCTACTGCCAAGCAGTCGCTCCTCCGAGGAATTACTGATAAAGCCGGTTTCCACCAGCAAAGAAGGAATATCGGGTGAACGCAGCACGCCAAGACTGGCATGCTCAGGCAGACGTTTATGCAGCGATGTCACGCTGCGCATCTGCTGCAACACTTTCTGGGCGATGTCATAACCGACCCGCTGCGAGTGACCGAATTGCAGGTCAAGTACTGCCTGGCTGAGGTAGGGGTCGGCCTGACTGTTAGCCAGCAGGTCACCTGCGCCGCCCAGCAGCTCAGACTGTTTCTCTTTCTGCTCCAGCCAGTTAGCCATCTCGTTATTGGCCCGGCGGTTTGATAATACCCAGACCGATGCACCGGTCGCCGCATGGCTCGGCGCAGCGTCAGCATGAATTGAAACCAGCACGTTGGCGTTGGCTTTACGCGCCACGTCGGAGCGGCCCATAACCGAGATAAAATAGTCGCCATCACGTGTCAGGACGCCTTTAAACATCGGATCGTTATTCAGCAACACCCGCAGTTTACGTGCAATTGCGATTGTGACGTTCTTCTCTTTCAGTCCGCGCTGCCCGATAGCGCCGGGATCCTGACCGCCATGTCCGGCATCAATCGCCACAATCACGGTATCGTTCTGGCTGACGGCCCGGCCAGGACTCACGGTGCTGGCTGTGCTGGTCACGGACGTCACCGGATTCGAATTAAAGGGGTTCGCCGCTGCGGCACTCTGGGTGGGCACGCGCGTCGGGGCCGTTACCGGCGCAGGCACACTGCGCGTAACAGCAGGCGGCTTACCGGTAATGGTGAAGACCACGCTGTAGCTGTTGCCATTGCGCTGGGTGACCGCCCGGGTTTTACCCGCCTGCGTCAGCTCAAACACCAGCCGCACGCTCTGTTTATCTTTCGGGGTGCTGGTGCGAATTCGCTTTACGATGTTTTCGCCGCTGAAATTTAACGGCAGCCCCTGAACCACGCCGCTCTGGCGCACATCAAGCACCACACGGTCAGGATTGCGCAGCGGGAAGAAGCCATAGACAGGTTGTCCGGCAAAGTTCAGGGTGATGGTTGCCTGGCTGTCGCCATTAGCGACTTTGATATCCGACAGGGTGGCGGCAAACAGGGGTGTACAGACCAGCAGCAACAGTGTCACCAGCGCTATTTTCATCCGTGACATCATGCCTGATCCCTGCCCTGACCAAATTGTTCAAGCCATTGCTGGCCCGACGAGGATTGTGCCGTCAGTTCCGCTTCACGCGCCTCACCCACGTAACGCAGCGTTAGCGTGAGATCGGGCGGCGGCAGAAAACCGGCGCCCTGCTGCGGCCATTCAACCAGGCAGATAGCATCGCCGCTGAAATAGTCGCGGATGCCCATGAATTCAAGCTCTTCAGGATCGGCAAGACGATAGAGGTCGAAGTGATAAAGTGTGCGGTCGTCCAGCGTGTAAGGCTCAACCAGCGTGTAAGTAGGGCTTTTGACGTTGCCCTGATGGCCCAGCGCCTGCAGAAAGCCGCGGCTGAAGGTGGTTTTACCCGCCCCCAGATCGCCATAGAGATAAATCACTGCCGCGCTGCCACAGGCGCGCGCCAGCTGAGCGCCCAAACTGAGCGTAGCCGCCTCATCGGGCAAAGAGATAACACAGGTCTTCATGCTTCTTTATTCATCTCAGGATTAACAAACTGCCACAGCAGATCCAGTAAATCAGTTGCCAGCATACCGCGCGTACCACGTTCCGCAGCGACCGCATCGGCCGCGGCACCATGTGCAACGCAGCCGGCGCAGGCCGCATCAAACAGCGTCAGTTTCTGGCCCACCAGCGAGGCGATGATTCCACTCAGGAGATCGCCCATACCGCCGGAGGCCATTCCGGCATTGCCCACGTCAGCAAAGGCCATTTCACCTTGCTCGCTGGCAATCAGCGTACCGGCGCCTTTCAGTACCACTACGCCACCATAACGCTGCGCCAATGTCTGCGCTGCATGTAAGCGGTCACTCTCAATTTCACTGGTCTCGGTATTCAGCAAACGCGCCGCTTCTCCAGGATGCGGCGTAATAATGCGATTCTGACGTTTCTCCGCACTGATTGCCAGCAGGTTAAGTGCATCCGCGTCCCAAAGCATCGGCTTTTCACTGCTCGCTACCCGCTTCAGCGCACGCTTTCCCCAGTCGCGCTGACCCAGACCGGGCCCTATCGCAATGACATCGGCCCACTCCAGCGCCTCCGTCAGGCGCTCATCGGTCAGTTCATCGACCATAATTTCGGGCCGGGCGGTCAGGATCGGAATAATATTATCTTTGTGAGTAAGTACTCGCACTAACCCACTACCGCTGCGCAACGCCGCTTCTGCCGTCATCCGCACCGCGCCAGCGGTACCGGCATCGCCCCCCACTACCAGCAGCCGGCCATGACTGCCCTTGTGCGAGGTTGGTTTGCGCGGCTTGAGCCAGCGGGTTAATGCGCTGGCATCATAACGCGCGATGGGAGCTACTTCGCCCGCCAGAAAAGCGGCCAGGCCGAGATCGGCATAGTAAAGCTCTCCAATGTAATCTCGCGCTTTGCCAGTGATCTGGCCCGGTTTAAGAGCGACCACACTCAGCGTATGGCTGGCATTAATTACCTCACCGGGCGCGGTGCCATTGCGGGCTGATAAACCGGAAGGCATATCAATGGCAAGTTTCGGCGCCGCATGAGCGTTCGCCTGCTGGATCAGCGTGGCATAGGGTTCTTCGGGCGCACGATGACTGCCGGTTCCCAGCAGCGCATCCACAATCACATCGATCTGCTCTGGCCAGACCGCATCGGCCGCATGAATTTCACCGCCCGCATCCAGCCACGCGTCCCGTGCACGCTGCGCCTCTTCCGGCAACGCTTTTTCACTTTCGCACGCCAGCAGCGTAACGGTTTTGCCCGCCGCCTGTCCCAGTCGCGCCAGCACATAACCATCGCCACCGTTGTTGCCGTGACCACACAGAATCAGCCAGTGGCTGGCCTCTGGCCAGTGCGCAGTCAGATGCTCGTAAGCGGCCTGTCCGGCACGCTGCATCAGCTCATACAGCGTAATGCCGAGCGCATCGGCCCCCTGTTGCTCAAGCTGGGCCACAGCCTGCGCAGGCCAGACAGAATATGGTAAACTGCGGCTGTTTTTCTTCGAATCCTGGTTACTCATGTCATACCCTCTCGATCTTCATCAATTCGCACAACAGATTAAACAGTGGGGATTGGATCTCGGCTTTCAGCAGGTCGGCATCACCGATACCGATCTCAGTGCGGAAGAGCCGCGCCTGCAGGCGTGGCTGGATAAGCAGTATCATGGCGAGATGGAGTGGATGGCGCGACACGGCATGATGCGGGCGCGTCCTCATGAACTGCTGCCCGGCACGCTGCGCGTTATCAGCGTTCGCATGAACTACCTTCCGGCCAAAGCCGCCTTTGCCAGCACGTTGAAAAATCCCCAGCTGGGCTATGTCAGCCGTTATGCATTAGGTCGTGATTACCACAAAGTATTGCGCAATCGACTGAAAAAGCTCGGAGAAATGATCCAGCAGCATTGTGGCGAGCTTAATTTTCGCCCGTTTGTGGATTCGGCCCCGCTGCTTGAGCGGCCGCTGGCGGCCAAAGCGGGACTCGGCTGGACCGGCAAACATTCGCTGATACTGAATCGGGAAGCAGGCTCATGGTTTTTCCTCGGCGAACTGCTGATCGATATTCCGCTGCCGGTAGATACACCGCAGCAGGAGCAGTGTGGCCGCTGTGTCGCCTGCATGACCATCTGCCCCACCAGCGCGATCGTTGAGCCCTACGTCGTGGATGCCAGGCGCTGTATTTCCTATCTCACCATTGAGCTGGAAGGCGCGATCCCGGAAGAATTTCGCCCGCTGATGGGCAACCGGATATATGGCTGTGATGACTGCCAGCTGATCTGTCCGTGGAATCGCTATGGACAACTCAGTGACGAAAGCGACTTTTCACCGCGAGCGGCGCTACACGCCCCTGAGCTGATCGATCTGTTTCAATGGGATGAAGCGAAGTTTTTACGCATCACTGAAGGCTCAGCGATTCGCCGCATTGGTCATTTACGCTGGCTGCGTAATATTGCAGTGGCGCTGGGTAACGCGCCCTGGTCGCCCGAAATCGTTCAGGTACTGGAACAACGACTCGGTGAAAGTGACCTGCTGGATGAACATATTCTGTGGGCAATCACGCAGCAGCAGCAGAAACGCGAGCAACTCGTGGTTGAAGTGCAACCTGCCCAGCAGAAGCGCCTGGTTCGTGCAGTAGAGAAGGGTTTACCGCGTGATGCGTGATTGAACAGCTTGATCGCGAATTATCGTTTTCCACATGCTGTGAATAAAAATAAAAAGCTGTTGTCATTCAACTGCAACAACGCTGATTTTGCTGTTAGATAACAAATTGAAATATTTTCATAATGATAAATATCAACAACTTATATAAAAGTTGTGTTTATTTAATAATGAGGCTATCGCTTCGGTTAACCTGCAAGGTTGTGGATAACTCTGTTCAAAAGCCATTTACAGATCGCCGTAACAGGCGCAGATGATGGGGTGCAGTGCTGTGGATAACCTTCATGAAACAATCAAAATCACGCGACGTAAAACAGTCGGATAACGGACTGAAATGAGGGTGATGTTAAATCTGGAGCGGGAAACGAGACTCGAACTCGCGACCCCGACCTTGGCAAGGTCGTGCTCTACCAACTGAGCTATTCC
>NZ_JALNPO010000063.1:0-238 GCF_024520895.1 Pantoea sp. Fr-CA_6 | reverse complement strand
GCTCACCACACTGGTGACGGTGAACATGATGGGCTCAGGCATCATCATGTTGCCGACGAGCATGGCCCAACTCGGGGCTGTTTCATTGTTGTCATGGATCGTCACCGCTGTCGGCTCCATGGCCATCGCGTATTGTTTTTCCCAGTGCGGCATCTTCTGCCTGCGCTCTGGCGGGTTATCTGCCTACACCGAAGAGGCGCATGCAAAGTCAGGTTTTTTTCTGTGCTCTTACCTGTAC
>NZ_JALNPO010000062.1:0-239 GCF_024520895.1 Pantoea sp. Fr-CA_6 | reverse complement strand
TATCTGAAGGGCGTGGATGAGAATGGCGATACGTATTCGATTCCGGATCCGCGAGCGGCTTTCTGCCAGGGATTGGTGGCGGACGATGAGTTGATCACCGAGCGCCTGTTGGGCGTGGAGGAGATTTTCGGCACGGCGATACCGAAGTCGGCGGAGTTTGTTGCGGCATTCGAGTGGTGCTGCCAGAGTTTGCGCGAGGTTGGGGTTTCGCGGACTCTGGAACGGGTGCTCGGCTGAAA
>NZ_JALNPO010000061.1:0-241 GCF_024520895.1 Pantoea sp. Fr-CA_6 | reverse complement strand
CCTGATCTGGTGTACCCTGGCCAATGCGCCGGAAATGAGTGCAGATGAGTTGCAATGCACCCGTATAAACTGGATCCGGGTTGTGCTGGATGGGCGTAAACCGGACCAGAAAATTGCCGTAGGCTGCGGAGAAGCGGATCATTCGCTGGTTGAAGTGGGCAAAACCCTGTTTGCCGATCTGCGTCGGGTTGCTTAAGTGTTAGACAGTCATAATCAGGACAGCACGGAATATCTGCAGGTT
>NZ_JALNPO010000060.1:0-242 GCF_024520895.1 Pantoea sp. Fr-CA_6 | reverse complement strand
CTGCCGTCCCAGTCGATACGCTCTAGTCCCATAGAAGGGTGGTTGACGTCGAGCATCTCGAACTTCCGATATTCGTTGCCGCCGTTGAAGATAAAATTGCGGTTGTGTAGCCATTGCAGTCCGTCGTCCATCACATACTGCGGTTTGGCATTGACCACTGCGTTGTCCCATCTGCCGTTTTGCATGACCACGGTCTTGATCTGAGTCATGGGGTCAGTCACGTTCAACTGACTATACTTCAC
>NZ_JALNPO010000059.1:0-243 GCF_024520895.1 Pantoea sp. Fr-CA_6 | reverse complement strand
TCAGTAACATGATCACGGGTGATTTATTGCCGGGCAGTATGAGGTAGCGACCATGTTGAAATTTCCAAAAGGCAGCATCGTTAAACATAAATCCGGGGAGATAAGAGGCGAAATCATCAACGTCTTTGAGCAGGGAAACGCACCAGCCGGCTACTACGTTAAGTGGGACGACGGTAACCTCATCTATCATCCTGAGTAGGAGTTATCCTGGGCGAATATCGACCGCCCACGCATGAATTACAC
>NZ_JALNPO010000058.1:0-244 GCF_024520895.1 Pantoea sp. Fr-CA_6 | reverse complement strand
CCACCAGTACGCGGCGTGCGCATTCAATGTATGCCGCGCCGGCATCGGTCGGTTTCACAGTGCGTGAGGTGCGATCGAACAAGCTCACGCCGAGGGTTTCTTCCAGTTGCCTAATCTGCTGCGACAACGTCGGCTGCGACACGTGCAGCGCTTCGGCGGCGCGGGTGAAGCCGCCGTGATCGGCAACGGCGAGCAGATAACGCAAATGTCGCAAAAGCATGGAAACACCATCTATAGGCAGGAC
>NZ_JALNPO010000057.1:0-247 GCF_024520895.1 Pantoea sp. Fr-CA_6 | reverse complement strand
CAGGGGAGCTGGTGAAGATTTATTTCCAGGAAGGGCAGATGGTCAAGGCGGGTGATCTGCTGGCTGAAATCGATCCGCGCAGCTATCAGGTGGCGTTGCAGCAGGCCGAAGGTACGCTGGCCACCAACCAGGCGCTGCTCAAGAACGCTCAGCTCGACGTGCAGCGTTACCGAGGCTTGTTTGCCGAGGACAGCATCGCCAAGCAGACCCTCGACACTGCCGAGTCGCTGGTCAATCAATACAAGGG
>NZ_JALNPO010000005.1:249147-348407 GCF_024520895.1 Pantoea sp. Fr-CA_6 | reverse complement strand
GCGAGAGTAGGGAACTGCCAGGCATTAAATAAGTGAAGAAGCCCCGCACGAAAGTGCGGGGCTTTTTTACGTCTGCACTTTGCCACGTTAAGCTGAAACATTTTCATTTTCTGCATCAAACCTCGACATCTTACAACGAACAAGCTAATGTTGGGCATCCAGATGTCTAAACGTTTATATGGTTGTAAGAGGTGAGCAGGTTATGCCAATCAGGGTTCCCGACGAATTACCGGCAGTGAATTTTTTGCGTGACGAAAATGTCTTTGTGATGACATCGTCGCGCGCCAGTGTTCAGGAGATCCGCCCGCTTAAAGTGCTCATACTGAATCTGATGCCGAAAAAGATCGAAACGGAGAATCAGTTTCTGCGTCTGCTTTCCAACTCGCCCTTACAGATCGATATTCAGCTGCTGCGCATCGACAGCCGCGAGTCACGCAATACGCCCACTGAGCACCTCAACAACTTCTACTGCAATTTTGAAGATATCCAGCATGATAACTACGATGGCTTAATCGTGACAGGTGCACCACTCGGGCTGGTTGATTTTAATGATGTCGCTTACTGGCCACAGATTCAGCGCGTTCTGCACTGGGCAAATGAGCATGTCACCTCAACCCTGTTTGTCTGTTGGGCGGTTCAGGCTGCGCTTAACATTCTGTATGGCATTCCCAAGCAAACCCGGCATAACAAACTGTCTGGTGTCTATGAGCATCAGATACTGCATCCCCATGCGTTACTGACCCGTGGTTTTGATGATAATTTCCTCGCACCGCACTCACGCTATGCTGATTTCCCCACCCATTTGATTACGGATTACACCGATCTTGAGCTGTTTGCTGAATCGGAACAAACCGGTGCCTATCTGATGGCGAGTAAAGACAAACGTCTGGTGTTTGTTACCGGTCACCCGGAATATGATGCCCTGACGTTGTCTGGTGAGTATCATCGCGATTATGAAGCGGGGGTGAATCCGGAAGTCCCTTATAACTATTTCCCGCAGGATAATCCGGTATTGCCACCCCGCGCCACCTGGCGCAGTCACGGCAATCTGCTGTTCTCGAACTGGCTCAACTACTACGTTTACCAGATCACGCCGTTCGATTTGCGTCACATGAACCCAACGCTGGAATAGTCCCGTCTGAAGATCAACTGAACCGTGTTAGCCGATGGCAACACGGTTTTTTTTCGCCTTTAAAACGTTAACTGAAAGCGATTCCTTTAATGGATTAAAGTTTTATTTCAGATAAAACATCAGGATAGGTTGTTTTGTATTTAAAAATGGAAATAGTTTTTGATTTAAAAAAATAAATGCTTATGCTCTGATCCTGTAGCTCACAAAATAAACACCGTGTGGATCCGCTGCTTTCGATCCTTTGAATACAGGAGAACGCCAGCATGACAGACTCAGTGATCAGCCATACCCTGATTTTCAGCCAGCCCTTTAGCCATGCAGAACAGCAACTGTTAACGCCCGAGGCTGTTTCTTTTTTAGAGACGCTGGTCGCACGCTTTGCACCGCAACGCGAAGTGCTGTTATCGGCTCGCCAGCAGCGTCAGCAGCAATATGACCAGGGCTATCTGCCAGACTTCAATATGGAAACGGCTTCCATAAGAGCCAGTGAATGGCGTATTCAATCTATTCCGGCAGATTTAGAAGATCGTCGGGTCGAGATCACCGGCCCACCCGATCGGAAAATGGTGATTAACGCCCTGAACTCAAACGTTAAAGTCTTTATGGCCGACTTTGAGGATTCGCTGTCTCCGGAGTGGTCGAAGTTGATTGAAGGGCAGCTGACACTGCGCGAAGCAGTACAGGGCACCCTGAGTTATACCAGCGACAAAGGCAAAATTTATCAGCTCGGCGCTACCCCTGCGGTACTGATGTGCCGGGTGCGTGGTCTGCATCTGTCAGAAAAACATGTCAGCTGGCAGGGGAAGGCAATTCCGGGCGGGCTGTTTGATTTCGCGCTCTATTTCTTCCACAACGTCCGGCCGTTACTGGCCAAAGGCAGCGGGCCTTATTTCTATCTGCCGAAAACCGAGAGCTGGCAGGAGATCGCCTGGTGGCGTGAGATCTTCAGTTTCAGCGAGGATCAGTTTGATCTGCCGCGTGGCACGATCAAAGCCACTGTCCTGATCGAAACCTTACCCGCCGTGTTTCAGATGGATGAGATCCTGTGGAATCTGCGCGATCACATTGTTGGCCTCAACTGTGGCCGCTGGGATTACATCTTCAGCTATATCAAAACCCTGAAACAGCATGCGGATCGCGTGCTGCCGGATCGCCAGTCCGTCACCATGTCTCAGCCGTTTCTGGACGCTTATTCGCGACTGCTGATTAAAACCTGTCATCGGCGGGGGGCTTTTGCGATGGGCGGGATGTCAGCGCTGATCCCCGCTAAAGATCCCACGCGCAATGCCTGGGTACTGCAGCGCGTGACGGAAGATAAGCAGCGGGAGGCAGGTAACGGGCATGACGGCACCTGGATTGCTCATCCTGGTCTGGCAGATACCGCGATGGCGGTCTTCAACGCTGCGCTGGGCGACCGGCCAAACCAGCTGCAGGTCATGCGGGAAGAGGATGCGCCGATCACTGCGGAGCAGCTGCTGGCGCCCTGTCAGGGTGAGCGCACCGAAGCCGGTATGCGCGCCAACATCCGTGTTGCGCTGCAATACCTTGAGGCGTGGATCAGCGGTAACGGCTGTGTCCCGATTGACGGACTGATGGAGGATGCCGCCACCGCTGAGATCGCACGCACCTCAATCTGGCAATGGATTCATCATCAGCAAATGCTGAACAACGGCCAGCAGGTCACAGCTGAACTGTTTCTGCGCTGGCTTAACGAAGAGCTGCATCTGCTGCAAAACGCGCTGGGCGAAGCCCACTTCAGCGCCGGTCGCTATGACGACGCGGCGCAGTTGATGGCTCAGATCACCACCGAGCGCGAGCTGGTTTCCTTTCTTACCCTGCCAGGCTATCGCCTGATCCCCTGAACAGAGGAGCTATTGCCATGACACGTACTCAACAAATCGATCAACTGGAACAACTCTGGCAGACCGCACGCTGGCAGGGCATTACCCGCCCTTACAGCGCAGCAGAGGTCGTCAATCTGCGCGGCTCGGTCTTGCCCGCCTGTACGCTGGCAGAGCGCGGTGCGGAAAAATTATGGGCGTTGCTGAATGGCGAGGCGAAGAAAGGGTATATCAATAGCCTGGGTGCGCTGAGCGGCGGGCAGGCACTGCAGCAGGCCAAAGCGGGCATCGAAGCGATCTACCTTTCTGGCTGGCAGGTAGCGGCGGATGCCAACGTGGCGGGGCAGATGTATCCCGATCAGTCCCTCTACCCGGTGAACTCGGTGCCGGAAGTGGTGACGCGCATTAATCAGACCTTTCAGCGCGCCGATCAGATTCAGTGGTCCAGCGGCATTGAAGCGGGGGACAGCCGCCACACCGATTTCTTCCTGCCAATTGTGGCCGATGCTGAAGCCGGTTTTGGCGGCGTGCTGAATGCGTATGAGCTGATGAAGGCGATGATTCAGGCGGGCGCGGCGGCGGTCCACTTCGAAGATCAGCTGGCGGCGGTAAAAAAATGCGGTCACATGGGCGGCAAAGTTCTGGTACCGACTCAGGAAGCCATTCAGAAACTGGTGGCGGCACGGCTGGCTGCCGATGTAATGGGCGTGCCAACCGTGCTGCTGGCACGAACTGATGCCGACGCCGCTAACCTGATTACCTCAGACTGCGATGAATACGATCGTCCCTTTATCCAGGGCGACCGGACGGCAGAAGGCTTCTTCCGCACCCACGCTGGCATTGAACAGGCGATCAGTCGCGGGCTGGCCTATGCACCTTATGCTGACATCCTGTGGTGTGAAACCTCAACGCCGGATCTGGCGATGGCGCAGCGCTTTGCCGACGCCATTCATGCGCGTTTCCCCGGCAAGCTGCTGGCCTACAACTGTTCACCGTCGTTCAACTGGAAGAAGAACCTCGATGACCGCACCATCGCGAAGTTTCAGCATGCGCTCAGCGACATGGGCTATCGCTTCCAGTTCATCACGCTGGCGGGCATCCACAGCATGTGGTTCAACATGTTCGATCTGGCCCACGCCTACGCCCAGGGCGAAGGGATGCGTCACTATGTTGAAAAGGTTCAGCAGCCTGAGTTCGCTGCCCGCGATCGCGGTTACAGCTTCTCTTCGCATCAGCAGGAGGTGGGCACCGGCTATTTTGATCAGGTGACTAATATCATTCAGGGCGGTAAGTCCTCGGTCACCGCGCTCACCGGTTCGACCGAAGAGCATCAGTTCTGACCCTTTTCCTCTGACTGATTCCCCGTCCGCAAACCGCGGGCGGGCGTTTACCGGAGCTGATTATGCCGCCACGCGAATCATTGATCGCCCACACTATCCTGCAGGGTTTTGATGCACAGTATGGTCGCTTTCTCGACATCACTGCTGGCGCGCAGCAGCGGTTTGAGCAGGCGGAATGGCAGGCGGTGCAGCATGCCATGAAGGCCCGCATTCATCTCTATGATCATCACGTCAGCCTGGTTGCCGATCAATTGCGGGTGCTGAACGGTGCGGCCAGCTGGGATGAGATGTTCTGGCTGCGGGTTAAGGACCACTATCAAAGCCTGCTGCCCGGCTATCCACGGCATGAAATTGCCGAAAGCTTCTTTAATTCCGTCTACTGCCGGTTACATGGACATGCCGATCTGCAGCCGGACCGGCTGTTTATCTTCAGCTCTCAATCCCTGACCGCGCCGGTCACACCTTTGCGCCCGTTATCGCGCCGTTATCAGTCGGAGCGGGGCTGGCTGGCACTGGTGGATCAGGTGTTGAGCGATTTACCGCTGACGTTGCCGTGGCAGCAGCGCGCTCGCGACGTCGGCTGGATTGTCCGCCACCTGCAGTCGCATTTTCCCCGGCTGAACCAGGGCTGGCTCGAGGTTAACAGTGAACTCTTCTATCGTAACAAAACTGCCTGGCTGGTGGCGCGCCTGCATCTGCCGGAGGGCATCTTGCCCTGTCTGCTGCCGATCCAGCGCAGTGAAACGGGCGAACTATGGATCGACACCTGTCTGACCGATGTGAATGACGCCAGCATTGTGTTTGGTTTTGCCCGCGCCTATTTCATGGTTTATGCGCCGGTGCCTGCGGCGCTGGTTGCCTGGCTGCAACCGATACTGCCTGGCAAAACCCTGGCGGAGCGCTATATGGCGATTGGCTGCCAGAAGCACGGTAAAACCGAGAGCTATCGCGAATATCTTCAGGCGCTGGCAGAGAATGAGACGGCCTTTGAGATCGCACCCGGCGTGCGCGGCATGGTGATGCTGGTCTTCACGCTGCCGGGCTTTGACTGGGTGTTCAAGGTCATCAGGGATCGCTTCGCGCCGCAAAAAGAGGTGACGGAAGCGCAGGTCCGCGCCTGTTATCAGCAGGTCAAAGAGCACGATCGCGTGGGACGTATGGCGGATACGCAGGAGTTCGAGCAGTTTGCGCTGCCGCTGTCGCGCATCTCACCGGCGCTGCTGGCAGAACTCCACGCCTGCGTGGCTGAGAAGCTGCATATCGAAGGCGATCGCCTGATTATTCGTCACCTGTGGCTGGAGCGCCGTATGCAGCCGCTTAATCTCTACCTGGCCCAGGCGAATGCCGCAGAGCGGCGTCACGCGATTGAAGAGTATGGCAATGCCATCCGACAGCTGGCGGCGGCCAATATCTTTCCCGGAGACATGCTGTTTAAAAACTTCGGCATCACGCGCCATGGCCGGGTGATTTTTTACGATTACGATGAGATTCGCCCGATGCAGGAGCTGCACTTCCGGGATGTGCCCGCGGCGCGCTATGAGGAGGATGAACTCAGCGCCGAGCCCTGGTACAGCGTCGGGCCGGACGATGTCTTCCCGGAAACCTTCCGCTATGCGTTATGCAGTGAAGCCGCTACCGGCGCATTGCTGTTGCAACTGCATCCGGAGATATTCGACGCCCGCTGGTGGCGCGCGCAGCAGCAGCGCATCGCCCAGGGTCATGTGGAAGAGGTGATCGCCTGGCGGCAGACGCAGCGTTTCAGCGTCTGCTATGGCGCAGATAAAGTTAACGACCGCTGTACGCCAGCGTAACCTGGCGCGCTTCGCGGATGACCAGTGCACCTAATTCAGTAATCCGATCGTCAGTCATGCGGGCGATGGGGCCGGAGATGGAGAGCGCGGCAAACGCCTCGCCATGTTCGTCATAGATTGGCGCGGCGACACAGCGTAGTCCAAGCGCATGCTCTTCATCATCAAATGAGAAGCCCGCTTTGCGCACCAGCGCCAGATTCTCTTTCAGACTCTGCGGTGACATCAGGGTTTTCTGCGTGTAGTAATGCAATCCTTTCTGATGCAGCAGGGCGGTGACCTGCTCATCGCCCAGGTGGGCCAGAAATGCTTTGCCTGCGCCAGACGCATGCATCGGCAGCTTGCCGCCAATCGGCGCAGACATTCGCATCAGCTGGGTACACTGCACCTGATCAATGATCACCGCCTGGTGATCGCTGAGATCCAGCACCGCCAGATTCACCGTTTCACCGGACTGCTCCATCAGGCTACGCAGCACCGGGTGTACCAGCGCCAGCAGGTTACGGCTCTGCAGGAAACTGCTGCCGACCACGAAGGCGTGTGCGCCGATCGTCCACAGCCCGAGATCGCCCACCTGCCGGACAAAACCCTGCTGCTGCATGGTGCTGAGCAGGCGATGCGTGGTGGAGTTAGGCAAACCCGCCTGCTGAGCCAGCTCGGTCAGCGCTACGCTGCCATGTGAGTCAGCAATCAGCTCCAGCAGCGTCAGGCCGCGGGTCAGCGATTGCACCTGACCGCCCGCGGGTGCGGCGACAGGGGTGCCACGGGGTTTCTTGCCGCGCTTAACAGGAACCGGGGTTGCCATCATTGTTCTCCTTTTACATTGTGGAAATCATTTTCGTTTTAATCGCGCGCTTTGCAAACGCTGGTTTTCTGGTCAGACCTGTACAGCCGTGACCTGAAAAACTCTCATTCGAGGTTACTTTGTCGCCTGACCAGCTTGTGCCAGAATGAAAAACGGGCTTTTCCGCCAGCAGACTGACGTGAATGGGGCAACAGTGAGCAATAAAATCGACGCGTTAAAACAGCAGCTCGCACAACGCATTATGGTGCTGGATGGGGGTATGGGCACCATGATCCAGAGCTATAAGCTGGAAGAAGAGGATTATCGCGGCAGCCGTTTTGCTGACTGGCCCTGCGATCTCAAAGGCAATAACGATCTGCTGGTGCTGAGTAAACCGGCAGTGATCCGCGAGATCCACGACGCCTATCTGGCGGCGGGTGCGGATATCCTCGAAACCAACACCTTTAACGCCACGTCGATTGCGATGTCGGATTACCAGATGGAAAGTTTATCGGCGGAGATCAATTTTGAAGCGGCCCGCCTGGCGCGAGCCTGCGCCGATGCGTGGACGGCGAAAACGCCGGATCGTCCGCGTTATGTCGCGGGTGTGCTCGGCCCGACCAACCGCACCTGCTCGATCTCACCCGACGTCAACGATCCTGCCTACCGTAACGTCACTTTTAATCAGCTGGTGGAGGCGTACCGCGAATCGACCCGCGCGCTGGTGGAGGGCGGTTCCGACATCATCATGATTGAAACGGTGTTCGATACGCTGAATGCCAAGGCGGCTATCTATGCGGTCCAGACCGAGATGGAAGCGCTTGGCGTGGCGCTGCCGCTGATGATCTCCGGCACTATCACCGACGCCTCCGGCCGAACGCTCTCCGGCCAGACCACCGAAGCTTTTTACAACTCGCTGCGTCACGCCGAACCGCTCTCTTTTGGCCTGAACTGCGCACTGGGACCCGACGAGCTTCGTCAGTATGTGGCGGAACTGTCGCGCATCGCTGAAGGCTACGTGACCGCCCATCCCAACGCCGGTCTGCCCAATGCCTTTGGCGAATATGATCTGGATGCGGAACTGATGGCGCAGCAGATTGGTGAATGGGCCACCGCCGGATTCCTGAACATTATTGGCGGCTGCTGTGGCACCACACCGCAACATATCGCTGCCATGGTGGCGGCGGTTGAAGGCGTCGCACCGCGTCAGTTGCCGACGATCCCGGTGGCCTGCCGTCTCTCCGGTCTGGAGCCGCTTAACATCACCGCAGAGTCACTGTTTGTTAACGTCGGTGAGCGCACCAACGTCACCGGCTCGGCAAAATTTAAACGGCTGATCAAAGAAGAGAAGTATAACGAAGCGCTGGAAGTGGCGCTGCAGCAGGTGCAGAGCGGCGCGCAGATCATCGACATCAACATGGATGAAGGCATGCTCGACGCCGAGGCGGCGATGGTACGCTTTCTGAATCTGATTGCTGGCGAACCGGATATCGCCCGCGTGCCGATCATGATCGACTCCTCAAAATGGGAGGTGATTGAGAAAGGGTTGCAGTGCATTCAGGGCAAAGGGATCGTGAACTCAATTTCGATGAAAGAGGGTGAAGCGGCCTTTATTCATCATGCGCATCAGGTCCGGCGTTACGGCGCGGCGATGGTGGTCATGGCGTTTGACGAAGTCGGTCAGGCGGATACCCGCGCCCGAAAAATTGAGATCTGCCGCCGTGCTTACCGGATCCTCACCGAACAGGTCGGTTTCCCGCCGGAAGATATTATCTTCGACCCCAACATCTTTGCGGTCGCCACCGGCATCGACGAACACAATAACTACGCCATGGATTTCATTGGTGCCTGCGAAGATATCAAGCGCGAGCTTCCCCATGCGATGATCTCCGGCGGCGTCTCCAACGTATCGTTTTCATTCCGTGGCAACGATCCGGTGCGTGAAGCGATACATGCCGTCTTTCTCTATTACGCCATCCGTAAAGGCATGGATATGGGCATCGTCAACGCAGGCCAGCTGGCGATTTATGATGATTTGCCGGCAGAACTGCGCGAGGCGGTAGAGGATGTGATTCTTAACCGGCGGGATGATGGCACCGAGCGGCTGCTGGCGCTGGCGGAGAAATACCGTGGCGGCAAAAGCGATGGCTCGCAGGAAAAACAGCTCGCGGAATGGCGCAGCTGGGACGTGGTGAAACGGCTGGAGTATTCGCTGGTCAAGGGGATCACCGAGTTTATCGAGCAGGATACCGAAGAGGCGCGCCAGCAGGTACCACGGCCGATAGAGGTGATTGAAGGCCCGCTGATGTCCGGCATGAACGTCGTCGGTGACCTGTTCGGTGAGGGCAAGATGTTCCTGCCGCAGGTGGTGAAATCGGCGCGCGTGATGAAGCAGGCGGTGGCGTATCTGGAACCCTTTATCGAAGCCAGCAAAGAGGCGGGGCGCAGCAACGGTAAAATCGTGCTGGCCACGGTCAAAGGCGACGTGCACGACATCGGGAAAAATATTGTCGGCGTGGTGCTGCAGTGTAATAACTACGAAATCATTGACCTTGGCGTGATGGTGCCGGGCGAAAAAATTCTCAAAACGGCGCGCGAAGTGAATGCGGACATCATCGGCTTATCAGGCCTGATTACGCCGTCGCTGGATGAGATGGTCAACATGGCGAAAGAGATGGAGCGTCAGGGCTTTACCTTACCACTGCTGATTGGCGGCGCGACCACCTCGAAGGCGCATACCGCTGTCAAAATTGAGCAGCATTACAGTGGCCCGACGGTCTACGTGCAGAACGCCTCACGCACCGTTGGCGTGGTGTCGTCGCTGCTCTCCGCCACCTTAAAAGAGGATTTCGTCGCCCGAACCCGCAAAGAGTACGAGACCGTGCGCATTCAGCATGCACGCAAAAAGCCGCGCACACCGCCGGTCTCGCTGCAGGCGGCGCGCGATAACGCCACCTCAATTGACTGGGAGAGTTACACGCCACCCGTGCCGCATCGTCCCGGGGTCAGTCAGGTGGAGGCCAGCATTGAAACGCTGCGCAACTACATCGACTGGACGCCGTTCTTTATGACCTGGTCGCTGGCGGGCAAATATCCCCGCATCATGGAGGATGAGGTGGTGGGTGAAGAGGCGCAGCGTCTGTTTGCCGATGCCAATGCGATGCTCGACAGATTAAGCCAGCAGTCGCTGCTGAAGCCACGTGGCGTGGTCGGTATTTTTCCGGCTAACCGTGTCGGCGATGATATTCATCTCTACAGTGATGAGCGGCGTGATGAGATTTTGTGTGTGAGTCATCACTTACGCCAGCAGACCGAAAAAACCGACTTCGCCAACTACTGTCTGGCGGATTTTGTGGCCCCGAAATCGAGCGGCAAAGCGGATTATCTCGGGGCCTTTGCGGTGACCGGCGGGCTGGAAGAGGATGCGCTGGCGGAGGCGTACGATCGTCAGCATGATGACTACAACAAGATCATGGTGAAAGCGCTGGCTGACCGTCTGGCGGAAGCCTTTGCCGAATACCTGCACGAGCGGGTACGTAAGGTGATCTGGGGCTTCGCGCCTAACGAAAATCTCAGCAATGAAGAGCTGATTCGGGAAAATTATCAGGGGATACGTCCGGCGCCAGGCTATCCGGCCTGCCCGGAGCACACTGAGAAAGCCGCCATCTGGCGTCTGCTGGCGGTGGAAGAACAGACCGGCATGAAGCTCACCGAATCCTTTGCCATGTGGCCGGGCGCGTCAGTCTCTGGCTGGTACTTCAGTCATCCTGACAGCCGCTATTTCGCCGTGGCGCAGATCCAGCGTGACCAGGTGGAAGATTATGCGGCACGCAAAGGGATGTCGGTCATGGAAGTGGAGCGCTGGCTGGCGCCGAATCTCGGCTACGACGCGGACTAAATAAAAAAGCGGCCTGAGGGCCGCTTCAGACTGCTGACAAATCCAGCTCCGGTTAAATCTGGCAGCAATGAAGAAACTCAACGCGCAGGGAACCCGGTCAGAGGAGGAAAGCGTCCCGCGCCAGGGACGGCGCGGGCCGAGCGGCCAGGGATGGCATTAGCGCCTTTCCGATCTGACCGGGTTCCCTGAGCAGGCGCGATCTCATTGCTATGCTTTGCTTCAGGCGTATGCTCCCTGAGCCTGCTTTCTGTTAACCGCATGAAACGGCCCTGAGGCCGCCATCTGCTTAGTTAAAGCGCGCGTCGCGATCGGACGTCAGATCATACAACTGGTACTTGCGACCCAGCATCTGACCGCCATCACGCGTCAGCGGCACCCAGTTCACCTGCGCGCGACCGCGCGTTGGCGTCACGGTGAACAGATCCATTGGGATAGAGATATAGAAGCCTTTGGTGAAGTCGCCTTCGCCATACTCTTCAGACGAGACGTTGGTTTTGGTGGCATAGACACCCACCATCACGCCACTGTCGAAGCGCTTCGACACATCGACCGTCACGCCTTTATCTTTCGCCAGATACTGACCGACGCTGGTTTTCACCAGTACATCCTGCATGAACCATGGACGCCAGTAACCCGTCAGGTTGCCGGTTGAGGCTTTATAGCGGTTAAACTGCATCATGTTGTCCCAGTCACGCTGACGGACATAGTTGGCATCGACGCCCACCGCCCAGTTCGCATCGACCGGACGATAGAGCAGCTCGCCGCCCACGCCGCCATACATCGTCTCAAGGTACCCGCCGTAAACCTGACCATAGAAGCCGTTACCGAGGTGGCCCATATAGTTTGCCTGCAGATCGTTGACGTAGACGTTGTTCTCAACGTAGTCGCGGATATGGGTACGCACGCGCGGCAGCGAAGAATCCGCCGGTGCGCCGTTGTAGTTGAACTTGTCGTAGTTGTTGGCGAGGTTACCAAACAGACTACCGCCCACCAGCAGGTGATCCGTCAGCCAGTAATCAGCGTTAGCCATTACGCCGACCTGATACATATAGAAGCTTTCCGGGCCGCCCACCGACTGATTCAGCACCGGCGACAGACTGTAGTTCAGGCGATCCTGACGGATAAACATCCCCTGCTCAGTGGTACCCGGATCGACCGGTTCTTTGCGGGTCTGTTGCAGTGGCTGCTCATGGCCCAGCGGATAGCCTTCCAGATTGTTACGCAGGCTGGCGACCTGCGTCTCAGTCGTCACCTGTGGCATGTTAAAGCGCGACTCGGTGACATTGATGGTGTCGATGCCGTCAGGCAGGTGGTTCATGATGATGCGGTTCGCACGATCCACCCCTTCACGGGTATCGCGATACTTCGTCTGCTCGCCTGACACATAGATCGTGTGACCCTGAGTCTGAATACGCGGACCATCAAGACCGGCATTGTATTTCAGATCGGTCAGCTGAGTGCCCACCACCGTCGGCTCCAGCAACTTAGGCTGTGGCTGCGGATTGTAGGAAGGCTTCTCGCTGTCGATGTGCGCCTGACGCAGATCGTTGAAGTTGGTGCGAATGGTGACACCAAACATAAAGGTGTTACCGCGTTCGTAGCTGGCGTTGATGTCAGCCCAGTCGGTTACGCGATAAATCGCGCCGACGTTGAGCTTGCTGCGCTGCTCAAGGCGGCCAGCAAAGTCATTCTGGTAGTCGTTGCCCTCATACTCCATTTTAAGGCGCAGCGGCTGCCAGGGCGTCTGATACTCCACGCCGCCAAACAGCGCCGTCGGACCGTGGAACATCTGCGAGCCGTTGATTGAACCCGCTTCGCCCACCTGCGGACGCTGGCAATAGCTGTCGCTGTATGAGCAGAAGGGGTTCTTCACGGTGCCGCTATTGCCGAGATAGCCCCAGCCAAGCCCCAGGGTAAAGTCGAACGGTCCCCATGCTTTGGTCGCCACCAGGTATTCGCTGTCGAACAGACCGGTACCGCCCAGATCGCGGGTGCCCACCGCCACTTCCGGCAGCCAGAAGCCCTCCTGCCACAGACGGAGTTTCAGGTCGAAGGCTTTATCTTTATAGCTCTGCGTGCCGCTGAATTCTGAGACCGCACTGTACTGACGGGTGCGCACGTCGGTATACCGCACCGTGGTCTCCAGCCAGGGAAAGAGCTGCAGTGACGCGGAGTAGTATCGGTACTGATCGTTGTCGCGCGCGTTGAGGCTGAACTCGCCCTCTTTGGCCATGCGCGCCGTCGGCACCTGCATCAGACCCACGCCGCCGAAATCGGATTGTGAAGGGCCCACCGGCTCGGGCCAGGTGTCAGCCTGCGCCTGACAGGCTGCCGCCACGGAAACAGCCAACAGGCTGAAGAGATAACGTTTTTTCATCAGTCTGGTATCCGGTGAGTCAGTACGGAAAGGATGCGTTCATTAAGGTCTTCATAGCTGCCTGGCAGGCTCCATGACGAAAAGCCGAGCCAGATAATGCTGCCTGGCTCCACTTCCGCGTGGCGATGATTCCAGTAGGCAACCGGCACCTGCTGTGTGGCGCCTGAAGGTGCAATCACGGTGACAAAATTGCGTTCTGCCCCGGAGAGTGCGTCATGACCATCCAGATAGTCGCGTACTGATTTACCCGGCTGCCAGCTCACTTTGCCTGCGCCGCTCAGCGCGCCGAGCAGCAGTACAGAATCTGAGGGGGCCTGCAGATAGAGGTCATAGCTGCCTTCCAGCCGACGGTTGTCAGCCGGATGCAGACGGATCCAGTCCGGGTCGAGCGACGTGAACTGGCGACCTGCTACTTTGATGGCGCTCAGCTGGCGGATCACCTCATCAATGGCCGCCGCCCGATCGCCGCTGCTGTCGGCACGCCAGGCACGTAACGCGCCCAGCGTCTGTTGATAGTGCTGCTGTGCCACTGCGCTGGCGCCGCGCTCGGCAATAAAGGTCGCACGCCAGTCAGTGTTGACCTGCAGTGGAGGCAGAGTCACCAGCTGGGAGAGATCCGCGACCTGGCTCAGCTCAGCCTGACCGCCGTTGTGCGGTGCATGAACGATAACCTGCGCAGTTGCCTGCGCTTCTGCGGCGCTGAACAGGCTCAGCCCGGCCAGCAAAAAAGTGATTTTTTTCATGATTTCGCCGGCTTCAGAATAGTGATATCTACAGGGAAGGCGTCTGCCGCCAGCATCTGATGGGCCTGCACCACATCGCCGCTGCTGTTATCGATCCAGAAGGTGTTTTCCCACTCGCGGTTACTGCTGTCGATGCTCACCTGCTCATGCCAGACGCGGCACGGAATGCGGTTGCCCGCCACGGTCAGGACTTCGTCGGTGCCGCGCTGGAAGGTTGAACGCACAGTCGCGCCGCGAACCTTGCCCTGTTCGGTCCACTGCACGATGCGGGTCCAGCCTGCACCGTTGCTGATATGCAGGCTGTCAGCGAGCGGATCCTGTTGCAGATTGCTGACGCTCAGCAGGTTATCCGGCAAGCCCAGGGTTTTAACCAGGCGGCCATGCTGTGTCACCAGCATCGCCTGATCCTGTGTCACCCATTTCTGCTGACCTTTCTCGTTGTAGCCGAGCACTACAAAAATGCGCGGACCTTCATTCAGGCGAGCATAGAGACTGGCATAGGGAAGATTGTTGACCTGTTGATCGGTAACGGTCACGTCGTCCGGACCGTTAACCGCAAGCAGCAGAGTCTGTTCAAGACCTTTTTGCGTTTGTGTACAGGCCTGCAGCAGCAGGCAAGCGAGCAGCAGAGGAAGTTGGCGCACTGTGTGTCCCTGATAAGTCATGCCAAAGTAAAAAATAACCACACAGGCGTGTGGTTATGTTTAAAGGTGCTCTGCCCGTCCCGTTCCGGCTGCAGAAATACAGGTTACGTGGCTCAGCGTCCTCACTCACCGAAGTCAGTGGTTCAGCCTCTGCCCGTTTGCTGCAGATCAGCAATCAGACGGGGGTCGGGCATCCATCAACGAGTGGTGCTCGTCGTGGTCGTGGTTGTTGTACCGGTATTTGCACCGTCACCACCGCCAGAAGCGGCAATGCCGAGCCCGACCAGCGCGCCAAGTGCACCGATACCCACAGCGGTCGACGTGCCAGCAGAGATTGCTCCCGCCTGCGCGCCAGCTGCGGTACCAGCTTCTTCCGGCGCAGCAAATGCGCTGGAAGAGACGGCAACGAAGATCAAGGCTGCACCGGCAACCATAGTTTTTTTCATAACAGCGTTTCCTGCATTGAGTGAATGAAGGATCTCTGTCCGCTGAGGTTGCAACGCAGTCAGACTGCGGCAAAATCGACAGACAGTCCCATTGCGGGCGCGTTCAGTATAGGGCAACAAAATACCAGAGTTCAGCACCGGAAAAACCAGGGTGAATAGCGGGGTGGGCGCGTGATTTAATTAGCTGGATTGGGGATAACTACTTTTTATATCGGAATATTTCGGGCTGATGCCAGATATTTCGCTGCTGGCGAATCAATTGCAAAGCGTAATGTTCTTTTTTATTAATATCTGGTACGGAATAAGAATAATCAGAATTTACTCAGGATTGCTGAAACTGAATATGATTATGAATCAATAGCTAACAATAGAGATTACCCGATTTCAGGACCATTTTATACTTTATGCTGGCCCGTTCAGCGCATCGATGTTCAGAATTATCTTAGGTTATTTTAAGACTTTTCCCTGACAACCCATGCTCTCCAACGATATAAACAGCCCATTCAGATGTAAAAACAGTCAAAAAAAGGGCGGCAAAGTGGCCGCCCGATGAAATTAACGCCGATTAACGCCAGGATTTATAGCGGTTAATTAAGGCATTAGTGGAGCTGTCGTGAGTGGTAACTTCGTCCTCGTTTTCCAGTTCCGGCAGAATACGGTTCGCCAGCTGCTTACCTAATTCCACACCCCACTGATCGAAAGTGAAGATATTCAGGATGGCACCCTGAGTGAAGATTTTGTGCTCATACAGGGCAATCAGCGCGCCCAGGCTGTAAGGGGTAATCTCACGCAGCAGGATGGAGTTAGTCGGGCGGTTACCTTCAAACACCTTGAACGGCACGATATGGGCTACAGACTCTGCAGATTTACCGGCATCGGTAAACTCTTTCTCTACGACGTCGCGTGACTTACCAAACGCCAGCGCTTCAGTCTGGGCAAAGAAGTTAGAGAGCAGCTTCGGATGGTGATCCGCGAGCGCATTATGGGTAATGGCCGGCGCAATAAAGTCGCACGGAACCAGCTTGGTACCCTGGTGGATCAGCTGATAAAACGCGTGCTGACCGTTGGTGCCAGGTTCGCCCCAGATGATTGGGCCAGTCTGGTAGTCCACCGGATGACCGGCACGATCCACATACTTGCCGTTTGACTCCATATTGCCCTGCTGGAAATAGGCGGCAAAGCGGTGCATGTACTGGTCGTAAGGCAGAATCGCTTCGGTTTCAGCACCAAAGAAATTGTTGTACCAGATGCCAATCAGTGCCAGCAGCACCGGCAGGTTCTGCTCAGCCGGCGCAGAGGCGAAGTGCTGGTCCATGGCATGTGCGCCGCTCAGCAACTGCTCGAAGTTATCGAAACCAATCGAGAGAATGATCGACAGGCCGATCGCTGACCACAGTGAATAGCGGCCGCCAACCCAGTCCCAGAATTCAAACATGTTGTTGGTGTCTATACCAAATTCGCCCACCGCTTTGGCGTTGGTCGACAGCGCAGCAAAGTGTTTCGCTACGTGCTGCTGGTCGCCTGCCGTTTTCAGGAACCAGTCGCGCGCGCTGTGGGCGTTGGTCATGGTTTCCTGGGTGGTGAAGGTTTTCGATGCCACCAGGAACAGGGTGGTTTCCGGGCTGAGGTCTTTCAGCGTTTCGGCGATGTGGGTGCCGTCAACGTTAGAAACAAAATGCATGTTCAGATGGTTTTTGTACGGGCGCAGCGCCTCAGTCACCATAAACGGGCCGAGGTCAGAGCCGCCGATACCGATATTCACCACGTCGGTGATCGCTTTACCGGTATAGCCTTTCCATTCGCCGCTGATGATGCGCTCAGAGAAGCCTTTCATCTTATCCAGCACCGCGTTGACCTCTGGCATCACATCTTTGCCATCCACCAGAATCGGCGTGTTACTCCGGTTACGCAGCGCGACGTGCAGCACCGCACGATCTTCGGTGCGGTTAATCTTCTCACCCGAGAACATAGACTTAATAGCACCGCTCAGGTCGGTCTCTTTGGCCAGCGCCTGTAACTTATCGAGGGTTTCCTGGGTGATGCGGTTTTTAGAGAAATCCACCAGCATCTGATCATCAAAGGTGGCAGAGAATTTGGCAAAACGATCGGCATCCTGGGCGAACAGATCGGCAATTTCTACCGACTTCATCTGCTCAAAATGCTGTTGCAGCGCTTTCCAGGCTGCGGTTTGTGTCGGATTGATATTTTTCATGGCAACACTCTTGTTGATATTAAGAACCGTCATTCCATCGGAGGCACATCATGCCCGTTTAGCGTTTCAGTATGACCACAGTTGTAACTGAAAGGAAAAATTTTGTCAGCGCGCGCCGGACAGGCGATCTGAACGCCGCTGTTTATCGCCAGCATTCACTGGCGCGAACAGCCAGCGGACCGCAGAGGCAACGCGCGGTAAAGTGTGACGCGAAAGTCTGCGCAAAACATTGTGCCGTATCAGGGATTGCTGCATGGGCTGAACCCATTAAGCACTGTAGCCGCTGCGACGCAGAGTCATTTGTTTTCTGATGCGGCGCTCCGGGCATCGCTGACATTGACAGCAGGTCCAGAAAAGGCTAGATCTATGCGCCTACTTGCGCACCTGTGCGCAAGCCAGAAGAGGCGCGTCGCCCAGGCAGTGTGTTGGAGGAACCGTATCCGGTGAAAACACATGATGGGGAGCGACGCCGAGGTGGGTCAGCACGCGGTGTGCTGCCTGTCGGCTACAGGGGCTGAATCCTCTGGGTTGTCACCAGAAACGTCTGCAGTCGACGTTTCGCAAGGTGGGGCGCTTCTGGGTGACTCGTCTATCCGATCTTGTCCGCCCGTTTCTGCTCTTTCCTTGTGCCTGGCTGAAAGAATGTTTCTCGACCCTTTCATCGGCGAGAACAAGATAACCTGACACGAGGTCCTACATGTCTCAAACACTGATAGTGGCAAAATTCGGCGGCACCAGCGTAGCCGATTTTGAAGCGATGAACCGCAGCGCCGATGTGGTGTTGCAGGACGCCAGCACGCGTCTGGTGGTGCTCTCTGCTTCGGCGGGCATTACTAATCTGCTGGTTGCGCTGGCTGAAGGCCAGCAGGCTCCCCAGCGCGCTGTGCTGCTTGATGATATCCGCCGTATCCAGTACGCCATTGTTGATCGCCTGCAGCGTCCGGAAGTGATCCGCGATGAAATTGATCGGATGATCGACAATATCAGCATGCTTTCCGAAGCCGCCTCACTGGCCACCTCGAATGCCCTGACCGATGAACTGGTCAGCCACGGTGAGCTGATGTCATCACTGCTGTTTGTGGAAATTCTGCGTGAACGCCAGGTTAATGCGGAGTGGTTCGATGTCCGCAAGGTAATGCGTACCGACGATCATTTTGGCCGGGCAGTACCGGATGTACAGGTGCTGGCGGAGCAGGCGACGGCGCAGTTACAGCCGCGCATTGAGCAGGCATTGGTCATTACTCAGGGGTTCATCGGCAGTGAAAGCGAAGGGCGCACCACCACCCTGGGTCGCGGCGGCAGTGATTACACCGCCGCGCTGCTGGGCGAAGCGCTGAACGCGGCGCGTGTGGATATCTGGACGGATGTGCCGGGCATCTACACCACCGATCCGCGCGTGGTGCCGACGGCGAAGCGTATTGATGAAATTACTTTTGAAGAAGCCGCTGAAATGGCGACGTTCGGTGCGAAAGTGCTGCACCCGGCGACGCTGCTTCCCGCCGTACGCCGGGGTATTCCGGTATTCGTCGGTTCCAGCAAGGATCCGGCAGCCGGTGGGACCCGCGTCTGCAATGAAACCCGCAACCCGCCGCTGTTTCGGGCGCTGGCGCTACGCCGTAAGCAGACGCTGTTAACGCTGCACAGCCTTAACATGCTGCATACGTTTGGTTTTCTTGCTGAACTCTTCAATATTCTGGCGCGTCATAACGTCTCGGTTGACCTGATCACCACCTCTGAAGTGAGCGTGGCGCTGACGCTCGACACCACCGGATCGACCTCAACCAGTGCCAGCCTGCTGACCCAGGCTTTACTGACTGAACTCTCGTCGCTGTGCCGGGTTGAAGTGGAAGAAGATCTGGCGCTGGTGGCGATTATCGGTAACCAGCTGTCAAAAGCGTGCGGCGTCGGCAAAGAGGTGTTTGGTGTGCTCGACCCGTTCAACCTGCGGATGATTTGCTACGGTGCCAGCAGCTACAACCTCTGCTTCCTGGTACCGGGCAACGATGCGGAAAGCGTGGTACGTACGCTGCATCGTAATCTGTTCGAGTAAACTTCTCTGCCATTCAGGCCGCGTCAGCGCGGCCTGAAAAACGGCAAAAATGGTTCATATCTCCCTCATTACTCCCCCGGCACGCGACTTCCGATAAAACCTTTTAATACATAAAGTTACATTCTGTTATTGCCAAATGGCAACCCCTTTCTCTGCGCATTTCGTGCACCTGCATTGCGCTCCCTTTCCGCAGATTTATAATCCCGCCGCTGAATCAATTCACCCAAATTTAGGAAATATCATGAAAAGGTTAGTCGCAGAGGCGCTGGGTACCTTCGTGCTGGTGGCCGGCGGTTGTGGAAGTGCCGTGCTGTCAGCTGCGTTCCCGGAGCTGGGCATTGGCTTCATGGGCGTGGCGCTGGCTTTCGGGCTGAGCGTGCTGGTCATGGCGTATGCGGTCGGTCACATCTCAGGCGGGCACTTTAACCCGGCGGTGACCCTGGGATTAGTGGCAGGCGGACGTTTTCCCGCGTCTCAGGCCATTCCTTACATCATCGCGCAACTGGCAGGCGGCATTGCCGCTGGCGCGGTGCTCTATCTGATCGCCAGCGGTAAAGGCGACTTCAGTGCAGCGGCCAGCGGCTTTGCGGCGAATGGCTACGGTGAACACTCGCCGGGCGGCTTCAGCCTGCAGTCAGGCATGATCGCCGAAGGGGTGATGACCGCTATCTTCCTGATTGTGATCATGGGTGCCACCAGCGAGCGCGCGCCGAAAGGCTTTGCACCTATTGCGATTGGCCTGGCGTTAACCCTGATTCATCTGATCAGCATTCCGGTGACGAATACCTCGGTTAACCCGGCACGCAGCACCGCGGCAGCCCTGTTCCAGGGTGACTGGGCGATCTCTCAGCTGTGGATGTTCTGGTTAATGCCGATTATCGGTGCCGTGATTGGTGGTTTGATCTACCGCGGTTTAGAGGAAAAAGCAGCGTAATTTCTTCGATATGCAGCGGATCGGCAGCAGTCGATCCGCATTTTGCCGCCTCGCCCCATCTTCGCCTTACGCCATGATAATGAAATGTTATGATCCCGCCTTCGTCACGGCAGTCGTTCCTGCATGATGACTCTCTATGGCAAATCTGCATAAAACATAACATTCTTATAAGGAAGTCTGGCTATGCTCGCCACGTTAACCCGCCTGTTCCCGCTCTGGGCCGTGCTGTTGTCTGTCGCCGCTTATTACTCTCCAGGTACGTTTCTCGGCATCGGACCCTGGGTCACTTATCTGCTGATGCTGATTATGTTCGGCATGGGTGTGACCCTGAATATCGACGATTTTAAACGGGTCCTGACCCGACCTGCGCCGGTGATTGCCGGAACCTTTCTGCACTATCTGGTGATGCCGTTAGCCGCCTGGGGGCTGGCAAAACTGTTTCATATGCCGCCCGATCTGGCTGCCGGTATGATTCTGGTCGGCTCAGTTGCCAGCGGCACCGCCAGCAACGTCATGATCTATCTGGCGAAGGGGGATGTGGCGCTGTCGGTGACGATCTCGTCAGTCTCTGCGCTGGTGGGTGTGTTCGCCACGCCGCTGTTAACCCGCTTTTATGTTGATACCCACATTCAGGTTGATGTGGCTGGCATGCTGCTGAGCATCGTGAAGATCGTCGTGATCCCCATCTCCCTGGGACTGATCATTCATCACAGCATGAACAGCGTGGTTCGCCGGGTGGAACCCTGGCTGCCTGCGTTTTCGATGGTCTGTATTCTGCTGATCATCAGTGCGGTGGTGGCAGGCAGTCAGGCCTTTATTGGATCGGTGGGTCTGATGGTGATCGCGGCGGTGATCCTGCATAACGCGATTGGCCTGCTTGGCGGCTACTGGGGCGGTAAGCTGTTTGGCTTCGATGAGTCAACCTGCCGTACCCTGGCGCTGGAGGTCGGCATGCAAAACTCCGGTCTGGCGGCGACGCTGGGCAAACTCTACTTCTCACCGCTGGCGGCATTGCCAGGCGCGCTGTTCTCGGTGTGGCACAATCTGTCAGGTTCACTGCTGGCGGGTTACTGGTCAGGAAAGCCGATTAAGAAGAAGTAACAGTGGCGGCGCATTATTGCACTGCGCCGCATCTCACTGCTGCCGCGCCGGACGATCGCCGCTCCGGCGCGGCAGGTTATTCACTCCGCTCAGTTTTATTCATAGTCACGTTCATCGTCGGGCTGTTCCAGCACCGTGTAGGCCACACTACAAAACAGTGAATTCAGGCGCTTCATGTCGCCCAGTAAACCGAGATGCAGCGAACTGGTCTCAATACTCTGCACGTTCTTCTGGTGCAGGCGGTCAACATGCGCATGAGAGTAGCGGCGGATCATCAGACGGAAGCGATGTTTAGCGCGACGCAGACGTTTAGCGCTGGTGATATCGTGTGACAGAAACACCGACAGACTCATTCTGAGGTTAGCGATCAGCAGCTCATGCAGCTCCTGCAGCTCTTTTAATCCCTCGGCAGAGAACGCGCGGCCCGCTGCCAGTGACTTGTCAGCGACATCGCCGCTCATCCGCTCAATGATGTCCCCGGCCTGCTCCAGATTTAGTGACATTTCAATGATTTCTCCCCAGCGACGCGAGTCCTCTTCGGGGAGGTCCTCTTTTGGCATCCGCGCCAGATAGAGTTTGATGGCGGTATAGAGCACATCGACATCATCATCCAGCCTGCGCACCGTGCGTTCCTCGCGGGATTCGCCATGTACCACCTTATTAAACGCCTCCAGCATCTGCTCCAGCACGTCGCCCATGCGTAACGCTTCGCGGGCGGCATTCACCAGCGCCAGCGCCGGCGTATCCAGCGCGCTGCGATCGAGGTGCTTCGGCTTGAGGTGCAGCGCGTTATCCATGTCGTCGGCGATCATACGGCGACAGAGGCGCGCCATCAGGTCAGCAAACGGCACCATCGCCACGCAGCGGATCAGGTTGTAAAACACATGGAAGAAAATCACTAACTCTTCATCGTTGACCGGCAGCTTATCCAGCCACTCCGCCACAATATCGACAAACGGCAGGATGAACACACAGCCGATCAGCTTGAACAGCAGGCTGCCGAGCGCCACGCGCTTGCCCGCAGCATTCGAGCCGCTGGCGTTGATCATCGCCAGCAGGCCGCTACCGAGATTGGCACCAATCACCAGACAGAGCGCCACCTTGAATGAAATCACGCCGGTGGCGGTGAGCGTCGCGGTGATCAGCACCGCGGCCAGGCTGGAGTAGCTGATGATGGCGAACACCGCACCTAGCAGCGCATCGAGCATCACGTCGCCGGTCAGGCTGGAGAAAAGCACCTGGACACCGGCGGCCTGGGTAATCGGGCGAGCCGCTTCGACAATCAGCTGCAGCGCCAGCAATATCAGGCCCAGGCCAATACTGGCCCGGCCTAACTGACCCGCACGGGTCTGCTTGCGGCTGAGGAAGAACACCACGCCAAAGAAGATAAACAGCGGTGAGAGCCAGGAGAGATCAAACGTCAGGATACGCGCCATAATCGCGGTGCCGACATCCGCGCCAAGAATCACCACCAGCGCGGGCGTCAGGCTGACCAGATTCTGCGCCACAAAAGAGGTCACCAGCAGCGTGGTGGCGTTGCTGCTCTGCACCAGCGTGGTCACGCCAATGCCCGCCAGAAACGCCATCGGTTTTTTTTCTATGCTGCGACTCAGGACGCGGCGCAGATCGGCACCGTAGACCCGCATGATGCCGGTTCGTACGATATGCGTGCCCCAGACCAGCAGGGCCACCGCAGAGAGTAAATTAAGCAGGGTTAACACGTGGTGTCGCTCCTCGAATGTCAGGCTCAAAGCACAGACTGCCAGCCTGACGGAAGAGAGCAATCTGTGAAGGGGATTGCCGTGCTATGCGTGATTTTTTCCTGTGTTTTAAGCCACCTGGCGCAAAGTCGACATCTCCAATTGTAGACCAATCTTCCTGCCAGCGGGATGCAAATCCGCCGCCGATCGGTTAAGCACATCAACCGAAAGTTCCACATCATGCGCCCGGATACGATAGCGGATCACGTTGCCCAGCAGGCTGTGGCTGAGGATTTCCGCAGGAATGCCCTGGCCCGGCGCGGTGAACAGCATTGATTCCGGGCGAATGGCCACCTGGCTGTGGAAAGGCTGACCGGTCAGTCGCGTCGCCTGCTCAGCGCTCAGCAGGTTGTAGTTGCCAATAAATCCGGCGGCGAAGAGATCGACCGGTTGGGTATAGAGCGCTTCGGCATCGCCGTTCTGCACGATTTTTCCCCGGTTCATCAGCACGATACGATCGGAGAGCGTCAGCGCCTCCTCCTGATCGTGGGTGACGAACAGGGTAGTGAGATTCAGCTCGCGCTGGATGCGCCGGATTTGATCGCGCAGATGGCGGCGAATACGCGCATCCAGCGCCGACAGCGGTTCATCCAGCAGCAGCAGACGCGGACGCGTCACCAGCGAACGTGCCAGTGCCACGCGCTGACACTGCCCGCCTGACAGCTGGTGCGGATAACGGCGTGCATAATCATTGAGTTCAACCAGCTCCAGCACCTCCAGCACCCGCTGGCGAATCTGCGCTTCGGGCAGTTTCTGCATCTTCAGGCCAAATGCGACGTTCTTCTCTACCGTCATGTTGGGAAACAGCGCATAGCTCTGAAACACCATACCGATGGCGCGCTTCTGCGGGGCCAGCGGCACGATATCTTTGCCCTCCAGCCTGATTTCACCGCTGTCGACGCCGGTTAATCCCGCCAGACAACGCAGCAGCGTCGATTTACCGCAGCCGCTGGGGCCGAGCAGGGTGACAAATTCCCCTTCAGCGGCGCTGAAATCGATCTGCTCAAAAATGGGCGTGGGTCCATAGGACTTGTTCAGCTCTCTGACCTCAAGGTAACTCATATTCAGCCTCGTTCGGGATTCAGGGCGTTGGCCAGCCAGGTAACCAGCAGCACCACAAAGAAGTAGGAGATCACCAGCGCGCTGGTGAAGTGACCGCTGCCGTTACGCATGTTGAAGAGGTAAACCTGCAGGGTTTCATAGCGGTTGCCGACCAGCAGGTTAGCGAAGACAAATTCGCCAATCAGGAAGGAGAAAGAGAGCAGCACGGCAATCAGCATCCCTTTGCGCAGGTTGGGCAGCACGACCCACAGCGCCGCCTGCCAGGTGCTGGCACCCAGCAACTGCGCGGCATCAATCAGCTCTTTGAGGTTGATCGCCTGCATATTGTTCGCCAGCGCCCGGTAGATAAAGGGTAACGCGATAGTGAAATAACAGCCGATTAAGATCCACGGCGTGCCGGTCAGCATCAGCGGTGACGAAGAGTAGAGTTGCAGTAATCCCACTGACGACACCACCGGCGGCACGGCGAAAGGCATCAGGATCAGGACGTTCATCACCGCATCCAGTCGAGGAAAATAGTAAGCGATTACAAACATGGCAGGCAGCACCAGCACCAGCGAGAACAGAAGCGCACCCAGGCAAATCAGCAGCGAATGGCTCAGCGCCGTCAGAAATCGCGGGTCGCTCCAGAGCTGGATGAACCACTTCAGGCTATAGCCCTGTGGCAGAATGGTGTTACTCCAGTCGGACGACAGTGCATAAAGCAGTGTGGCCAGTAAAGGCAGTGCCAGCAGGGTAAAGAGTAACCCGACCATTATCCGGTGATAGAGGTGCTCAGCACGTGACATGGCGGCTCCTTTCATGGCTGTTTCGCATTGAGATAGCTACGGCGCACCAGATATTGCTGCACCAGGGTAATCAGCGCCATAATCGCCACCAGCAGCATCGCCAGCGCACTACCGGTGTTGGGATCCAGCGAGATATCGCCGGAGACCAGCGCGGCAATGCGCACCGGCACCACGTTGAAATTACCCGTGGTCAGGGCATAAATCGTGGCGTAAGCGCCCAGTGCATTTGCCAGCAGGATCACAAAGGTCCCGAGCAGCGCCGGAAACAGAATCGGCAGGCCGATATGCCACCAGTAGTGCCAGCGGCTGGCACCCAGCAGCGCAGCGGACTCCTGCCACTCTTTTTTCAGCCCGTCGAACGCCGGGTAGAGCAGCAGCACGCCCAGCGGGATCTGGAACCAGGTGTAGACCAGCACCATGCCGTTGCGCGAGAAGAGTCTGAAGCTCTCAACCAGACCATAATGGCGCAACAGCAATGTCAGGCAGCCGTTCAGCCCCAGCAGAATCACAAAGGCAAACGCCAGCGGGACACCCGCAAAGTTGCTGGTCATATTGGTAAAAGCGATGAGAAAGCGCTGCAGTCGCCCGCCGCCGAGCTGATGCAGTGAATAGCCGGTGACCAGTGCAATCAGTAAGCCGTAGACGCTTGACCAGAGTGAGATATCCAGCGAAAAACGAAACGCCTGCTGGTAGAAGGGCGAGGTGAGAATGTCCTGATAGTTATCCCAGCCCCACTGGCTGTTCATCTCACTCCAGAAGCTGTTAATGGCGATCCACAACAGCGGTGCCAGCTGAAAGGCGACCCAGAACAGGGTGAACGGTAACAGCAGCAGCAGCGCGACTCCTTTTCCTCTCATCTCTTCGACTCCGCCAGCAGGCCGCGACAGACCGGCTTGTCATGCGCCACCTCAAGTAGTTCACACAGCGTGCCGCACAGATCGGTCTGCTGCGGTGCCAGGTCAGGCTGCAGCGAGAAAGCCCGGCCAAAGACAAACAGCGGCACCGTGGTCTCTTCCGGCAGAATGCCGCCGTGGGAGCGATCGTCATTCATGCCGTGATCGGCGGTCACCATCACCTGATAGCCCTCAGCCAGCCACAAGGGCATCCACTGCGACAGCAGGCCGTCTGCGATGCGTGCCCGGTTGCGGTACTGTGGCGAAGAGAGGCCCGATTTATGACCGGCATCGTCGATATTCATCGGGTGGATTAGCAGAAAATCGGGATCGTGACGCAGCCGCAGGCTCTCTGCATCTTCAAACAGATGCGAGTCGGGATAGCTATCGTCAGAATAAAAATGGCCATACTGAATGGGCAGGTCCGGCGCGTCAGTGTGACGATCGCGCGCCGGAACGAACGGCGTTCGGTTATAAAGCTCACTCACCCAGTGGTAGGCCGCCGCCGCAGTCGTCAGTCCCGCCGCTCGCGCAAAGTGAAAGATGCTACGCTCTCGGCTTAACCGGCTGACGCCATTATGAATAATGCCGCTTCTGACCGGCGGAACACCGGTCAGAATGCACTCATAAAGCGGGCGTGACAGCGAGGGTAATTCACAGGTCATACGGTAATAAAACCCGTTGCCCTGCGAACATTCGGCATGCAGGTAACCCATTGCATGTTGTGCGACCTGATTGCTCAGGCCGTCCAGCACTACCAGGATGGTCTTCATTCCGTTCTCCCTGCCGCGAATTACTGCTGCATGTTGATGATGACGTTTTCCTGCCACAGGCGCGGCAGCATTTTCGACGATTTATCCCAGGCAGCCTGATCCTTCACCGGACGGGCATTTTTATATTCAGATTGCGGCAGCAGGCGAGCCTGAACGTCCGCTGGCAGCGTCAGATGTTCAGCACGAATCGGACGGGCATAGCCCTTCGCCAGATTGATCTGTCCCTGGTCTGAGAAGATATATTCGCGCGTCAGTTTTGCGGCGTTAGGGTGTTTCGCATATTTGTTGATGACGGTGGTGTAGCCGGAGGTCACGGAGCCATCAGACGGGATAACCACTTCGTAGCGGTTTTTGTCGATCTGGTCCCGGTAGTTCAGGGCGTTAAAGTCCCACACCACCGCCATCTGCACTTCGCCTTTTTCGATATTGGCAATCACCGGATCGGTAACGCCAAGACGACCCTGTTTAGCCAGATCGGCAAAGAAAGCCAGCGCCGGTTTCAGGTTCTTCTCATCGCCACCTAAGGCGTAGTTTGCCGCCAGTACGCCGTTGGCCGCCTGAGCTGCCACGCCGACGTCACCGATAGTAACCACATACTTACCTTTTTTCAGATCGGCCCAGCTGTGGGGGATATCTTTAACCTGCTGCTTGTCGATCAGGAAGGCGATGGTGCCGGTATAGGCCAGCGCCCAGTGGCCATCTTTATCTTTAGCCCAGGCCGGAATCTGATCCCAGTGAGTGGGTTTATAGGGCTGGGTCACACCTTTAGCGACAGCGATCGGGCCAAAGGCGGCACCCACGTCCCCGATGTCAGCGCTGGCGTTCTCTTTCTCTGCATCGAATTTCGCCAGCTCCTGCGCCGATGACATATCGGTATCGCTGTGCTTAAGGCCATATTTGCTGCTGATGTCGTTCCAGGTGTCTTTCCAGTTAGCCCAGCTATCCGGCATCCCGACGCTGTTGACCTGGCCTTCACTGCGTGCCGCTTTTTCCAGGGCGGCAAGGTCGTTATCGGCGGCCTGCGCAACGGGCAGGGTGAGCACTACAGCACTGGCTACTACAGAGGCGATAAACGCTTTCATCTCAGTTGCTCCGGGTGTAAGTTGATGGGCCTGGCTGGTCTAGTCCAGCAAGAACCGAGCCAATGTAGCCCCTGTATATGAACGATTTATGACAGGGCGGCGCTGTGCGGGGGATGGGTGATGAAAGATGTGACCCGTTCGCCTGTCACAGGTGCGTTTACCTGAACAGTAAGAGTGCGGAGTCGCACCAAAATGAGGCTACTGTTGTGGAGTCGATAGCACTCAAAACGGCGGATGCGATCGCCAGCGTCTTGCTGATGCGCATTCAGGCCGGAGAGTTCAGCGCCGGGCGACTGCCGGCGGAGCGTGCCTTAAGCGAAGCGTTCAGCACGACCCGGATTACCCTGCGGGAAGCACTGGGCAAGCTGGAAGCCCAGGGAATGATCTACCGGGAACTGCGTCGCGGCTGGTTTATCGCACCGCCGCGGCTGATCTATAACCCGCTGCATCACAGCCACTTTCATGCCATGGCAATGGAGCAGGGACGGCAGGCGGCCACCGAGGTCATCGCCGCCGAACAGGTCGCGGCGCACGACAGCGTGGCGACGGCGCTGCGGCTGGCATCCGGTTCGGCGGTGTACTGCATCCGCCGTTTGCGGCGCATCGACGGGCGTGCGGTGCTCTATGTTGAACACTACCTCAATCCGCGTTTTTTCCCTGGTCTGCTTGATGAAGATTTGACCCGCTCACTGACCGATCTCTATGACCAGCGCTACGGCATTCGTTACGGCGGCGCGCGCTTCACCATCCTGCCCGGCCCGCTGCCGGAGGTCGCCGCACCCATGCTGAATGTGGCACCGGGCAGCCCTGGTTTGTTGATCACCCGCATCAATCGCAACCAGCAAAAAGAGGTGATTGATTGCGACTGTGAATACTGGCGTTACGATGCGCTCTGTGTTGATGTGGAGGCCTGAGGAGTTATTGTGATTTGCGTCACACTCGCGCATGATATCGCGCGCTAACAACTCCTTTTTTAAGGCGCAACATGAGTGACAAAAATCCTTTGGCCCGCCACCTTGCAACGGTACTGCAATGGGTGCTGAATCTGGGTCTGCTGAGTCTGGCGATCATCCTGATCGTCTTTTTAGGCAAAGAAACTATCCATCTGGCAAACGTGCTGTTTAACACCAGCGAGCAGTCATCCTCCTATCTGTTGATTGAGGGGATTGTCATTTATTTCCTCTACTTCGAATTTATTGCGTTGATTGTTAAGTACTTTCAGTCGGGATATCACTTTCCGCTGCGCTATTTTGTCTATATCGGTATCACGGCAATTATCCGCCTGATTATCGTCGACCATAAAAATCCCTTCGATACGCTCTGTTACTCTGCGGCGATTCTGATTCTGGTAATCACTCTGTGGCTGGCAAACAGCAACCGCCTGAAACGCGAGTAATCTCCCTGCCGTCTGTCATGACGGCAGGTGTTCGCATCGCGTCTCTGCGCTAAACTAGCGTCCTGAAAATTATTGGGAGTGGTGCTATGTCGCAAGACGCGCTCAGCTTATTACGTGCGCTCAACTGGCTTTCTCCGTCGCAGGCAACCCTTGCGCCGCCATTGCTCGACTGGCTGATGGAGGAGGATTCAATGACGCGCCGTTTTGAACAACATTGTCAGCGGGTCACGGTTCAGCCGCTGCGTGAAGGCTTTATCGACGCCAGCGAGTTGGGTGATGAAAAGGGCTTGTTGCCAGACGATCAACGCTTCTGGCTGCGTGAAGTGTTGCTGTTCGGCGACGATCAGCCCTGGCTGGCTGGCCGTACGCTGGTGCCGGAAAGCACCCTTAACGGGCCAGAAGCGATGCTGCAGCAGCTGGGCACCCGGCCGCTGGGTCGCTATCTCTTCTCCTCTTCAACGCTGACCCGCGATTTTATTGAGCCGGGGCAGGTGGAGGGATTGTGGGGACGACGTTCACGCCTGCGTCTCTCCGGCAAACCGCTGCTGCTGACTGAACTGTTTTTACCGGCATCGCCTCTCTATCGCGATCTGGTCTGAGGATCCTGTGGTGCAAAATAGCTTAAGTATAAATAAATGGCGGGCCTACACGCGCCTGATGCGTATCGATAAGCCGATCGGTACGCTGCTGCTGATGTGGCCAACGCTCTGGGCATTATGGCTGGCTGACATGGCGATCCCGCCGCTGCCGGTGCTGGCGGTGTTTGTTGCCGGGGTCATCGTGATGCGTGCAGCTGGTTGTGTGATCAATGACTACGCCGATCGCAAAGTAGACGGTCATGTCGAACGCACGAAGCATCGGCCACTGGCCAGCGGCGCGGTGAGTGCAAAAGAGGCTAAGCTGCTGTTCGTGATCCTGGCTCTGGCGGCTTTTGCGCTGGTGCTGACCATGAACATGATGACGATTATGCTCTCCGTGGTGGGGCTGGCGCTGGCCTGGGTCTATCCCTTTATGAAGCGTTATACCCACCTGCCGCAGGTAGTGCTGGGTGCCGCCTTTGGCTGGGCGATTCCCATGGCATGGTCTGCAGTTAGTGAGTCCTTACCTCTGGTCTGCTGGCTGGTATTCATCGCCAACATCTGCTGGACGGTCGCCTATGACACTCAGTATGCGATGGTGGATCGGGATGATGACCTGAAGATTGGCGTGAAGTCGACCGCGATTCTCTTTGGCCGTTTCGACAAGCTAATCATTGGTCTGCTGCAACTGGCGACGCTGCTGCTGATGGCGCTGGTTGGCCTCATGCTGCATCTGAACAGCGCCTTCTACTGGACGCTATTACTGGCCGCCGCGCTGTTTGTTTATCAACAGAAGCTGATCGCCGGACGCGAGCGGCAACCCTGTTTCCAGGCTTTTCTCAATAACAACTATGTCGGAATGGTGCTGTTCCTCGGTGTGCTGATGAACACCCCGCCGTTCAGCCAGCTGTTCTGACAGGGGATTCAGGCACAAAAAAGGCGACCTCATGAGGTCGCCTTTTTACTATGCGCGCTGGGGTCAGTCGTGCGCCACAGCGGTTTCAATCGTCATACGGACATCGCTGGTGACCAGGTCTGCCAGCATATGCCAGGTCGCCAGGGTCTGCGCAACATCGGCATCACCGCTGTCGCTGATATACCCTTCATCGCGCAGGGTCAGGACCAGTGAGGTAAAGACCGCTTTGTCGAAGAATTCCGGGGCATTGATACCGTGCAGCACCGACAGACGCTGTGCCAGCGTCCGGCTCTCTTTCTCCAGCGTGCCGCGGTTAATCGTCGGCTTGGCGCTGAGAATGGAGAACGTAATAGCATAGCGCTGCAGTGTTTCACGCACACCGGCGGCCAGCAGTTGCAGCGTGCGATAGCGCGCTGAGGAAAAGCGCAATTCGCCAGCTTCGAGCGTAATCAGGCCCTGACGCGCCAGCTCCTGACTCAGTTCGGTCAACAGTTGTGGCAGCTCATCGGTCTGCCAGCGCAGGAACAGCTCACTCTTCAGCATCGGGTAGATCAGGCTCACCTGACGCAGCAGTTCTGCTTCGCTCAGCGTCTGATGTTGCTGAACAATAGCGGCAATCAGCGACGGCATCACCAGCATGTGATGAATATTGTTGCGATAGTAGGTCATCAGCACCGCCTGCTCACGCGGCAGAATGATGATGTCGCCAATGCTGTCCTTTTCACTCTCAAACTTATTCATACCCATGGCGTGATCCAGCAGCGCTTCCGCTGAAAGATCGGGTACGGTCGCATTTGGCGAGTAAGGCACGTTGCGCAGCAACTGGGTATAGCACTCCAGTTGTTCAATCAGCTGTTCACGGGTTAGTGAGCGCTGACGTGACGCCAGCAGGGCGGTGACACAGAGGTTCATGGCGTTAGCCGCGCCCGCTTCATTGATACGCACCATCAGGCTGGCAGCAATATCGTTGACGGTTGGGGTTAACCAGCTGGGACGCTGTGGCTCAATCGGATCGATGGCATCGCGCCATTCCGGCACCCGCTTATTGAGATAGTTGACCAGCGGCAGGGGTTCGCCAAAGTTCACGTAACCCTGACCGAGATTGCGCAGCTTGCGTAAGCCGCGCACCATCTGCATGAAGCCCTCTTTCTCTTTCGCCGCGCCGCGCAGCTCTTTAGCGTAAGTGCCCACTTCCATCACGTGCTCATAGCCGATATAGATCGGCACCAGCGTGATCGGGCGATTTCCGCCGCGCAGCATCGCCTGCAGCGTCATGGCTAAGGTGCCCGTTTTAGGGTCCAGCAGGCGACCGGTTCGTGAACGGCCACCTTCGACAAAGTACTCAACCGAATAGCCGCGGGTGAATAGCTCGCCGAGATATTCGCGGAATACCGTGGCGTAGAGCTTGTTGCCTTTAAAGGTACGACGAATAAAGAAAGCGCCCAGGCGACGGAAAATCGGGCCGGCTGGCCAGAAGTTGAGATTGATCCCGGCTGCGATGTGCGGCGGCACCAGTCCCTGATGATAGAGCACATAGGAGAGCAGCAGATAATCCATGTGGCTGCGATGGCACGGCACATAGACAATCTCGTGGCCATCCTGCGCCAGCTGGCGGACTTTTTCGCCGCCATTGACGTTGATGCCCTGATAGAGCCGACTCCAGAGCCAGCCCATCACGCGGTCAGTTACGCGGATGGCTTCATAGGAGAAGTTTGCCGCAATCTCCTCCATCATTTCGACGGCGTTCTGCTGCGCTTTCTCATGGGAGATTTTTTTGCTGCGAGCTTCATCTTCTACTGCTTTTTCAATCGCTTTGGATTGCAGCAGACGAGTAAACAGATCCTGACGCGCCGGCAAGCGCGGGCCAATCGCCGCCAGCCGCTGGCGGGCAAAATGAATGCGCGCCACACGAGCCAGCTTCTGGGCGATCGACTGATCCGTACCGTGTTCAGTTGCCATGCGGCGCAGCGACACCGTCGGCGAGAAGCGGACAAAACTGTCGCGCCCGTGCCAGATCACCGCAAAAAACTTCTGCACCCCGTTCAGCACCCGCAGGTGTGGCGTTGCTTCGCCCTGGACTTCACGTCCTGGTGCGCGGCCAAACATCACCGTGACCGGCAGCATCTGAATATCCAGCTTAGGGTTATTGCGATGCAGGTCCAGGTAATCGTGAAAAATTTTCACGGATTCAACGCTGGGCACAAAATAGGGGAAGACGCGAGGGCCATTGTGGATAAAGACGTGGCGCGGCAGCAGAGAACCATCAATCTCCAGCGGAGTGAGCGGGTCGGGCAGATGATGCCGCAGACACTGTGCGCGTAAAGTCAGTAAGTCGGCCTTCGAATCGTAAGGCAAAACATACATAATAGGTCGGGTCGGATCCAGACCATGTTCAGACACGGGATCGGCCGGAATGGCCTTACTTTTTACCAAAAACGACAGTGGTAAATTAAGCAGTTTGTAATAGAGTTTACGCCAACCTGACATAGACAACATGAAGCCTCTTGTTAGCAAAGCGCCGCAAGCATACCAGAAAGCGCAGCGAAGATCTGTGGTGGTGCCAATTGCACGCAGCCCAGACATTGACGTCAATCCGATGAAAGGGTTCCCACATCATGGCAAATAATGCCACCGGACTTATCAGAATAGTAAAAGCTGCAGGTTACTCATGGCAGGGACTGCGTGCCGCCTGGCAACATGAAGCGGCGTTTCGGCAGGAAGCGCTGGCTGCGCTGGCTGCTATTGTTATCGCGTGCTGGCTGGATGTCGATGTGGTCTCCCGCATCCTCATGATTGGGGCGGTGGTGCTGGTGGTCATTGTCGAAATCCTCAATAGCGCCATTGAAGCGGTGGTCGACCGCATCGGTCAGGAGCATCATCCGCTGGCGGGCCGGGCAAAAGACATGGGCTCGGCGGCGGTGTTGATCAGCATCTTACTGGCACTCTTCGTCTGGATCGCGCTGCTCTGGACACATTTGCGATAAGCCTTCCATAACGCGTCTGAGGGCGCGTTTTCCCTGACAATCGGTTTCCATTTCACCAATACCTGTATATACTCACAGCGACTGTATAAACAACCAGGGGGCGGGATGAAAGCATTAACCAGCAGGCAGCAGCAGGTCTATGACCTGATTCGCGACCATATTTCTTCAACAGGCATGCCGCCTACGCGTGCCGAGATCGCCGCGCAGCTGGGCTTCCGTTCGCCGAACGCGGCAGAAGAGCATCTGAAAGCGCTGGCGCGCAAAGGCGTCATCGAGATCGTTTCCGGTGCATCGCGCGGCATTCGACTGTTAATGGAAGAAGAAGCCTCAGAAGGGCTACCGCTGATTGGCCGGGTTGCTGCCGGTGAGCCGATCATGGCGCAGGAACATATCGAAACCCACTACAAGGTCGATCCGGGCCTGTTTAAGCCGTCTGCTGACTTCCTGCTGCGCGTCAGCGGAATGTCGATGAAAGATATCGGGATTATGGATGGCGACCTGCTCGCGGTGCATAAAACCCAGGATGTGCGTAACGGCCAGGTTGTGGTTGCCCGCATTGATGATGAAGTCACCGTTAAGCGCTGGAAAAAGCAGGGTGCTATCGTGCATCTGCTGCCGGAAAACAGCGATTTTGACCCGATTGTTGTCGATACCCGTGCGCAGTCACTGACCATAGAAGGTCTGGCTGTTGGCGTGGTGCGCAACGGCGAGTGGCTCTGATTCTTCTGCCAGCGTGCATTCGCCTTCTCTGATGCTATTCTGTCTGCCCTAATTTTGTCGCTGCCTCTTTTGCGCAGCGACACTGAGCACGGAACGGCGAATGCGCTTTATTACGGCAACCGATAAAAATCTCTGGCGGCTTGCGCTGCCGATGATCCTTTCAAATATCACCGTTCCCTTACTGGGAGTGGTCGATACTGCAGTAATTGGTCATCTCGACAGCCCTGTCTATCTTGGCGGGGTTGCGGTCGGGACTACAGTGACCAGCTTCCTCTTTATGCTGCTGCTTTTCCTTCGAATGAGTACCACTGGCCTTACGGCGCAGGCATTTGGCGCTGGCGATAAAATGGCGCTGGCACGCGCGCTGACTCAGCCGCTGATCATTGCGCTGCTGGCGGGCGTACTGTTCATCGCTTTGCGTTATCCGATTATTCAGCTGTCGACCCATCTGGTTGGCGGCAATCCCGATGTACTCGAACAGGCGGCACTGTTTATTCAGATTCGCTGGCTCAGTGCGCCTGCCACGCTGGCAAACCTGGTCATTCTGGGCTGGCTGCTGGGCGTGCAGTATGCACGCGCGCCGGTGATCCTGCTGGTGGTGGGCAACCTGGTTAACATCGTGCTCGATCTCTGGCTGGTGATGGGGCTGCACTGGGGTGTCGCGGGGGCGGCAACCGCCACGGCGCTGGCGGAATACATTACGCTGGTTGTCGGCAGCATCATGGTCTGGCGGGTGTTAAAACTGCGCGGAATTACGCTTAGCCTGCTGAAGCAGAGCTGGCGCGGTGACAGCGGCCGGCTGCTGCGACTGAACCGGGACATCATGCTGCGCTCTCTGATGCTGCAGCTCTGTTTCGCCTCGCTGACCGTACTGGGTGCCCGGCTGGGTCCGGATGTGGTGGCGGTTAACGCAGTATTACTGATGTTCATCACTTTTACGGCTTACGCGCTGGATGGCTTTGCCTATGCGGTTGAAGCTTTTGCGGGTGAGGCGCATGGTGCAAAAGATGGCAGCAAACTCCTGCGCGTCTGGCACTCTGCCTGTCGGCAGGCGGTGGTGGTGGCGCTGTTCTTCTCGCTGATCTATGCCATTTTTGGCCCGCAAATCGTTACCCTGCTGACCTCTCTTCAGTCACTCCAGCAGACAGCGGACCGCTATCTGGTCTGGCAGATGATAATGCCGCTGATCGGTGTCTGGTGTTATCTGCTGGATGGCATGTTCATCGGGGCGACGCGCGGGCGCGAGATGCGTAACAGCATGGTAGTTGCCGCAGCCGGCTATTTTCTGACGCTGCTTAGCGTACCGGTGCTGGGTAACCATGGTCTTTGGCTGGCAGTCACGGTTTTCCTGGCGCTGCGCGGCCTGTCGCTGTGGCTCATCTGGCGTAAGTACTGGCGTCAGAACAGCTGGTTTGATGCATGAGTCAGCAGTGGCTGCACGCAAGCCGATACGGATTATTCTGTATTATTCCACGGTTAAGAAATTGGCTACTACAATTAACTCTATGCAGCGCAGTTAACCAGCGCTTTGTATCGTTATTTTGTTAAGTAGCAAGATAATCATTAAAACCCGAGGATTGGAGGTCTGCCATGAATAAAGACGAAGCAAGCGGCAACTGGAAGCAGTTCAAAGGCAAAATGAAAGAGAAATGGGGCAAGCTGACCGACGATGATATGCAGGTTATCGAAGGTAAACGCGATCAGCTGGTCGGTAAAATCCAGGAGCGTTACGGCTCTACCAAAGATGAAGCCGAGCGCGAAGTAAGCGACTGGGAAGGTCAGAACAAAGACCACCGCTGGTAATCAGACAATAGCTTGATAATCAGCTGAATGTGTTCCGGTGGGCCCTCACCGGAACCGCACAAGGATGTGCCGATTACCCGCGTTTCCCCCGCTTTTTACCCTCATCCTGATGGTCATGCTCGCAGCTTTCATGGTGCGTACAGGCTGCAACCGCAGCACAATTTTCACATAAACCATGCGCTTCAATCACGCTGTGGCGTAATACAAACTGCGCTTCACCTGCCAGACCAGCAATAATCTTCTCTACGCCCTGCGCCTGCTTCTCTGTAACGGCGGCGCAGCGGTCACAGACCAGCATCACCGATGTATGTGCTGGTGCCTCAAAATGGTGACACATGACGTAGCTGTTGTTGGATTCCACCCGATGAATGAAACCCTGCTCCAGCAGGAAATCGAGCGCCCGGTAAACCGTGGGTGGCTTGGCCTGTGGCTCGCTGACCCGGAGTTGATCCAGCAGATCGTAGGCGCTGATCGAGCCAGGCTGCTCGGCCATCAGGCGCAACACTTCAGCACGCTGCGAAGTCAGACGCACACCGCGCTGCAGGCACATCTTTTCGGCCTGAATCAAAATTTGCTGCGACGTCATGTTTGTCATGAAAATTCTCCGCTGGATAAGTGATGTTATTTTATCACACATAGTTTCGCGGCGCTGAGGTTGGTTTTCGTCTGAAAAAACAGCATCATTTGCCTGATAAAGCAGCACATTCAGAATTTAAGCCGTCTTCTATCTCAAATCTGACGACAAATCAGATCCATTCTGAATCCACCTGAAGCGGAATTTGTTGGCATTTTGCTTTGCATCTCACTGAGTTAAGAAGTAATGTTCAGAAAGACTTAAGAAAAGTCTGGCATTATTTGAAATATCCCAATGCAGTTTGAACAATTACAACGGTTTTTTGATTGGAAAACGTCCAATCCTTTGAATTAAGACACTGTTTCCTTTGAATTCACAGCAATAACGCGTTAGCCAGGGTTCACAATAGGGCTAACAAACTATTCAGTCATTGAATGTTTCAATGACAATTTCTCAGGTGATGGCAGGCAAATGGTGAAAAAATCCGCTCAACGTTCAGCGCTAATCTACACAGCTGTAACGACCGCGCTTTTCCTTTCTTCTTCCGCCATGGCGGCAGGGACCTGGTATGATGCACGTAATGACGCCATGGGCGGCACCGGCGTAGCATCTTCTCTTTATGGCTCCGCAGTGCTGGCGAACCCGGCATTAATGACGCGCGCCAAACCCGACGATAGCGTCAGCATTATTTTCCCTTCAGCCGGTATTCAGGTCACCGACAAAGATAAGCTGATCGATAAAGTCGATGATATTACGGACACCGTTGATCGCTATCGCACGGTGCTGGGTAACCTCACACCAGCGGATTTCTTCCGTGCTAACTCTGAATTGCGCGCGGCCTCAGGTGATGTGGCAAATAAGCTAAGCGATTTGCGCGGTAACAAAGCAGACGGTTCTGCCGGCGCGGCTGTTGCCGTTACCATCCCTAACGAAACTCTGCCTTTCGCCTTTATCACCAAAGCCTACGGGACAGCGCACGTCCGCGCTAACGTGGTACAGAGTGATATTGACTACCTGCGCAGTATAGAAAACGGGGCGTTTCCTCGTCCTGGCGATCAAAATAACCTGCGCTCCAGCGCGAATGGCTTAGCGGCGCTGGTCACCGATTATGGTGTGGCGGTGGCGCATGAGTTCACCATCGCTGGTCAGCCAGTATCGGTAGGCGTCACACCGAAAGTGCAGAAAACCTGGCTCTATAACTACACCGCCAGTATTTACAACTACGACAAAAGTGACATCAATAACAGCCAGTATCGCAGCACCGACACCGGCTTTAACGTTGATGCCGGTCTGGCGACCACCTTTGCTGAAAACTGGACGCTGGGTGTAACCGGACAGAACCTGGTTTCACGCGATCTGCAGACCAAAGAGGTCAATGGTTTCCGCGACACCTACCAGATTCGCCCGCTGGTCACCACCGGTCTGGCCTGGGATAAAGGTCCGTTTACCGTGACGGGCGATGTGGATCTGACTGAAACCAAACGCTTCAAAACTCAGGATAACAGCCAGTATGCGGCAGTGGGCGCGGAATACCGCGTACTTGACTGGCTGCAGCTGCGTGCAGGTTATCGTGCGGACATGCGTTCTAACGACGAAAATGTCGCTACGGCCGGTTTTGGTCTGTCACCGTTTAACAAAGCCGTACATCTGGATCTGGCGGGCTCTGTAGGTGCTAACAACACCTGGGGCGCGATGATGCAGCTGGGCTTTAACTTCTAAGCGCGTTATTCAGACTGTTCGGGGGCGGGCGATGCACTATCGCCCGCCCTTGTGTTATCCTTGCACAGAATTCCATCACCCCTTAATTACCGGATTGTCTGCGCTTCATGCCTAATTTCTCTTCGCAACGTTTCTCAATCGCCCCTATGCTCGACTGGACCGATCGTCACTGTCGCTATTTTCATCGTCAGCTGACCGGTGACACGCTGCTCTACACCGAAATGGTGACTACGGGCGCAATCATTCATGGCAAAGGGGATTACCTGGCTTACAGTGAGGCTGAGCATCCGGTCGCGTTGCAGCTTGGCGGTAGCGATCCGGCGGCACTGGCGCAGTGCGCGAAGCTGGCAGAGCAGCGCGGTTACGATGAAGTGAATCTTAATGTCGGCTGTCCCTCTGATCGGGTGCAGAATGGCCGTTTCGGCGCCTGCCTGATGGCCGAGGCGAATCTGGTCGCAGATGCCGTTAAAGCGATGCGCGACGTGGTTTCAATTCCGGTCACGGTGAAAACCCGCATTGGTATCGATGAGCTGGACAGCTATGAATTCCTGACCGATTTTATCGGCACGGTGGCGGGACGCGGTGAGTGTGAGACATTTATCATTCATGCGCGTAAAGCCTGGCTCTCCGGCCTCAGCCCGAAAGAGAACCGCGAGATTCCACCGCTGGACTATCCCCGCGTCTATCAGCTGAAACGCGATTTTCCGCAACTGACTATCGCCCTCAATGGCGGCGTGAAAACCCTGGAAGAGGCACAGATCCATCTGCAACACCTTGACGGCGTGATGATGGGACGTGAAGCCTACCAAAACCCCGGCATTCTGGCGCAGGTCGATCAGACATTGTTTGGTCGCCAGCATCCGGCGGCTAACCCGGTTGAAGTGGTGCGCGCCATGTATCCCTATATTGAAGCGGAACTGGCGAAGGGGACGTATCTGGGACATGTCACGCGCCATATGCTGGGTCTGTTCCAGGGGATCCCGGGCGCCCGCCAGTGGCGACGCCATCTGAGTGAAAATGCCCACAAACCCGGTGCCGATGTCCGTGTGCTGGAGGCGGCGCTTGCGCTGGTCGCCGATAAAATCCCGCAGGAAGCCTGACGCCTCATCTGAACCCGAAAAAACCAGCTCTGTTTGCTGGTTTTTTTACGCCACTATGTGGTTTTTCTCACCAGGTTGCGCTCTTCTGTTTATCTCTTATCAGAATAAAATCAATGAGTTAACTTTTGGCACGTTTTTTGTAATAGCTATAACAATCAATCTCAAAAAGGAGCGCTGACGTGGAAATTTTATTCGTATTGGGGTTTTTCCTGATGCTGTTGCTGACCGGCGTTTCGCTGTTAGGCGTGCTGGCGGCACTGGTGGTCGCAACCATCGTGATGTTTGTCGGTGGACTGTTTGCAATTGTTATTAAAGTGTTGCCGTGGCTGGTGCTGGCGGTGATTGCGGTCTGGCTGCATCGTGCCTTTTTTGGCGACAGCGATGAGCGAGCACGTCGCAAGCTGCGGCGTAAGATCAACAGGTTAGACCGCAAAGGCTGGCGCTAAATGCGGTGAAGATCACAGTGTGAGAGATTGGTCAGGGCTGATCTGCAATTAAACATATTTTTTACTTATGTTTTCTGGCAGGATGCCTGTCGTCAAATCGATGTGCCATCGACTCGACACGAATTCATCGCCGCTGTCCCTACACCAGCGCGAACAAAAAATAAAAAAAGAGAAGGGCTTCCCGCGGGAGGCCCTTTTTGTTGCTCACTATTATGGAATTAAGAGACAGGATCCCTGCGTGGCGCGGCTCTCCAGCATCTGGTGCGCTTTGCTGGCCTCTTTCAGCGCAAACTTCTGCTGCTCCGGTACATCAACTTTAATTGCGCCACTCGCCAGCAGCGAGAAAAGCTCGGCACTGGCGGTTTCCAGCTCCTGGCGGTTGGTGATATAGCCAAACAGTGAAGGGCGGGTCACAAACAGCGAGCCTTTCTTATTCAGAATGCCGAGATCTATCCCGGTAACCGGACCCGAAGCATTGCCAAAACTGACCATCAGCCCATGACGGCGCAATGAGTCCAGCGATGCTTCCCAGGTATCTTTGCCCACGGAGTCATAAACTACGCCCACTTTTTTCCCATCGGTCAGTTCGCTGACGCGTTGCGCAATATTCTCTTCGCGGTAGTTAATCGTCGCCCAGGCGCCGGCCTTCTTCGCCATCGCTGCCTTTTCTGCTGACCCGACTGTGCCAATCAAATGGGCACCCAGCGCTTTTGCCCACTGACAGGCAATTAACCCGACGCCGCCCGCTGCGGCATGAAACAGAAAGGTCTCACCGGCGCTGATTTTATAGGTCTGGCGCAGCAGATATTGTGTGGTCAGCCCTTTCAGGTAGCTGGCTGCGCCCTGCTCAAAGCTGATCGCCTCCGGGAGATGCATCAGGCGATCTTCCGCCACGTTGTGCACTTCGCTATAGGCCCCCATCGACGCCAGACAGTAGACCACGCGATCGCCGGGCTTAAATAATGTCACGCCACGTCCAACCCGCGACACCACGCCTGCGGCTTCTGTACCCAGGCCAGAGGGAAAAGCGGCGACCGGATAAAGCCCGCTGCGAACATAGGTATCGATGTAATTAATCCCGATAGCGCGATGTTCTACCTGCACTTCATGTTCGGCCGGGTCAGCAGGTTTAAAATCTGTCCACTCTAAAACGTCCGGGCCGCCATGTGCGCTGAACTGAATACGCTTTGCCATTCTGACTCCTGTGATTGTTTCATCATGAGGGTGAGGCACGCACCCCAACTAAGGTATACTTGCGCGTCCCCACAGAAGATCGGTAATGCATTCACTATGGCAGGAAATAAACCCACCAACAAATCGAACGAAACGCAGGATCGCCAGCTCGCAGGCGTGAAAATGCCCCCGCATTCGCTGGAAGCGGAGCAGTCGGTGCTCGGTGGGTTAATGCTGGATAACGAGCGCTGGGACAATGTCTCTGAGCGCGTCGTCGCGAATGATTTTTTCAACCGCTCGCATCGGCTGATTTTTTCAGAGATGCAGCGGCTGCTGGAAAACAGCAAACCTATTGACCTGATTACGCTCTCCGAATCGCTGGAAACCCGTGGCGAGCTGGAGATGGCGGGCGGCTTCGCCTATCTGGCGGAACTGGCGAAAAACACCCCGAGCGCGGCGAACATCGGCGCCTATGCTGACATCGTGCGCGAACGTGCGGTGGTGCGTGAGATGATCGCCGTCGCTAACCAGATTGCCGATGCCGGTTATGATCCGCAGGGGCGTAACAGCGAAGAGCTGCTCGACTTCGCGGAGTCGAACGTCTTTAAAATTGCGGAAGCCCGCGCGGATAAGGATGCTGGCCCGAAAAACATCGAGCAGATTCTGGAATCGACCGTCTCGCGTATCGAATCGCTCTATCAGACACCGCACGATGGCGTCACCGGCGTCGATACCGGCTATCAGGATCTGAATAAAAAGACCGCGGGCCTGCAGGGTTCTGATCTGATTATTGTCGCAGCACGTCCTTCGATGGGTAAAACCACCTTTGCGATGAACCTGTGCGAAAACGCCGCCATGCTGCAGGAAAAACCAGTGCTGATCTTCAGTCTGGAGATGCCCAGCGAGCAGATCATGATGCGTATGCTGGCGTCACTCTCCCGCGTCGATCAGACCCGGATTCGTACCGGGCAGCTGGATGATGAGGACTGGGCGCGTATTTCCGGCACCATGGGCATCCTGCTGGAGAAGAAGAACATGTACATTGATGACTCTTCCGGCCTGACGCCCACCGAAGTGCGTTCGCGCGCCCGACGCATCTACCGTGAAAACGGTGGATTAAGCATGATCATGATCGACTATCTGCAGCTGATGCGCGTGCCGTCACTGTCGGACAACCGTACGCTGGAAATTGCTGAGATCTCCCGCTCGCTGAAAGCGCTGGCCAAAGAGCTGAACGTGCCGGTTGTAGCGCTGTCGCAGCTTAACCGCTCGCTGGAGCAGCGAGCCGATAAACGTCCGGTCAACTCGGATCTGCGTGAATCGGGCTCGATCGAGCAGGATGCGGATTTGATCATGTTTATCTATCGCGATGAGGTTTACCACGAAAACAGCGATCTTAAAGGGATCGCGGAGATCATTCTGGGTAAACAGCGTAACGGCCCGATCGGTACAGTACGCCTGACCTTTAACGGTCAGTGGTCACGCTTCGACAACTACGCTGGCCCGCAATACGACGACGAATAATCCCCGGTTTGTGCTGTCATGCACGATCTGTGCATGACAGCACCCATCATCACAAAATAGTGTTGGACAACCTCTCGGGTTATCGGGTTATCTGTAACAAAGCGACGCCCATCACGCTGTGGAAACGGAATGACTCACGTAGACGATTACGACCTTAAAATCCTGACTTTATTACAATCCAACGGCCGTCTGACCAACCAGGAACTCAGCGATCTGGTCGGCCTTTCTGCCTCACAATGTTCCCGCCGTCGTATCAATCTGGAACAGGCTAATCTGATCCTGGGTTATCATGCCCGGCTGTCGCCCGATGCCATCGGGCTTGGCATGGTGGGATTGATTGAGGTGCGTTTAATTAACCACACCGCAGAATATGTCGAGAGCTTTCACCGGATGGTGGAGCAGGAACAGGCGATCGTGGATGCCTATAAAACTACCGGCGATGCGGACTATCTGCTTAAAGTGGCAGTGGCCGATCTCAATTCCCTTAGTGCGTTAATCAGCCAGTTAGTCGCGGGCCACCAGAGCGTTTCCCATGTGAAAACCTCGGTAGTGCTGGGACGCATGAAAGAGAACGGGCTGATGATGCTGCCTGAGCAGAAGACGCGCTAAAAAGGTGCGCGCTGTGCGCTTTTGGTGCACACTTGCGGCAATTAATGCGAAGAGCGCGCATAGAGTCGGACTTTAACGCATAGGTTTACGGTATCTGCCGGAATTTATGCACAAAGTTATTTTTTAAAGCGCCTTAGATATCAATGGGATATCGCTGGCACCCGGTTTACAGCAGTTCAGTGCTGTGGCGATGGTGCGTTTTTTGCATCGAAACCGCATCCTTTGCACTGAGAAAACCCCATGGATAACATCGCAGAACCCTCCCGCGTCCCGCATTCGCGCATTGAAGATGCGCTGGCGATGGTGCTTGGCACCCTGATGGTCTCGTTCGGCGTCATTATGCTGAAACAGGCGGGGGCGCTGACCGGCAGCACCGCAGGCATCGCCTTTCTGATCAGCTACCTGTCGCCGCTTTCGTTCGGCAGCGCGTTTTTCCTGATCAACATCCCTTTTTACTGGCTGGCGGTAAAACGCATGGGCTGGGAGTTTACGCTGAAAACCTTCTGCGCCGTCGGTCTGGTGTCGCTGTTCACCCAGCTGCACCCGCTGTTCGTCCACTTTTCTGACCTTAACCCCTTCTATGCGACACTGTTCGGTAACGTCATCATGGGAATCGGGTTTATAGTGTTATTTCGTCATAAGGCGAGCCTGGGCGGCATCAATATTCTGGCGCTGTGGCTACAGGATCGCTTTGGGATCCGCGCGGGGAAGCTGCAAATGGTGGTCGATACCTGCGTCGTGCTGGCGTCACTCTTTGTGGTGAGTGGCCCCATCCTGCTCGCGTCGATTGCGGGTGCGGTGATCCTGAATCTGATTATTGCAATGAACCACCGTCCGGGACGCTATCGGGTTTAATCCGCCTCTTCCCTCTGGACCAATCATGGAGACCTACACCGTGTTTCAAAACGTTGATGCCTATGCTGGCGATCCGATTCTGTCGTTGATGGAAGCCTTCAAACAAGACCCATGCGAACACAAAGTTAACCTGAGTATCGGCCTCTATTACGACGAAAAGGGCATCATCCCGCAGCTGAAGGCTGTAGCCGCTGCCGAAGAGCAGATCTATGCTGAGCCGCATCAGGCATCGCTCTATCTGCCAATGGAAGGACTGAACAGCTACCGTAGTGCGATTGCACCGCTGCTGTTTGGTGCCGATCATCCGGTGTTAAACGCGGGCCGTATCGCCTCTATTCAGACGCTGGGCGGTTCTGGCGCGCTGAAAGTGGGCGCGGATTTCCTTAAGCGCTACTTCCCGCAGTCTGCGGTCTGGGTCAGCGATCCGACCTGGGAAAACCACGTCGCGATTTTTAATGGTGCAGGTTTTGAGGTAAATACCTATCCCTGGTATGACGCAGAGACCCACGGCGTGCGGTTTGATGCCTTTATCAGCACCCTGAAAACCCTGCCAGCGCAGAGCGTCGTGCTGCTGCATCCCTGCTGTCATAACCCGACCGGTGCTGACCTGACCGATGCGCAGTGGGATCAGACCGTTGAGGTGCTGAAAGCACAGCAGCTGATTCCTTTCCTGGATATCGCCTATCAGGGCTTTGGTGCCGGCATGCAGCAGGATGCCTATGCGCTGCGTGCAGTCGCGGCGGCGGGCCTGCCAGCCCTGGTGAGCAACTCCTTCTCCAAAATTTTCTCGCTCTATGGCGAGCGCGTGGGCGGTCTCTCTATCGTCTGTGACAGCGCCGAAGAGTCAGCACGTGTGCTGGGCCAGTTAAAAGCTACGGTTCGCCGCAACTACTCCAGCCCGCCGAATTTCGGTGCGCAGGTTGTCGCGCGCGTACTCAACGATGACGAGTTGAAAGCCAGCTGGCTGGCTGAAGTGGAAGCGATGCGCTTACGCATTCTGGACATGCGTCAGTCGCTGGTGGACGTGCTGAGCACCGCACTGCCAGGTAAAAACTTCGACTACCTGCTGAAGCAACGTGGCATGTTCAGCTACACCGGCCTGAGTGCGCAGCAGGTCGATCGTCTGCGCAACGAATTTGGCATCTATCTGGTGGGCAGCGGCCGCATGTGTGTGGCGGGTCTGAACAGCAAAAATGTGCATCAGGTGGCTGAAGCGTTTGCCGCCGTGATGTAACGGCCGCCAGGCTGTAAAAAAACCGTCAGGGTGCTCTCTGGCGGTTTTTTTATGGGTCAGGGTTTACCTTTCGGCGACATGCTGCACACTTAAACGGGGTAACCGTTTCAGGAATAAGCTATGTGGCATCAACAAACTATTACGCTGAGCGCGAAGCCGCGCGGGTTTCATCTGGTCACCGATGAGATCGTGAACTCGCTCTCCGGACTGCGTGATATCAAAACCGGTCTGCTGCATCTGCTGTTGCAGCACACTTCGGCGTCGTTAACCTTAAATGAGAATTGCGACCCGACGGTGCGCAGCGACATGGAGCAGCATTTCATGCGGCACGTGCCGGAGAATGCGCCTTATCAGCACGATTACGAAGGGCGTGATGATATGCCGGCGCACATCAAATCGTCGATCTTAGGGGTTTCGTTGTTATTACCGGTTCAGCGGGGACGTCTGGTGCTGGGCACCTGGCAGGGTATCTGGCTGGGCGAGCATCGCATTGAGGGCGGTGCCAGGCGGATTGTCGCCACTTTACAAGGGGAATCGTAATGAATAACTCAGACTTACTGACCTATTGCATGAGCAAGCCGGGCGCGGAGCAGAGCGTCCACAGTGACTGGAAAGCCACGCAGATTAAAAGCAACGGCGTGCTGTTTGCGATGGTACATGAGGCGAAAGGGCGGCCAGCGGTCTCGCTGAAATCGACGCCTGCGCTGGCCGAATTACTGCGCGAAGAGCATAGCGATATTATTCCCAGCGAGCATCTGAACAAGTCACACTGGAGCACGCTGTTCCTGGACGGTTCGCTGAAAGATTCGCAGATCTACTATCTGGTCGATGCTTCATTCCAGCAGGTTGCAACGGCCCGCTAAATGGCAATAAAAAACCCTCTTACCTGAGCAAGAGGGTTTCAGAGGCAACGTGTTACGCGGCAGGCTGTTCGCGCAGGGTATTGATGTCGATAACGAAGCGGTATTTCACATCGCTTTTCAGCATGCGCTCATAGGCTTCATTGATCTGGTCCATCGCGATCAGTTCAATGTCTGACGTAATGCCGTGCTCACCACAGAAATCGAGCATCTCCTGGGTCTCTGCGATGCCGCCGATCAGTGAACCGGCGATGCTGCGACGCTTGAAGATCAGGTTAAATACCTGTGGTGCCGGGTGATCGTGCTCCGGTGCACCCACCAGCGTCATGTTGCCATCCAGCTTCAGCAGGGTGATGAAGGGGTTGAGATCGTGCTGAGCCGCAACAGTGTTCAGAATGAAGTCGAAGCTGTTGGCGTGCTGCGCCATCTGCTCCGCATCTTTGGAGATCACGACCTCATCGGCACCCAGACGTTTGCCATCTTCAATTTTGGAAGGCGAGGTGGTGAACAGCACCACATGTGCGCCCATGGCATGGGCAATTTTCACGCCCATATGGCCCAGGCCGCCTAAGCCTACGATACCCACTTTCTTGCCCGGGCCGACATTCCAGTGGCGCAGCGGCGAGTAAGTGGTGATACCGGCACACAGCAGCGGTGCCACGCCCGCCAGCTCCAGGTTCTCGGGAATGCGCAGCACAAAGCTCTCATCAACCACCATCGACGTTGAGTAACCGCCGTAAGTAATGGCGCCGGTTTCACGATCTTCACCGTTATAGGTGCCAACAAAGCCGTTTTCACAATACTGCTCCAGACCCTGCTGACAGCTCGGACAGCTGCGGCACGAATCGACCATGCAGCCTACGCCGACCAGATCGCCGACTTTGTATTTCTGCGTCTGCGGGCCAACGGCCGTGACGCGACCGACAATTTCATGGCCCGGAACCACGGGAAAAATGGTGTTTTTCCACTCATTACGGGCCTGATGCAGGTCTGAGTGGCAAACGCCACAGAACAGCACCTCAAGCTGAACGTCATGGGCGCGCAGCTCACGCGGCTTAAAATCGAACGGTGCCAGTTTGGATTTTGCATCCTGAGCAGCATACGCATGCGTAATATTCATGGTGTCTCCAGTTTCGATGTGTCGTGAGTGTTATTCGATGAAGTGCAGCAGCGTTGATGTGCTGCGAAAACAGGGCGACGCCAGGGGCGTGCCAAAGAGGAACCGCTTAAGGATAGTCAGCGTGGGGAAAAGCGTATATGCCTATACATGTCTGAATCTTGCCTGATTCTGCAATTTTCTGGCTGAATCGACAGGGGAGAGTAAAAGGCCCGCACGCGGCGGGCCTGAAAAAATTACTTCTGTAACAGTGGTTTCAGGAAGCGCGCGGTATGTGATTTCTCACACTCCGCCACGGTTTCTGGCGTTCCAGCCACCAGGATTTCACCGCCGCCGCTGCCGCCTTCCGGACCCAGGTCGACAATCCAGTCTGCGGTTTTGACCACATCCAGGTTGTGCTCAATCACCACGATGGTGTTGCCCTGATCGCGCAGCTTATGCAGCACTTCCAGCAGCTGCTGGATATCGGCAAAGTGCAGGCCGGTGGTCGGTTCATCCAGAATGTAGAGCGTCTGACCGGTGCCACGCTTCGACAGCTCACGCGCCAGCTTCACGCGCTGGGCTTCACCGCCGGAAAGGGTGGTCGCGGACTGACCGAGGCGGATGTAGGTGAGGCCCACATCGATCAGCGTCTGCAGCTTACGCGCCAGCGCCGGCACCGCATCGAAGAACTCACGTGCCTCTTCGATGGTCATTTCCAGCACTTCGTGAATGCTCTTGCCTTTGTACTTCACTTCCAGCGTTTCACGGTTATAGCGTTTGCCTTTGCACTGATCGCACGGCACATAAATGTCCGGCAGGAAGTGCATTTCGACTTTCAGCACGCCATCGCCCTGACAGGCTTCACAGCGACCGCCACGCACGTTAAAGCTGAAGCGGCCCGGATTATAGCCGCGTGAACGCGCTTCCGGCACGCCCGCAAACAGTTCACGCACCGGGGTGAAGATGCCGGTGTAGGTGGCCGGGTTGGAGCGCGGTGTACGACCAATCGGGCTCTGGTCGATGTCGATTACTTTGTCGAAGTGCTCCAGTCCCGCCACGTCACGGTAAGGTGCCGGTTCGGCGATGGTCGCGCCGTTCAGCGCCCGCTGGGCAATCGGGAAGAGCGTATCGTTGATCAGGGTCGATTTACCCGAGCCGGAAACACCGGTAATACAGGTGAACAGCCCGACCGGCAGCGTCAGCGTGACATCCTTGAGGTTGTTGCCGCGTGCGCCGGTAATCTTCAGTACTTTGGCCGGGTCGCCTTTGACGCGCTCCTCTGGCACTGCAATGCCACGCTTGCCGCTCAGGAACTGGCCGGTCAGTGACGCTTCCTGCGCCATGATCTGATCAACCGTGCCTTCAGCCACCACCTGGCCGCCATGTACGCCCGCACCCGGACCGATATCGATCACATGGTCAGCGGCACGAATCGCATCTTCATCATGCTCAACCACGATCACCGTGTTACCGAGGTCGCGCAGATGAATCAGGGTGCCGAGCAGGCGTTCGTTGTCGCGCTGGTGCAGGCCGATTGAAGGCTCATCCAGCACATACATCACGCCGACCAGACCGGCACCGATCTGGCTGGCCAGACGGATACGCTGTGCTTCACCACCGGACAGGGTCTCGGCGGAACGCGACATCGAAAGATAGTTCAGGCCGACGTTGACCAGGAAGCTCAGGCGATCGCCAATCTCTTTCAAAATTTTCTCGGCGATCTGCGCACGCTGGCCGCTGAGTTTCATGTTTTCAAAGAAGGACATCGCATGGCCGATGCTCATCTCAGAGATGGTCGGCAGCGTGGTGTTCTCCACGAAGACATGACGCGCTTCACGACGCAGACGGGTTCCTTCACAGCTGGCACAGGCGCGGTTGCTGATAAATTTCGCCAGCTCTTCGCGTACCGCTGAGGACTCGGTCTCTTTGTAGCGGCGCTCCATGTTATTGAGCACCCCTTCAAATGGATGACGGCGCACCGAGGTGTCGCCGCGATCGTTGATGTACTTAAATTCGATGCTCTCTTTGCCTGATCCGTACAGAATCACTTTCTGTACGTTTTCTGGCAGGCTGCCGAACGACGCTTCGATATCAAAATCGAGGTGTTCCGCCAGCGAACGCAGCATCTGGAAGTAGTAGAAATTGCGGCGATCCCAGCCGCGGATTGCACCGCCCGCCAGCGAGAGTTCAGGATTCTGCACCACGCGGTCAGGATCAAAATATTGCTGTACGCCAAGGCCGTCACAGGTCGGACAGGCGCCCGCCGGATTGTTAAACGAGAACAGGCGCGGCTCCAGCTCGCTCATGCTGTAACCACAGATCGGGCAGGCGAAGTTAGCCGAGAAGAGCAGCTCTTCTGCGGCGCTGTCATCCATGTCCGCCACGATGGCCGTCCCGCCGGAGAGCTCCAGCGTGGTCTCAAACGATTCCGCCAGGCGGGTTGCGAGATCTTCACGTACTTTAAAGCGGTCAATCACCACTTCAATGGTGTGCTTCTTCTGCAGCTCGAGTTTTGGCGGATCGGAGAGGTCACACACTTCGCCATCAATACGCGCACGGATATAACCTTGCGTCGCCAGATTCTCCAGCGTTTTGGTGTGCTCACCCTTACGATCTTTCACCACCGGCGCCAGCAGCATCAGGCGACGGCCTTCCGGCTGGGAGAGCACCTGATCGACCATCTGGCTGACGGTCTGCGCCGCCAGCGGCACATCATGATCCGGGCAGCGCGGTTCGCCAACGCGGGCAAACAGCAGACGCAGGTAATCATGGATCTCGGTGATGGTTCCCACGGTCGAGCGTGGGTTGTGCGAGGTGGATTTCTGTTCAATGGAAATGGCGGGCGACAAACCTTCGATATGATCGACGTCCGGCTTCTCCATTAACGAAAGAAACTGGCGCGCATACGCAGAGAGCGACTCCACATAGCGGCGCTGACCTTCCGCATACAGCGTATCAAACGCCAGTGAGGATTTACCGGAACCTGACAGGCCGGTTACCACAATGAGTTTGTCGCGTGGGATGGTCAGGTTGATGTTTTTCAAATTATGGGTGCGGGCACCACGAACTTCGATCTTATCCATTCACCTTTCCCGGATTAGCAGCACTCACCGCGCCTTGCCGACACGGCCAGAATAAACGTGTCATTATGGCACAAAAAATAGACTGAATAAATATCCAGTACTCTCAGCCTCCGGCGCGCAGCGGATTAAAACTGGAACCCCGCTCGAAAGTGGGAAACAGACCGCAGGACGTGTTAGAATTGATAGATTAGAATGTATGCATTAACTCATCGGGAGACAGCAACATGGCCAGTCGTGGCGTTAACAAAGTGATTCTTGTCGGGAATCTGGGTCAGGATCCGGAAGTACGTTATATGCCAAATGGTGGCGCTGTTGCCAACATTACGCTGGCTACGTCGGAAAGCTGGCGCGACAAGCAGACCGGTGAAAACAAAGAGATCACTGAGTGGCACCGTGTGGTGCTGTTTGGCAAACTGGCTGAAGTCGCGGGTGAATACCTGAAAAAAGGGTCGCAGGTCTATATCGAAGGCCAGCTGCGCACCCGTAAATGGCAGGATCAGGGTGGCCAGGAGCGTTACACCACCGAAGTCGTGGTTAACGTTGGTGGTACCATGCAGATGCTGGGTGGCCGTCAGCAGGGCGGTAATGCCGGTGCAGGCGCTCCAGCCGGTGGTGGCGCGCAGGGCGGTGGCAACAACAATGGCTGGGGTCAGCCGCAGCAGCCGCAGGGCAACAATAACCAGTTCAGTGGCGGCGCGCAGTCCCGTCCGCAGCCGCAGCCACAGAGCGCGCCGGCCAGCAACAACAACGAACCACCAATGGATTTCGACGACGATATTCCGTTCTGATTCCGTTGGCCAGAGAGTACAAAAAAAGCCCGCTTTGCGGGCTTTTTTTATGCGCGGCGTCTGGCGGCCAGCTACGACCATTCCGCCAGAATCGCCTCCGTGCTCAGCACACGCGGCACGTTGCCGGGGATCAGCAGTGAGGCCCACACATCATTGTGCTGGTTAATCAGTGCTTCGGCGCTGACCCAGCGGCGATCTGCCGTGGTGTGCGCATCGGCGGCAACGGTAATCGCATAGCCCGCACTGGCACCGACTTTTATTGTGGTATCCAGGCAGTAGTCAGTGGCACAACCGCACACCACAAATTCCTCTACCGCCAGCCTCTTTAACAGCGTGGCCAGGTCGGTGTGCCAGAAGCTGTCGCAGGCAGTTTTGGTCACATAGTGTGCGCCAGCAGGCTGAGCGATTTCTGGCAGCAGCTCGAAAGCCGCATTACCCTCGCACATCTCGCCTTCGCGGTGCTGGATAAATATTGTGATATCGGCGCGTTCGGTCAGCCGGTTAATCTGTGCAATCCTTCCCGCTGTGTCGAAGCGTGGCGTGCTGAAGACGCCATTCTGCATATCAATGACCACGACTACCCGCTGTGCCATGCTTAATCCCATCTGGTTTGAAAAAAGCAGTGTTACCTGAGGCATTGTGGAAAGCAATCTTTTGCATTTTCCCCCCTGTCACAGGCATGCTAAACCGACTGGTTAAATAAGGAGAGAGAAGTGGAAGGTGTTCCGGCGAGTTTCCCCTGTGAGAAAGACCGCGCCCGGTTTCAGCAACTCGCCGAACTGCCCGGTGTGGAACTCTATCAGGCCCACATCTCCCGCTACGCATTTGAACCCCATACCCATGAAGCCTTTGGTATCGGCACCATTGAAGCGGGCGCGCAACGCTTTCGCTACCGCGGCACCGAATATACTGCGCCGGAGAACTCGCTGGTCATGATGAATCCGGATGAACTGCATACCGGTGAGTCAGCGTGTGAAGAGGGCTGGCGCTACCAGATGATCTACATTCAGCCGCAGCTGATGGATGAACTGACCGGCGATCGCGGCTGGTGGTTCAACGAGGCGCTGTTGACCGATCCGCGCGTGGCGCGGCCGCTCTCCCGCACGCTGGCGACACTCTGGCAGGCGGAATCACCACTGGCGCGCCAGAGCCTGCTGGCTGAACTGCTGTTGCAGATTCGTCCGCTGGCACGCATGTCCTCACAGGGCAGACCGGATGCACGGCATCGTTTTGATCAGGTAAGAGATTTTCTGCGCTCAAACCTCGCAGAACCGGTGCGGCTGGATGAGCTGGCGGCGCTGGCCTCGCTTTCGCCGTGGCACTTCTTACGCGCCTTTCGTCAGCACTATCACGTTACGCCGCATCAGATGCTGATGGCTTTCCGGCTTTACGACGCCAGGCAAAGGCTGGCACAGGGTGAAGCGGCTGCCAGCGTTGCGGCGGCGGTGGGATTAACCGATCAGGCCCATCTGACCCGCGCCTTTGCAAACCGTTATGGCATCACGCCGGGCCGCTATCAAAAGCAGGTGCGCCAGCCCTGATACCACCGCAATCTGCTACAAGCATTCCCCGCCCGAACCCGCCACACTGAACGAAAAAGCTATATAAGGAAGAAATTATGTTTGCTGGTGTCATGTTTGCCGTCACCGCCGGACTGCTGTGGGGGCTGATCTTTGTCGGGCCGCTGCTGGTGCCTGACTATCCTGGCGCGCTGCAATCGGCGGGACGTTATGTGGCGTTTGGGCTGATTGCGCTGCCGCTGGCCTGGCACGGTCGTCATCGCCTGCGCAAGCTGGCCCGGGCTGACTGGCGTGAAGCGGTAAAGCTCTCGCTGGTGGGAAACCTCTTCTACTATGCGTTTCTGGCGAACGCCATTCAGCGCACTGGCGGGCCGGTCTCCACCATGATTATCGGCACGCTGCCGGTGGTGATCGCTGTGACGGCCAATCTCTGTTACGGCCATCTTGAAGGACGCCTGCCGTGGCGGCGGCTGTTTCCGGCACTGGTCATGATGGCGGCCGGATTACTCTGCGTGAATGCGGCGGAGCTACAGAGTCAGGGCCACACGCTTGATCTCAGCCGTTATCTGACCGGTATCGCGCTGGCGCTGCTGGCTGTGGTCTGCTGGACCTGGTATCCGCTGCGCAATGCCCGCTGGCTGCGTACCCATCCCGAACTGCGGCCCTCGACCTGGGCAACAGCGCAGGGGGTCGTGACGCTGCCGATGGCACTAATCATGTACGCGCTGGTCAGCGCGCAGCTCGCCTGGCAACAGCCGGCTTTTTCGCTGCCGTTTGGGCCGCGTCCTGCGGTGTTTATCTCCCTGATGCTGGCGATTGGTCTGCTCTGTTCCTGGCTGGGGACCTTATGCTGGAACGCTGCCAGCCAGCGTCTGCCCACCGTACTGATGGGGCCACTGATTGTTTTTGAGATCCTTTTCGGCCTGTTGTGGACTTTTCTCTGGTATCAAAGCTGGCCACCCCTGCTCACCGTGACGGGGATTATTTGTCTGATGGCTGGTGTCCTGTGGGCAATGCGCATCAAACCGCAGCCTCTCGTCGTCGCGATTAAAGAGTAAACCGCGAAGATCGCCAAAAGACCTCTGCCGCGCGGATAACACGCCGCGCGGCTTTTTAAGATTAAACCCTACCCCGATTTGCTCGCTCTCCGGCAGATTTGTGCCGCGAAATCGATTTCATGCCTCTGCGTAATCGTGCCTTTACCCCCGAAAGCCTCTTTCATCCCCTGTTTGTCAGTGAAAAAACGGGACTGATGGTCTCCTGAACATAGCCATGTTTAGCGTTGCCAGGGAGGAACTGTTCAGATATCGGTCATTAATCAGGAAAAATCGCGCAGCATTATGGACGTTATGCTTTTATCAGCGGCTTTTTATTGCGGTATGGTCCTGAGAAAGGGAGGCTGAAAACCACTATTAACTTCACTCAGTGATGAATGAGTAAGAAAACTCCGCCGCTGCGTTAATAATTAAAGATTAATCTCTGGCATCAATGATGCGCAATGAAGAGAGCGAAAAGATAGACACATAACGTTAGTGATAAGGAGCAATAAACTATTTATCCTGGATTAATCCTGGAGAAAGTATATGCCATTAACCCATTCCCCGGAATTAAACGCAGCCGCAAAAATTTGAGTCAGGTCCAGCATTAACTCAAATATACGGTGATTGTTTTTTGTGCGATGTTTAAATTGGCTTAATGATATTGAGACGATTTAGTTCCGACGATTAGCTGGGCTTACGTAAGAAAGGGAGGGCCCAATCCCGCGTAAACGAGATTGGGAAGGGAAGAGTAGCCGTAGAATGCGAGACGTTTGCTGTTGTGAATCAATTTTACCGCAAAAAAAGAAGCTTAGCCGTGAAGCCATTCATTAGTTATAAATGGAGCGGAAAAGGGTGCCGCAATTGTCCTGTTAAATGATCTTCATCTCTTCTGGTAAGAACAAATCTCAGCGTTAAGTCTAAAAAGCGCGGTAGCATTGGGGTTTAGCGGTTCTCCGTGCCTGACGGATAATGGTATACGCTGCGACTGATATCTAATAAGCGGCAGCTGCGACGGGTGCCGATGTCAAAGGTGGCCTGCAGGAAATCCACAGCCTGACGTTTTTCATTAGTGGTAAAGAAGTGCTTCAGAACGCTCTGCAGCATCTCTTTGTCCGAGTTGAGCGTCTGCAGTTCACGCGTGATGTTCTGCAGTTTTTCTTCCAGCTCTTTGATTTTTCTGCCTTCTTCCGAAGACAACCCAGAAAACTTCTTCTTCCAGCTGTAGAACGTGGCTTCAGAGATGCCTAACTCTTCACAAATCTCTCTGACTTTCACGCCCGATTCAGAAGCTTTAATGGCATTTGTGATTTGATCTTCGCTGTATCGTGACTTTCTCATAAATGCTCTTACCTTTCTTATCGATTAATGGATGAGAATGACTTTAATAATTTCTGGCACTGTAAGATTCTATTAAGGCAGTATTAAAGTGCGCGAATTGAATTGCGAAGCCTAAATTAAGATATTTAGAATAAATATCATCATGGGATAAATCTTATTTTATTCTTATCCGGTGGGCGTGCCTTCCTGGAGGGGGATTTTTGTTATAAATTCATCGCATCCAAAATACGAAAAAATTCTACGTACATTGGATATTTAGCCTGACCGACTTGATTAATATGGCGGGAAGGGCTCTTAAAGGTTGTTTTATTTTCAGCCTGAAATCGTTTCCATCTGAAGTGATTCGCGCCATTTATAATAAGAATTATCCTGAATTAACACTCCGGATCATGATTTACATCTCAATTTTCGGACCAGCTTGGTCTGAAGTCTTACATTTTCGCCAGGCCCACTGAGCGCTTATTAATTCGTTACAGGGATGTTGTACCGAAGCGGTTGTAGTTGAGTAATACTAAGGAAGAGTCGATGAAATTGAGCGTAATGTCTAATGCCGCCTGGATGATGTCTGAGAAGATCATCTCCGTTTTTGGCGTCATTTTTGTGACGTCTTACGTGGCGAAATCCTTTGGCCCAACGGTGTTTGGCCAGATGGCGTTTTCTACTTCACTATTTGCGATGGTGCAAACCGTTGCAATCTTTGGCACCGAAACCATTCTGTTTAAACGCGTCAGCAAAAATGCGTCAAAAGGCCTGCGCCTGATGACCATCGCCCGCACGATGAGAATGGTGCTGTTGCTGGTCACTTCGGTGCCAGTCTTAATCTGGGTCTGGTACAACATGCAGGAAAATTTCCTGGCGTTTGCACTGGCCTCATTTGTTGCCTCGGTTTTTGTCACCCAGGACACCTTCAGCGTTTATAACAACGCGCGTCTTGCCTCGCGTCTTAACACCATCGCCAACGCCGTGGGCATGCTGCTGAGTTTCGGCATCAGCTTCACCGTCGCCTGGCTGCGTCTTAATCCGCTCTGGCTGACGCTGTCGATTGTCGCAGTGACTCTGGTGCCTTACCTGATTAAGCGTCACAACTTCTATCAGGACCATCAGGATCAGATGCCACCACGCGAAAAGCGCACGGCCTATCTGCGTTATCTGATGTATGCCGGTCTGCCGCTGGCGATCTCCAGCATCTTTATCTCTGTGCAGGTAAAAGCGGCGCAGATGTTCCTGGCAGGCACGGCACCCGCGCGCGACCTCGGGCTGTTTGCGGCGGCGAATACCATTTCCGCCTCATGGATTTTTATCCCGGTGGCGCTCATCACCTCCTGCTTCACTGAAATCTTCAGGGAGCGCGGCGAGGTCGCCATTAAGCTGGCTGCGCGGCTCAATGGCTATGTTATGGCGGTTTCATTGCTGATGCTGCTGATCATTTCGCTTTATGGCGAGCGGATCATCATTGCGTTGTACGGCCCGGAATTCACACAGTCAGGAAGTCTCATTACGTTGCTGTCGATAGCGACCAGCTTTTCGGCAATGGGGACCGTAGCGTATCGCTACATGGTCAAAGAGGGAGGATTTAACTACTTGCTGAGGAAAATCATCTGCCTGATGGTCATCAGTTTGCCGCTCTCCTGGTGGTTGATCCAGGGTCACGGCATCATGGGGGCCGCGTGGAGCGTTTTCCTTTCAGAACTTTTGTCCCTGACCGTAATGAATTACTTCTTTAAAAACGGCGTCATTCAAAAGATTCAGGTTTCCTCACTCAACTACAAAACATACAAATGAGGTCAGATATGCTCAAGTTGAAAGAAGAACTCAGAAGAAGTGTGCAGTATTTTATTAAGAAGATGCCCTGGGCTTATCAGGACCGCATCTACTACTTCCATAAGTTCAGAAAGCTGCCCAATCTGCGTCAGCCAAAAGTGTTCAACGAGAAGGTGTTGTACCGTAAGTTTATCTTCGGCGATTACCAGAGCTATGGTCGTCTGTCAGATAAGTACTCGGTGCGCGAATTCATTGCTGAAAAAATCGGTAATGAATACCTGATCCCGCTGGTACACGAAACGACTGACCCGACCACGCTGAACAGCTTACCCTGCTGGAAGGGGACGGTGATCAAGCCGAACCACGCCTCCAACATGGTAGAGATTCTGCTGGAGGAGCCGGACGCACTGCGCAAGCAGCAGATCATTCATGACTGCTATCGCTGGCTGAAGACCGACTTCGCCAACGAAGCGCGTGAGATTCACTATCGCTACATCAAGCCACGTATCCTGGTTGAGAAGTACATTGGTGATGGTAAAAGCGCGCCGATTGATTACAAGTTTCATATGTTCAACAAGCGTGATGGCAAGTTCGAATATGTGCTGCAGGTGATCTACAACCGCTGCCAGCCGCTGCTGTCGATGAATTTCTACGTGAATAACCTCAATGAGGCCTATCACAAGATTCGCGATACCGGTCTGGATGTCTCACCGATTATGCCGTCACTGGAACATGCGCTCGAACTGAGCAAGAAGCTGGCCAGTGATTTCGACTACGTGCGTGTGGACTGGTATATCCATGACGAGCGGATCTACTTTGGCGAACTGACCTTCACCCCAGGTGCAGGACTGGTCACCGGATTAGATCGTGGTTTAAATCAGATGATGGGAGATATGTGGATTCAGGACCGCCGCGGAACGCAGAGCCCGGGCGTTACAGTGCAGGATGTTAATATCCCTGCCATGTTGAAGAAAATTTAAGCACACACAGCAATATAAAAAACCCCGCTAAGCGGGGTTTTTTATGCGCAAAAATCAGGGCATCGGCCAGTCAGCAGGCGCCTGGCTCATCACATCGATAAAGGCATGCTTTGAGATTTCCAGAAAGTTATGCACGTTATCCATGCTCAGGGTAATGCCCATCAGACCGGTAACAAACCAGCAGGTCATGCCTAAACCAATCCCGCCACACATAAATGCCATCACGTGACGGCTATCCTGACGAAGTTTGGTTTTCAGGGTGCTGGCAAAAAACATCATGATTGCGCTCAGCAATTCCCAACGCATAACAAGTAAACTGGCGGTTAACGTAGCCATCGGCCGGACCTCAATATCAGTAAGTATTCCTGACAATCTGCGGACATCACCGGCGGCGGAAAAGTGTGTCAGGGGGTGCTTTTTCGCCGTCAACCCAGGTTCAAAGTGTGACTTGGGTCACATTATATCACCCGATTTTAAATTTTGAACAAAATTTGACTCTGGTATGGTAGCGGCGTGAGGGAATAGTGAGCAGTAGCAGAAGAACGGCGGGGAAATCAGTCAGATGCGCCCGGGCGGGCGCATCTGAGGGTCAACGAACCGGACAGCACTCGCCGGTCGTGCGCTGGGTGAAGCTACTGATACCGTCATTGCAGCCAAAACTCAGCAGGCGAGGGCGCTGAATCGCCTGGCGGCGCATGGTATGGCGGTAAGCGGTAGGCGTCTGTGAAAACTGACGACGAAACACGCGGGAGAAGGTCTGCTGCGAGTCATAGCCATACTGCATCGCAATATCAAAAACCGGCCGCTGTGTCTGCGACAGCGCTTCCGCTGCCAGCGTCAGACGGCGCTCGCGAATATAGCCACCCAGCGTCTGTTTCGTTACCGAACGGAACATACGCTGCAGATGCCATTTCGAATAGCCCGATTTTGCGGCAACCTCATCGATCGACAGGCTCTTATCCAGGTTCTGGTCAATCCAGTGCGTCAGGGAATGAATGATCTCTTCTTGCATCATGGTCTCATCCTTCTGGTGCTTAATAAGCGGTAATGGGAGTTTAGTGGTTTTGATGGAGAGCGAGTATAATTCCTCAAGTTAACTTGAGGTAAAGAGCCTGATGAAAAAAGAACGCAACTATCCGAAACCGGTCTTAACACCGGGTGAAGTGGCGCGCCGCAGCGGTGTGGCGGTTTCGGCGCTGCACTTTTATGAGACAAAAGGACTTATTTTCAGCACCCGCAACAGCGGCAATCAGCGGCGATACAGCCGTGACGTGCTGCGACGCGTCGCGATTATCAAGATTGCGCAGCGTATCGGCATTCCGCTGGCAACGGTTAGTGACAGCCTGGATCACATTCCGCCTGACAAGCGCATGTCGACACCGGAGTGGGATGCGCTGACGCAGCACTGGCGCGAAGAGCTGGATAAGCGTATTGAAACCCTGACCCGCCTGCGTAATGACCTGGATGGCTGTATCGGCTGCGGCTGTTTGTCGATGCGCGACTGCCCGCTGCGCAATCCCGGCGACCGGCTGGGTCAGCAGGGCTCGGGTGCGGTGCTGCTTGACCCGGAACAGGATGATAAACATCCGGATGTGGAGTGACGTCTATACTTGGTGAAGGTCAAAACACAGGGAATCATGATGATCACCGTTCACCATCTTGAGAAATCGCGCTCGCATCGGGTGCTGTGGCTGCTGGAAGAGCTGGAAGTGCCGTACCAGATTAAACGCTATCAACGCGAACCGACCATGCTGGCCCCGGAGGCGCTGAAAAAAGTGCATCCACTGGGAAAATCACCGGTCATTACCGACGGGAACCAGGTAGTGGCAGAGTCAGGTGCCATTCTCGAATATCTTGAAGAGAAATATGATCACGAGTTCCGGCTCAAAGTGAGTGATGAGGCATCACGACTGCAGTGCCGCTACTGGCTGCACTATGCCGAAGGCTCGCTGATGCCGCTGCTGGTGATGAAGCTGATCTTCGGTCAGATGGGTAAAGCACCGGTGCCGTGGCTGCTGCGCCCGGTCGGGGCGGCATTCGGTAAAGGCGTGCAGAAGGCGTTTCTGGATAAACAGCTTAAGCCACACATGCAGATGATCGAACAGCATCTGGCTGCAAATCCCTGGTTCGCCGGTCAGCGCTTCAGTATCGCTGATATCCAGATGAGCTTTCCGCTGCTGGCGCTTGCGCGACGTGCCGGACTGGAGCAGATGCCCGCCAGCCAGAAATGGCTGCAGACTGTGCAACAGCGTGCCGCCTGGCAGCGCGCGATCGATCAGGGCGGCGAGCTTTCGCTGCCAGGTTAATTCCCCTCTTCCACTGGCGGGTCGTGTCTCATCACGGCTGCGCCGGTGCGCATCCCCCTGAAAATCGCGTTAACTTCAGGGCGTCAGCGTTTGACGTCGGTTTGGGCCACGCGGCTGCTGGCGACTTAAGCCTGATCTTTATGCTGAAGAATCTCCCTCTGACAGTTGAAAATGTGCCGCTAAACGCCGGATAATCGCATGCCTTTTTATCTGGCCGCTTCTGGCGGCCAACTATCTGCGGCAAGGTAAACGTTTGCCTGCCGGGTAAAACCCGACAGTGACGCCGTCTACCCGCTTATTCCAGGGACAGCGATGGTCGCAGAGCGATCCACACAACAAAAATTTTTGAGGCTCAACTATGTCAACTGAATCACGCCCGGCCAGTGGAAAACTGGACGCCTGGTTCTCGATCTCGGCGCGCGGCAGCAGCGTGCGCCAGGAAATTCTGGCCGGACTTACCACCTTCCTGGCGATGGTCTACTCCGTTATCGTGGTGCCGGGAATGCTGGGCAAGGCCGGTTTTCCCCCTACTGCCGTGTTTGTCGCCACCTGCCTGGTTGCCAGCTTTGGTTCCATCATTATGGGACTGTGGGCCAATCTGCCGATGGCGATTGGCTGTGCAATCTCCTTAACCGCCTTTACCGCTTTCAGCCTCGTGCTGGGCCAGCACATCAGCGTGCCGGTAGCGCTGGGCGCGGTGTTCCTGATGGGCCTGCTGTTTACCCTGATCTCAGTGACCGGCATTCGTGCCTGGATCCTGCGTAATCTGCCGATGGGCGTGGCGCACGGCACCGGCGTCGGAATTGGCCTGTTTTTGCTGCTGATTGCGGCTGACGGTGTAGGCCTGGTAGTGAAAAACCCGGCACCGGGCCTGCCGGTGGCGCTGGGCCACTTCACCACTTTTCCGGTAATGATGACGCTGTTGGGACTGGCAGCAATTATTGGACTGGAGAAGCGCAGGATGCCCGGCGGTATTCTCATGACAATTATCGCCATTTCGCTGCTGGGGCTGATCTTCGATCCGGCGGTGAGCTACAAAGGATTGTTTGCGCTGCCGAGCCTGCGTGATGCCAGCGGTGAGTCGCTGCTGTTCAGCCTCGACATTATGGGCGCGATGCAGCCGGTCGTGCTGCCAAGCGTGCTGGCACTGGTGATGACGGCGGTCTTTGACGCGACCGGCACCATTCGCGCGGTCGCGGGTCAGGCAAATCTGCTGGATAAACAGGGCCAGATTATCAATGGTGGTCGTGCGCTGACTAGCGACTCCGTCAGCAGCCTGTTCGCGGGTCTGGTGGGCGCGTCACCGGCTGCGGTTTATATCGAATCGGCGGCAGGAACGGCTGCGGGGGGTAAAACCGGTCTTACCGCGATTGTGGTCGGCCTGCTGTTCCTTGCCATTCTGTTTATGTCACCGCTGGCGTATCTGGTGCCGGCTTACGCCACCGCGCCTGCATTAATGTATGTGGGTCTGCTGATGCTCAGTAATGTGGCGAAAGTCGACTTTAATGATTTTGTCGATGCGATGTCGGGCCTGTTAACGGCGGTGATTATCGTGCTCACCTGTAACATCGTCACCGGCATTATGATCGGCTTCGCCAGCCTGGTCGTGGGGCGTCTCTTCGCGGGGGAATGGCGCAAGCTCAACGTCGGCACCGTCATTATTGCTATCGCGCTGGTGGCGTTTTACGCCGGTGGCTGGGCGATCTGACTGTACAACCGGGCGTGCGGCTGCACGTCCGGAATTTTTCACTATTTTCCCGCCCGGCGCACGCGTAGCTGACAATCTTCACCGCAGTTTGTTTTACACTTTAGCGCTTAACCAATGATTGAAAGAAACGACGCCTAAGGAAAGCATGGAAATCTTTTTTACAATTCTCATCATGACGCTGGTCGTGTCGCTCTCTGGCGTCGCGGCTCGTATCCTCCCTTTTCAGATCCCGTTGCCGCTGGTTCAGATCGCCGTGGGTGCGATGCTGGCCTGGCCAACTTTTGGTCTGCATGTCGACTTTGACCCGGAGCTGTTTCTGGTGCTCTTTATTCCGCCGCTGCTGTTCGCGGATGGCTGGAAGACGCCGATCAGTGAGTTCCTGCATCATGGTCGCGAGATAATTGGCTTAGCACTGGCGCTGGTCCTGATTACCGTGATCGGCATCGGCTATCTGATCTACTGGCTGGTACCTGGTATCCCGCTGATCCCTGCCTTTGCGCTGGCGGCGGTGCTGTCACCGACCGATGCCGTGGCGCTCTCAGGCATTGTCGGTGAAGGCCGTATTCCCAAGAAGATTATGTCGATCGTGCAGGGCGAAGCCCTGATGAATGACGCTTCGGGCCTGGTATCGCTGAAATTTGCCGTGGCAGTCGCCATGGGTACCATGGTGTTTACCTGGGGCGGTGCCAGCGTTGAGTTCCTGAAAGTGGCGGTGGGTGGTCTGATTGCGGGTGTCGCGATCTGCTGGCTCTACGGTAAGTCACTGCGCCTGCTCAGCCGCTGGAGCGGTGACGATCCGGCTACCCAGACCGTACTGCTGCTGCTGCTGCCGTTCGCCTCTTACCTGATTGCTGAACATCTTGGTGTCTCAGGCATCCTGGCGGCCGTGGCTGCCGGTATGACCATCACCCGTTCCGGTATTATTCGTCAGGCACCGCTGGCGATGCGCCTGCGTGCCAACAGCGTCTGGCAGATGCTGGAGTTCGTCTTTAACGGCATGGTCTTCCTGATGCTGGGCCTGCAGTTGCCGGATATTCTGCAGACCTCTGTTGATCAGGCGCAGGCCGATCCGAACGTCGAGCTCTGGATGCTGTTTGCCGATATCGGGCTGGTCTATGCCGCGCTGATGATCGTGCGTTTTGGCTGGCTGTGGATTATGCAGCGCTTCAGCAAACGCCTGCTGAAGAAGAAGCCGCTGGAGTTCTCCAACTACTCGTTGCGTGAACTGCTGATCGCCTCCTTTGCGGGTGTGCGCGGCGCGATTACCCTGGCCGGTGTCCTGTCGATTCCGCTGTTCCTGACCAACGGCGAGCCTTTCCCGGCGCGTTATGAACTGGTCTTTATCGCCACCGGCGTGATTCTCTTCTCGCTGTTGGTAGGGGTAGTGATTCTGCCGATTCTGCTGCGCGGCATTGATACTATTGATAAAGGCGCACACCGTCGCGAGTTGCAGAATGCGCGTGCGGTAATGGCAGGCGCAGCCATTGAGAGCCTGCACAAGATGGAAGAGCGGCTGGAGAATGAGTCGGAAGAGAACATCGATCCGGAGCTGCTTAAAGAGGTGAGTCTGCGGGTGATTGGCAACTTACGTCGTCGCGCTGAAGGGAAGAATGACCTTGAACACGCGCTGTTCGCCGAGAACCTGGAGCGTCGCTTCCGCCTGACCGGACTGCGTGCCGAACGTGCTGAGGTCTATCATCTGCGCGCCACCCAGCAAATCTCCAATGAGACGATGCAGAAGTTACTGCACGACCTGGATCTGCTGGAAGCGCTGCTGATCGAAAAAGAGGAGTAAGTCCTGACTGGCACGCCTGCGCGTTAATGCGGCGTGCCAGCCTTTCACACCGACAGGCGCGGCGGCTCATCCAGCCAATGCTCGCGACAACAGGCTATCCACGCCTGCGCACTGCGCGACAGATAACTCCCTTCCCGCCAGATCAATCCCAGACTCCACTTCAGCTCCGATTCCAGCGGCAGCCACAGCAGCGACTGCTTATCCAGCCGCTGACAGATCGGCTCCGGCAGAATAGCCAGCCCCATCTCCGCCTGCACCATCGCCGCCAGAAAATCCCACTGTCCGCTGCGAACCGCCACCGTTGGCGTCAGGTTGAGCCGCTGAAACGCCTGCATCAGCTGTCGATTCAGCGAGAACTCCTCATTAAAAATCAGCAGTGGATGCTCTGCCAGTTCTGCCAGTCCAATCTGCTGGCGGCTGAGCCACTCCGGGCGACGCGGCAGCAGTACGCAGAGCGGATGATGCATCAGGGGCAGGGTGTTCAGCGGCAGCTCGGCATCGACCGGTAGCGCGGTCAGGGCGATATCCAGACTGCCCGCCAGCACCGCCTGCTGGACGGTCAGACCGCCGAATTCAGAGATTTTCAGCTTCACACCGGGATAGCGGCGGCGAAACGCGGAAATCGAACCGGCGATCTGCATACCGACCATCGGCGGAATACCCAGTCGCAGCTCACCAGTTTTGAGCTGGTTGATGTCACCAATCTCCGCTTCCAGCTGATGAAACTCCTGCAGGATCGCCAGGCCGCGCTGATAGACCGCCTGGCCACTGTCGGTGAGGTGCAGACGACGACCATCGCGCAGGATCAGCGTGCAGCCCAGCTCCTCCTCCAGCTGGCGCAGCATTTTGCTGATGGTCGGTTGCGTCACAAACAGCTTCTGCGCCGCACGGGTAAAGCTTTGCTGGCGTACGACTTCAGTAAAGTAACGCAGGGCGCGGACATCCATAACTATTCCTTTCAGGCATGATTTCGATAATTTTAATTCATTTTTTTCACCTTCTGTTGACGATTTATACTGGTGACATCAATTTAATCGGGGAGACAAGGTGATGGCGTTAGCGCTCACTTTACGCAGCAACCGCGCAGTGCAATGGCTCAGCCTGCCGCTCCAGCTGGGTTTCTATATCGGCCTGTTTATCGCCTGCGACCGGCTGGTAAGCTGGCTGCATCTGCCGCTGCCCGCCAATATCGTCGGGATGCTGCTGCTGCTGGCGTTAATCGTGACGCGGATTGTGCCGCTGAACTGGGTGAAAGCCGGGTCACGCTGGCTGCTGGCCGAGATGCTGCTGTTCTTTATTCCGGCGGTGGTAGCGGTGGTGAACTATGGCGATCTGCTGCGGGTTGATGGCTGGCGCATCTGTGTGGTGATCGGCGTCAGTACGCTGCTGGTGCTGGCCTCGACTGCCTGGGTGGTGGACCGGCTTTATCAGTATGAAGTCGCGCGCGCCGCGCGTAAGCAGGATCCGCATGCGTGATTTTCTTCTCAGCCTGCTGTGTGTAGCCGTTACGCTGCTGGTTTATGCGCTGAATAAACGGCTTTACCGCCGCTGGCGGACGCTGCTGCTGATGCCACTGGTGATGACGCCGCTGGTGCTGGTGGCATTGCTGCTGCTGACGCATATCAGCTGGCAGGATTACATCGCCGAAAACCACTGGCTGCTCTGGCTGCTGGGGCCAGCGACGCTGGCGTTTGCGGTGCCGGTCTATGAGAACGTGGAAATTATTAAGCGCCACTGGCTGTCGCTGAGCGCGGGCGTAGTGACCGCGACGCTGGTCGCCGTCTGCAGTTCCGTCTGGCTGGCGCGGCTGTTAACCCTGCCGGAGTCGATTCAGCGCAGCCTGGCCGTGCGCTCTATCACCACGCCGTTTGCGCTGGCTGCGGCGGGTCCGATTGGCGGGCAGCCCGATCTGGTGGCGCTGTTCGTGGTGATTACAGGCGTGTTTGGCATGGCAATCGGCGACGTGCTGTTTCTGCGGCTCGCCATTAAGCAGGGCGTGGCGAAAGGCGCGGGATTCGGTGCGGCGTCACACGGTGCCGGCACGGCACGCGCCTATCAGATTGGCGAGCAGGAGGGCGTGGTCGCCAGCCTGGTGATGATGCTCTCTGGCGTGGTGACCGTGGTGCTGGCCCCGCTGATTGGGCACCTGATGTGGACAATATAGGCTACACTCCGTCGCACAGGGATTGGTCTGCGCTGAGACACGTATTTTTACGTAAAGTTTTCCAGATTTTGTTGTCTCCCCATTTCAGGCTGTTAACCTTGCGGCCGAATTAATTGTCCTTTCACGGAGTGGAATCATGTTTAAGCAACTTGTTGCCGGGAGCGCCCTCGGGCTGGTTTTAATGAGCGGTGCTGCTCAGGCGATTGAAGGCAGTGTTGATGTCAGCGAACACAACACCAACCTGAATGTGGGTCTGGGCACCACAACACCCGGTCTGTTTCTGAAAGGTAACTGGCTGCGTAGCGACCATGACGGCAGCACCTACGGTGCCGGTCTGGGTTACAACGTTGATTTCGGGCCGCTGCGTCTGGCGCCGACCGCAAAAGCGATCTTCACCCATCCTGAAGATGGAAAAGATGGATTTGCGGTGGCGCTGGGTGGTGCAGCACACTACAGCTTCAACAGCATGTGGGGCCTGTATGGCGAATATTATTACGCGCCAGAGTCTTTCACCGATCAGCTCGACAGCTATCAGGAAGCCGGTGGCGGCCTGAGCTTCACGCCGGTTTCACTGCTTAACCTGCGTGTGGGTTATCAGTACATCGAACTGAACAACAAAGATGGACGCAAAGATAACGTGCTGGTCGATGGCCCGTACGTGGGTGCATCGCTGCGCTTCTGATTCTGCTGCGCAAAAGAAGAGGGCGACTACTTCGGTAGCCGCCCTTTTTTATTGCCTGCTCGTTATGAACGAAAAGCCACGATCAGTGCGCTTTGCCCTGTTCGATGCCGGTGCCGGTCTGCGAGCGGATAAACTGTGCACGGAAGCGTGAACGTTCTTCTGCGCCCTGCTGCGAATGGTCGGTAATCGAGAAGATCCAGATGCCCACGAAGGCCACCGCCATGGAGAACAGCGCCGGATACTCATAGGGGAAAATCGCCTTCGCGTTGCCCAGCACCTGTACCCACACCGTCGGGCCGAGGATCATCAGGATAACGGCGGTCAGCAGACCGAGCCAGCCGCCTACCATCGCGCCGCGCGTCGTGAGTTTTGACCAGTACATCGACAGCAGGATGATCGGGAAGTTACAGCTGGCCGCAATCGAGAAGGCCAGCCCGACCATAAAGGCGATGTTCTGTTTCTCAAACAGAATACCCAGCGCAATCGCTACCACGCCCAGCGCCAGCACGGTAATTTTTGAAACCCGCAGCTCATCTTTCTCGCTCGCCTGACCTTTACGATACACGCTGGCGTAGAGGTCGTGAGACACCGCCGACGCACCCGCCAGGGTTAAGCCTGCGACAACGGCCAGAATCGTGGCGAAGGCAACCGCAGAGATAAAGCCCAGGAAGGTGCTGCCGCCCACGGCGTTCGCCAGATGCACCGCCGCCATATTGGTGCCGCCAATCAGCGCGCCGCTGGCATCTTTAAAGGCCGGATTAGCGCCCACCAGCAGGATGGCACCGAAGCCGATAATAAAGGTCAGGAAGTAGAAGTAACCCATAAAGCCGGTGGCCCAGAAGACGCTTTTACGTGCCTCTTTAGCATCCGCTACGGTAAAGAAGCGCATCAGGATATGCGGCAATCCGGCCGTCCCAAACATCAGCCCCAGCCCCAGCGACAGCGCGGAGATAGGATCTTTGACCAATCCGCCAGGCTGCATAATCGCGATGCCTTTTGGATGGACCGCCATCGCTTCGGTGAACAGCGTATTAAAACTGAAACCGGTCGCCTTCATTACCATGACCGCCATGAAGGTGGCGCCAAACAGCAGCAGCACGGCTTTGATGATCTGCACCCAGGTGGTGGCCAGCATGCCGCCAAACAGCACATACATCACCATCAGAATGCCGACCAGGACTACCGCAACATGGTAGTTAAGGCCAAACAGCAACTGGATCAGTTTACCGGCCCCGACCATCTGCGCGATCAGGTAGAGCGCCACGACCACCAGTGAGCCGCAGGCTGACAGCGTGCGGATCGGCATCTGCTTCAGACGATATGAGGCGACATCGGCAAACGTGTAGCGACCCAGGTTGCGCAGTCGCTCGGCGATTAAAAACAGAATCATCGGCCAGCCAACCAGGAAGCCGAGCGAGTAGATCAGCCCGTCATAACCAGAGGTGTAAACCAGCGCCGAAATGCCCAGGAACGAGGCGGCCGACATGAAGTCACCCGCCATCGCCAGGCCATTCTGGAAGCCAGTGATATTGCCGCCCGCGGTGTAGTAGTCATTACGTGATCGGGTGCGCTTTGAGGCCCAGTAAGTAATTCCCAGCGTGGCCCCGACGAAAATCGTAAACATGATAATCGCCTGGTAGTTGGTCGCCTGGCGCTGCACGGCACCGGTTATCGCATCGGCAGCCAGCGCTGAAAACGGCAGCATTAAGGCCAGCAGCCATAAGGTGAGACGAGTCATGATTTCACCTCGCTGAGGATCGCTTTCGTTAAACGGTCAAACTCACCGTTGGCACGCCAGACATAGACGCCGGTCAGCACAAACGACATCACAATCAGCCCGACCCCAATCGGGATACCGCGCGTGACGTTGGTGCCGGCATGCAGCGGGGTACCGAGCCAGCCGGGTGCAAACGCGATCAGCAGGATAAAGCCGACATAGAGCACCAGCATGATCAGCGACAGCAGCGTCGCGAACGCCTGGCGCTTACGGACTAATTCATGAAAAAGGGGATTACGCTCAATCTGTTGATTGATGGCATCCTGATTCGAAAGGGCGTCATTCATCACATTTTCTCCAGAGGGCTTGCAGGCGAGAACCTCGCGACAGGGCGCGGATTCAGCTGGTTATAATATTTGTGACTACCGAAACAGACTGCGTAGGGCGGGTGTGGCGGGAAGCGATCTTCCCGCCGGACAGCGTGCGCTTAAGGCATTTTGATCGACTGTTTCTCCTCAAGCAGTTTTTCTACTACGCCAGGATCGGCGAGCGTAGAAGTATCACCAAGATTACTGGTATCCCCGGTGGCAATTTTGCGCAGAATACGCCGCATGATTTTGCCGGAGCGGGTTTTCGGCAGTGAGTCGGTCCAGTGCAGCACATCCGGTGTGGCTATCGGGCCAATCTCTTTACGGACCCACTGGCGCACTTCGGTGTACAACTCCGGCGACGGCTCTTCGCCATGATTCAGCGTGATATAGGCATAGATCGCCTGGCCTTTGATGCTGTGCGGAATCCCCACTACCGCCGCTTCGGCAATTTTAGGGTGCGAGACCAGCGCCGATTCAATTTCGGCGGTGCCGAGTCGGTGACCGGAAACATTGAGCACGTCATCGACGCGTCCGGTGATCCAGTAGTAGCCATCCTCATCACGACGGGCACCATCACCACTGAAGTAGACATTTTTAAAGGTAGAGAAGTAGGTCTGCTCGAAACGGTCGTGATCGCCATAGAGGGTACGCGCCTGACCCGGCCACGACTCGGTGATCACCAGATTGCCTTCACAGGCGCCTTCCTGGGGCTGACCTTCGTTATCCACCAGCGCGGGCTGCACGCCAAAGAACGGTCGGGTGGCGGAACCCGCTTTCAGCTCGGTCGCACCCGGCAGCGGCGTGATCATGAAGCCGCCGGTTTCGGTCTGCCACCAGGTATCAACAATCGGGCAGCGGCTGTTGCCGATTTTCTTGTAGTACCACTCCCAGGCTTCCGGGTTAATTGGCTCACCGACCGATCCCATAATGCGCAGGCTGCTGCGGTCGGTGCCGGCAATCGCCTTATCACCTTCCGCCATCAGCGCACGGATGGCAGTGGGCGCGGTGTAGAGCAGCGTGACTTTATGTTTATCGACCACTTCCGCCATACGGCTCGGCGTTGGCCAGTTTGGCACCCCTTCAAACATCAGTGTGGTGGCGCCACAGGCCAGCGGGCCATAAACCAGATAGCTGTGGCCCGTCACCCAGCCAACATCGGCGGTGCACCAGTAGATATCATCCTGATGGTAATCAAAGACGAACTTAAAGGTGGTCGCGGCATAGACCAGATACCCGCCGGTGGAGTGCAACACGCCTTTGGGTTTGCCGGTTGAACCGGAGGTATAAAGGATAAACAGCGGATCTTCTGCGCCGACTTCTGCGGCAGCGTGGTTGGTGCTCGCGTTCAGCATCAGGTCGTGCCACCACTGATCGCGGCCTTCAACCCAGCCCACATCTTTACCGGTGCGCTGGAACACCACCACGTTTTTCACGCTGGTGACATTGGGATTTTTTAACGCGTCATCGACATTTTTCTTCAGCGGAATGCTGCGACCGGCGCGGATCCCTTCATCGGCCGTGATTACCAGCGAGGCGCTGGAATCGACGATGCGGCCCGCGACCGCCTCTGGTGAGAAACCGCCAAAGATCACCGAGTGAACGGCACCGATACGCGCACAGGCCAGCATCGCTACTGCGGCTTCCGGCACCATCGGCATATAGATCGCCACCACGTCGCCTTTTTTCACTTCCAGCAGTTCCAGCACGTTGGCGAAGCGACAGACTTCGGCATGCAGCTGGCGGAAAGTCAGGGTTTTGCTTTCGCTGGCGTCGTCGCCTTCCCAGATAATCGCCGGGTGATCGCCGCGCGTGGCTAAATGACGGTCAAGGCAGTTTGCCGCCAGGTTGAGCGTGCCATCTTCGTACCAGCGAATGTTAATGTTACCTGGTGCAAACGAGCAGTTTTTCACTTTGCTGTAAGGCTTGATCCAGTCAAGGATTTTGCCCTGTTCGCCCCAGAAACTGTCTGGATCGTCGACAGATTGCTGATACATCGCCTGATACTGTTCTGCAGTAATCAGGGTGTTTGCTGCAATATTCTCTGGAACGGGATGTTTGTGTATTTGGCTCATGGCGGATCTCCTTGAAGATGTTAATGATATGTCAATCAATGGTTAATTAAAGCCCGCGCCAAAGCTTTGTTTCTTTTTTGCGCCACAGATCACGTGATACACATCCCCCAAGAAGCGTTAAGCCATTCTGATCTATCAGGTTAACGCTCTGGCGGCGCTGGAGAAGTCAGGCATCGCTTTTACGTTTTTATCCTGAATAAAAAGCGAGCAAACGCGCCGGATCAGTTTTTAAGCGTTTCTGCATAGCTATGCGTAAATTCATCGAAGTAATACTTTTCATAACAGCAGGTTAGGGTTTTTCAGCTCTGGCAGCACTTTATGCTGCTTAGATGGTGAACTTTTAATCGGATCCGCCAGGGGTTGCATTTACCACAGTGAAAATGGTACTTATCTCGCCCCTGTTCTGCAGGTATCAACTCAGACCGCGTCTGAAAATGGGTATGGGAATCATCAGATTTTCATACGAGGCGCTGTTTCAAGACACCCTCTAATTTACCGGGCTTTTTGCTCACTCCCTGTGTGTATTGTCTTCTGCACCTTCGCAGTAGAGAGAAACGGGTTTTGACTGAGGAAATTACACGTTATGAAAGGTTTTAAAATCAGCCTGGCCTGGCAGATTCTGACAGCCCTGGTGCTTGGCATCGTTGTGGGTGCTGTGTTGCATAATCAGCCAGACAATCGTGAATGGTTAGTCACCAACATTCTCAGCCCGGCAGGCGATATCTTTATTCATCTTATCAAGATGATTGTGGTACCGATTGTGATTTCATCCCTGATTGTCGGCATCGCTGGCGTGGGTGATGCAAAGAAGCTGGGACGCATCGGCGTCAAAACGATTCTCTACTTTGAAGTGATCACCACCATTGCCATTGTGGTCGGTATTACGCTGGCCAACGTATTTCAACCCGGCACCGGCATTGATATGTCAACGCTGGCAACGGTGGACATCTCTAAATATGAAGCGACAACGGCAGAGGTACAGGGCGGTCCGCACAGCCTGGTGACCACCATTCTGTCGCTGATCCCGCAGAATATTTTCGCCTCAATGGCGAAGGGCGACATGCTGCCGATTATCTTTTTCTCGGTGCTGTTTGGCTTAGGCCTGTCGTCACTGCCGTCAGAACAGCGCGATCCGCTGGTGAACCTGTTCCGTGGCATTTCTGAAGCGATGTTTAAAGTGACGCACATGATCATGCGCTATGCCCCGGTGGGTGTGTTTGCGCTGATTGCGGTGACGATTGCTAACTTCGGCTTTGCCTCGCTCTGGCCGCTGGCTAAGCTGGTGCTGCTGGTTTACGCGGCAATTCTGTTCTTCGCCTTTGTGGTGCTGGGCGGGGTGGCGCGCTTCTGTAAGCTGCGGATTACCACGCTGATGCGTATCCTGAAGGATGAGCTGATTCTCTCTTACTCCACTTCCAGCTCGGAAACGGTGCTGCCGCGTATCATGGAGAAGATGGAAGCCTACGGCGCGCCGAAAGCGATCACCAGCTTCGTGGTGCCGACCGGTTACTCGTTTAATCTGGATGGTTCAACGCTTTATCAGAGTATCGCGGCGATCTTTATTGCGCAGCTGTATGGCATTGACCTGTCGCTGACCGACGAGATTGTGCTGGTAATAACGCTGATGGTGACCTCTAAAGGTATCGCTGGCGTGCCAGGCGTCTCCTTCGTGGTGCTGCTGGCCACGCTGGGCAGCGTCGGCATTCCTCTGGAAGGTCTGGCGTTTATCGCCGGTGTTGATCGCATCATGGATATGGCGCGTACCGCGCTGAACGTGGTCGGTAATGCGCTGGCGGTGCTGGTGATTGCCCGCTGGGAAAACCAGTTCGACGTCGAAAAGGCGAAAGAGTATGAGCTGGAGCTGCGGACACAGACCGCAAGCTGAACACGGCATTAACGTAAAAATGGGCTCAACGAAAGTTGGGCCTTTTTTTATGAGATTTTTCATGGCAGATATACAGGTTGGCTGAAAATTAAAGGGTTATATTTTTATAACTAAAAACCATAATTCTGAGACGATAGTATTGTTATTATGATTGATTATAGTTATATTTCATTGCGGTGAGTTGACTGTGTTCTTTGACAACATGGAGTGTTGACGGATGCCAGAAATTAACTGGACGAAAAAGGCATTGAAACAGCTTTATGGGCTGCCTCAGAAAGAGGGTAACGCTATTGAAGATGCTGTAGAGGCGCTGGCTAAATGGCCGGATATTCCCCATCTGAAAGTCGAAAAGCTGACTGATGATAAACAGAAGCGAATGAAGCTGGTAGTAGGTCACTACCGCGTACTCTGGAAGATAGAGAAAGGTCAGCCAGTAGTGATAGATATACTTGAAGTCGTAAGAAGAACATCGACCACGTACAAAAAGCGCTAGCAGTGTGGCAGGAGCAATGTGCGTCATCAATAAGTTCTGTGCAGCCGGGTTTAGCGTTCCGCTGCACAGGCAGACGATCAGACAGTGTTGCCTGCCGTACCAGTAAGGAGTAATTACCCATGAATGCTATACAGTTTCTGACGGACGAGCGCGGGAACCGCACTGGTGCTGTCATCCCTATAGAGCTGTTTAATAAGCTCATGGCTGAACGTCATTTAGATGATGTGTTTGAGTCTGTCCCTTATGAAGTGGGTCCAGACGATGATGAAACGATTCCTCACGATGTAATGAAAATCAGCCGACGGCAATCTGTTCCTTTGCATGTTGCCTGGCGTTTGCATCGTCACCTGTCACAGGAAGAGGTGGCGAATAAACTTGGCATCACGCAGGCTGGCGTGTCGAAGTTAGAGTCGAGAAAAAAACCTCAAAAACAAACGCTTGAGAAGCTGGCTGCTTTATATGGCTGCAGAACGTCACAACTTTATATTGATTAAATGGTTGCGCGTTTAACCTGCGATTGGTGGGTTTTAATTGGCTGACGCGGCTCCCTCGCGATGTCGAATGGTGCCCTCAGAACCCATTATGAGGCAGGCAATTGCTCACTGTTTTCTGATACCTGAAGAGTAAAGCGTCCCACGCCATGGACAAAAACGCCGGGAGCGTTTTTGAACAACGCAGAGCGTTGGCCCGGCAACGGGCGCACCTCATGGATGAGGTGCGTAATCGCGTGGGCCGAGCGTCATGGATGACGAATGCGTCTTTACGATCAGGTGAACCTATTCTGACCTGCGCCAGTCTCCCAGCGATTCCTCTCACATGCACCGCACCCAAGCCGGAATGCGGAGCGATTAAGCTCCCAATGCCCAATATCACTCACCCAACCTGATCCTCCGCAACATGACTCACCCCACATCCATCGAAAAAAGATCTCACCCAATGAATTAATCATTCGTTATGATAGTTAGTAATTTGAATAATTTATTCCTTTGCGGAGCCCGCCATGAAACTCGACCTCAGCCAGATGATCACCGAAGGCCGCAACCTGGCCAGCCAGAATATTGACGAACTCTCCACCGAAGCGATGCTTCGCGTCATCAATGATGAAGATAAAAAGGTGGCGCTGGCGGTTGAGGCCATCGTGCCGCAGATTGCCGCCGCCGTTGACGCCATCTGCGCCGCGTTCCAGGCCGGTGGACGACTGATCTATTGCGGCGCAGGCACCTCCGGTCGGTTGGGCATACTGGATGCCAGCGAATGCCCACCTACCTTTGGCACACCCCGCGAGCAGGTGATCGGCCTGATTGCAGGAGGCCATACCGCCATACTCCAGGCGGTAGAAAACGCGGAAGACAACCGGGAGCAGGGCGCGCAGGATCTGAAAGATATCCACTTCAGCCGCCACGATGTGCTGGTTGGCATCGCCGCCAGCGGTCGCACACCCTACGTACTGGGTGCGCTGGCATACGCGAACGAACTTGGCGCGACCACTGTATCGCTCACCTGTAATCCAGGCAGCGCCATGTCGCAGGTTGCCGCGATTGCGCTCACGCCGGTGGTCGGCCCTGAAGTGGTCACCGGGTCTTCCCGTATGAAAGCGGGCACGGCGCAAAAACTGGTGCTCAATATGCTCACCACTGGGTCGATGATCCGCAGCGGAAAAGTGTACGGCAACCTGATGGTCGATGTGGAAGCCACCAATCAGAAACTGGTGCAGCGTCAGGTTAACATCGTCATGCAGGCCACTGACTGTGATGAGGCGACGGCCAGCGCCGCGCTCACCGCCTGTGGCGGACACTGCAAAACCGCCATCCTGATGGTACTGGCTGACCTGGCTGCTGATGAGGCGAAAGCGCTGCTCAGTCAGCATCAGGGCTTTATCCGTCAGGCTTTACAGGCAGCGGGAGCACGCTAATGGCCAGAATCACCGAGGCACTGTTGCGCGACATCCTGCAGGCGGTCGGTGGCGCGCAGAATATCGCGGCCTGTGGTCACTGCATGACGCGGCTCCGCCTGACGCTCAATCAGCCGGGAGAGAGTGATCTGGCACGGTTAAAAAGCCTGCCGGGTGTCTTAGGCGTTATCGACAGCGAGGCACAGTTGCAGATTGTGCTGGGGCCTGGCAAGGCGCAAACCGCCGCCGAGGGGATGCAGAACCTGCTGGCTCAGGGTGATACCGCGCTGGCACCGCAGGGCGAAACAGCGGAACTTCGCGTGCTGGCGAAGCAGCAGAAGCAGCAGCTAAAGGCGAAACAGACCAGCGGCGTGCATCAGTTCCTGTCGCGCTTCGCCACCATCTTCACTCCGCTGATTCCGGGCTTTATCGGCGCGGGGCTGCTGCTGGGATTTGCCACGCTGATTGAACAGAGTCTCCACCTCACTGCACCCGGTGACCACGCGCCCTGGCTGCTGCATACCGTGGCGTACATGAAAGTCTTCGGTAAAGGGCTGTTCACCTTTCTCAGCATCCTGATTGGCTACAACGCGCAAAAAGCGTTTGGCGGCAGCGGCGTCAATGGCGCAATCATCGCCTCGCTGTTTGTGCTCGGCTATGTGCCCACGGCCACCACCGGCTACTACAGCGGCATGGAAAACTTCTTTGGCCTGGCGATCGACCCGCGCGGCAACATTATTGGCGTGCTGATGGCGGCGATTATCGGGGCGTGGATTGAAAAACAGCTGCGCAAAATCATTCCCGACAATCTCGATATGATCCTCACCTCGCTGTTTACGCTGTTGATCACCGGCGCCATCACCTATCTGTTGATCATGCCGCTGGGCGGCGAACTGTTTAAAGGGATGTCGTGGCTGTTTATCCATCTCAATAACAATCCCTTTGGCTGTGCGCTGCTGGCCGGGCTGTTCCTGATCGCGGTAATGTTCGGCATCCATCAGGGCTTTATTCCGGTCTACTTTGCGCTGATGGAAACCCAGGGTTTTAACTCGCTCTTCCCGATTCTGGCGATGGCGGGAGCAGGCCAGGTCGGCGCATCACTGGCGTTGTGGTGCAAAGCAGAAAAAGGGGCGCTGCTGCGGGCGCAGATCAAAGGCGCAATCGTGCCGGGGCTGCTTGGCGTCGGTGAACCGCTGATCTACGGCGTCACTTTGCCGCGCCTCAAGCCCTTTATCACCGCCTGCGGCGGTGGTGCGCTGGGCGGGTTCTTTATCGGGCTGGTGGCGTGGCTGGGTTTGCCGGTCGGGATGAACACGGTATTCGGACCCTCCGGCCTGGTCACGCTGCCACTGATGACCTCCAGCCAGGGGATCTTCGCTGGCATGGCGGTCTATCTGGCCGGGCTGATGGTGGCCTGGATCGGCGGATTCCTGCTCACCTGGTGGTTTGGCACCCGTAATGTCGACCTCAACTGACCCGCTGCCGGAATTCTCCAGTCCGGCTAACGGATGGATAATCGACCAAAAATGTGAAAGCCGCTACAAAGCGGCTTTATTATTGCCACTAATTTAACTTAAACGCTAAAGAGTAGGCAGAAGCATGCCGAAAACATAAAAAAAGGTAATCGTTATCTCTCAGCCCACAGTTTTCATGCCGACACTCAGACCGTCGCGTGCAGGACGTCGGGTCTCCAAGGACTTTTGATGCGTAACAACCAGCCTGTCTCTCAGCGTGAATATCTGTTCGACGATAATGCGACACTGATGTCGACCACCGATCTTAACAGCCACATCACCTACGCTAACGACGCGTTTATTGAGGCGAGCGGCTTCACCGCCGACGAGATCAACGGCCAGCCGCATAACATGGTACGTCACCCCGATATGCCATCAGAAGCGTTTGCCGACATGTGGGCGACGCTGAAACAGGGTGAACCCTGGACGGCACTGGTCAAGAACCGCCGTAAAAATGGCGATCACTACTGGGTGCGGGCCAACGCCATTCCGGTAGTCCGCGACGGTAAAGTGCAGGGCTACATGTCGGTGCGCACCAAACCCACGGCAGAGGAAGTGCGTCAGACTGAGGTGCTCTATCAGGATTTTCGTGAAGGCCGCGCCAGAGGGCGACGTTTTCACAAAGGCCTGCTGGTTCGCAGCGGCTGGCGTCGTCCCGCCTCAATCCTGAAGACGCTGCCCCTTCGCTGGCGGATCCGCACAACGCTGCTGACGTTACTGCCCCTCTCGGTGGCGGGCGTCTGGGCGCTGGGCATGACGCCCGCTGCACTGGCAGGCTTTACCGCGGGAATGGCTGCGCTGCTTCTGCTCTGCAGCCTGTGGCTGGAGCAGCAGATTTCACGCCCTATTGAGCGGATGTGCAAACAGGCGCTGAGCGTGGCAACCGGTGCCAGCCATAAAGTGGAGCAGATGGACCGCGTTGATGAGGTGGGTGTGACGCTGCGCGCCATCGGTCAGCTCGGCTTGATGTTCCGCTGGCTGGTGGATGATGTCAGCGGCCAGGCGATCAATGTGCTGAGCGCCAGCGACGCCATCGCCCGCAGCAATAACGAACTCAGCCGCCGTACCGAACAGGCGGCTGCCAACGTGCAGCAGACTGCGGCCACCATGAACGAAATGACCGCCACGGTGAAGAGCAACACTGAAACTGCACATGAGGCGAATACCCTCTCAGCCGGCACCAGCCACGCTGCCAGCAAAGGCGGTGAGGTGATGACCGAAATGATGGGCATGATGGGCGAAATTGCTGACAGTTCAAAGCGGATTGCCAATATTACCAGCGTCATTGACGGGATTGCGTTCCAGACCAATATCCTGGCACTGAACGCCGCCGTGGAAGCGGCGCGGGCCGGTGAGCAGGGCAAAGGCTTTGCGGTGGTCGCCGGAGAAGTGCGCAGCCTGGCGCAGCGCAGCGCCAAAGCCGCGAGCGAAATCAAAATGCTGGTTGAAACCAGCGCCAGCCGGGTCAACTCGGGCAATGAGCACGCCAGCGCGGCAGGCCGCACGATGCAGGATATCGTGTCGCAGGTGCAGAATGTCACCGCACTGATCGCCCAGATCAGCGCCGCCACGGCCGAACAGGCGACCGCGCTCAGCGAAGTCAGTTCAGCGGTGGAAGATCTTGATGATATCACCCACCAGAATGCCGCCCGCGTGACAGAAAGCGCCGAGGCTTCAGGTCGTATGACTCATCAGGCTAACCGTCTGGTCGAAGCGATCAGCGTCTTTCGTTAAGAGAAGAGATTAAGCGGCCCGGTTAAGAGGCCAGCGCCTGCGTGCCGTCGCGTCCGGCACGCAGTGCGCCTGGTGACTGACCGACAATCCGTTTAAAGGCGCGACTGAATGCCGCAATCGAGCCGTAGCCGAGATGATAAGCCACGGCTTCCACCGCTTCACCGTTGTTCACAATCCGCTGCACCGCCAGCCGCATCCGCAACTCCGTCAGATAGCGCAGCGGCGTCATGCCGGTGGCATTGAGAAACCGTCCGGCAAACACTGAGCGCGAACAGCCTGCCACGCTGGCCAGCCGCGCCACCGTCCAGTTTTCGCCTGGCTCCCGATGCATCGCAGCAATCGCCTGACTCAGACGTGGATCGCGCATTGCCTGCACCAGCCCACTGCGCTCGCCGCAGCCGTTCTCTACCCAGCCGCGCACAATCAGCGCGGCAACCACATCTGCCAGACGCGACAGAATCCCGGCGAATCCCGCCTGGCGGGTGCGAGACTCCCGTTCCATCGCCGCCAGAATCGGCTGAATCTCCGGGTATTGCGACAGCAGAGTACTCACCAGCATCACATCGGGCATGGTATTGATCAGCGGCTGCATGCCGCCGAGCTCAAACGCCATGCAGGCGCTGAATAACAGCACGCTGTGCTCGTCATCACAGGCATCTTCCGGGGCTGCAATGGCGCAGACGCTGTCGCAGAGCGGCTTGCTCGCCATGTTCTTAATACACTGGCAGCTCGCCTCCTCACTGGAGATCAGGCTGTGGGGTTTGCCGTGCGGCACCAGCAGCGCATCGCCGCTGTTGAGCTGAAACACCTCGCCGGAGGCACTGCGCACCATCAGTGAGCCGCGTCCGACAAAGTGGAACTGCGCCCGGCCCGGCGCGTGATCATAACGCAGCCCAAACGGCGCGCTCACTGCGATACGCTGATAGTTCACGCCATAGAGGCGCATCCCCATCAGCAGTTCACTGGTCAGATCTCCATAGTGGCTCATGTGATTCCAGACGAATTATCAAAAATGAAGGTGTAAGCATCATAGATCGTCCTGACACGGCGTTCTATGCTCACACTCACTTTTTTATCTTCCGGAGAAGCAGCATGAGTCTGACAACCGAAGTGGCTGATGAGGTTTCCTCGCCGTCCCGTCCCGCGTGGGGCGCGGTATTTGCTATGGCATTTGGGGTGTTCAGCCTCATCACCGCCGAATTTTTACCCGTGAGTCTGCTGACGCCGATGGCCCACAGCCTGGGCGTATCAGAAGGGCAGGCGGGACAGACCGTCACCATCACCGCGCTGGTGGCGCTGTTTACCAGTCTGGTCACCGGCAGCGTTACACGGCGCATCGACCGCCGCATCGTCATGCTGGTGTTTTCGTTGTTGCTGATCGCGTCGGCACTGATGGTGGCGTTTGCGGCTGACCTGACGGTGATCCTGCTGGCGCGGGTGCTACTGGGTATGGCCATTGGCGGCTTCTGGACACTCTCAACCGCCATCACCATGCGCCTGGTTCCCACCGATCAGGTGCCGCGTGCGCTCTCTATCGTCTTCAGCGGTATCTCGCTGGCGACGATTATCGCTACGCCACTGGGCAGCTATCTCGGCGGACTGGTGGGCTGGCGCAACATCTTTATGCTGACTGCCGGACTGGGTGCGGTGGCGCTGCTGTGGCAGTTCTTTACCCTGCCCGCCATGCCGGCAGAGAACAAAGCCCGCAACGGCGGGGTGCTGGCGCTGCTGCGTATTGGTGTGATGCGCTGGGGAATGCTGGCGGTAATCATGATGTTTACCGGTCACTTTGCCTTCTTTACCTATCTGCGTCCATTTCTGGAAAGCGTTGCGCAGCTCAACCTCAATCAGCTGTCGCTGGTGCTGCTGGCCTTTGGTGTGGCGAACTTTTTTGGCACCTCGCTGGCCGGTTTCCTGGTCACCCGCAGCGTATCACTGACCCTGAGTGGCATGGCGCTGTTGATGAGTGTCACCGCGCTGCTGCTGGTGAGCTTTGGCGATGTCAGCTGGATGGTAGGCGCAGGCGTGGCGATCTGGGGTATGGCGTTTGGTTCGATGCCAACCGGCTGGTCAACCTGGATTTCGCGCGCGGTGCCGGATGATGCGGAGTCGGGCGGCGGTTTACTGGTTGCCACCATCCAGCTGGCGATTACTGTCGGCGCGGCGGCGGGCGGCTGGATGTTTGACCTGCGCGGCGCAGGCGGTGTGTTCGTTGCCAGCGGAGTGCTGATGCTGCTGGCCGCGCTGACCATCTTCACCCGGGTACGGCATCACGGTTAAATTCTCAAGGGCAGCAATATATGCTGCCTTTTTTAATGGGCGTAGATTATTAACCTTTTGAGTGATAACTGTGCGAAATGTGCTTTTTATCATCAATTTTACTGAACGAGTTAAGCAAAACCCTCCGCTTTTTACTGATCAACTTCCGGACTAATATATCTATCAACAAGGCAGCAAGCCTTACCTGATAAAAATTAACCGAGGAATTGACCATGAAATCTATCAAAACTTTTGCAGCTGTTATCGCGCTTTCTGTTCTGCCATTCGCCAGCTTCGCCCAATCTGTGACCGCCATCGACTCTACGCTGGATGGTGCTGAAGCGAAAATCGCTGCGCAGGCTCAGGAAGCTGGTGCTTCATATAAAATCACTGAAGCTTACACCAACAACGGCGTTCACATGACCGCTGAGCTGCTGAAATAAGTTAAGTTTTACCCTCTTGTGCTGACAGGACGCCTTTGGGCGTCCTGGCGGCGTTTATCCGCTAATAATCCTGTCCCTTTCCCCCCGAAATAATTATTATTCTCAAAAACAATTCTGCATCTGACTGCTGGTCAGCTGTTTCTGGTTGCAATGTCGGGCTTTCTTTTCACTGCGTCTGCAGTGGATTAACTATGGAGAAGTTATGAAAGCGATTACCAATACGTGCCGGACCCTGCGTCCGCTGTTACTGGCTACGGCCCTGTTCTCTGCCTCAGGATGGCTGGCGGTGCAGGCTGAAGATCTCAATCAGGCCGTGGGTAAAGGCGTCTATGAACTGGCAGTCAGCCCGAAAGATAACGCGCTGTTCGTGGCGACAGCGCAGAACAGCAGCGGTGACGGCGGCACCGTTTTCCGTCTCGACCCGGCGACGCTGGCGGTACAGCAGTCGATCAACACGGCGCTGAAATCGTTCGGCGCGGCGATCAACCCGCAAACCAACGTGCTCTACATCGGCAACACCGTAAACGGCTCGGTTACGGCCATTGACGCCAGCAGCGGCAAAGTGCTCAACACGCTGGTGCTGGATAGCCGTAAGCGCAGTGAGACCGTGCGCCCATTGCAGCCGCGTCAGGTGGCGGTTGATGCTAAAACTAACCGGGTTTATATCACCGGCCTGGGACCGCAAAGCGTGGTCTGGGTGGTGGATGGCAGCACGCTGAAGCTTGTCAGTACCATCCCGAATACCGGTAAAATGGGCACCGGCCTGGCGGTAGATTCAGACGCGCAAAAGGTCTACGTCACCAACGGTGATGGTGAACTGGTGACGATCAATGCGCGCACCAATGCCATTGAGAAAAAGCAGAAGATTGACGGCGATAAAGAGCACTTCTTCCTGAACATCGCGCTGGATACGCGCGGTCAGCGCGCCTTCCTGACGGATTCAAAGCAGGCGCAGGTACTGGTGGTTGATCTGCGTAATCAGCAGGTGATTCAGCGGATTGATGTGCCGGAATCGCTGGCGGTGCTGTTTAATGGTGATCGCGATGAGCTTTATGTTACTCATCGCAAAGCGGGTGAAGTCAGCATCATCGACGCCAGCAGCTATAAGGTGAAGCGCACGGTGAAAACCCCGGCGCTGCCTAACAGTCTGGCACTCTCGGCAGACGGCAAGGTGCTTTATGTCAGCGTGAAACAGCCTGGCTCGCGTAAGGCGCCGCCAAAAAATCCTGACAGCGTGATGCGTATTGCACTGTAAGGCGTGAAGTCCCGGACACTGCTGTATTGAAGCTGTTTTACATCCGGTCTTTGTAAACGAGAAAGCCACTCTGACGAGTGGCTTTTTTTATTTTCAAAGCCGTTTTGTAGTCTGGGATATCCTTTTGCCCTGGCGGCCCGCGAGACACTTGCCTTTATAGCGAACAGGCTATAGCATCATTTATAGCTTATTCGCTATAAGGATGTTGCGATGTGGGATGTGGATACAACCAAAAGATTTGATGAGTGGTTTAAGGCTCAGAGTGAGGAACTGAAGGAGGATATGCTCGCCGCGATAGTTATCCTGTCTGAGTATGGGCCGCATTTAGCGAGGCCGTTTGCTGATACCGTAGACGGCTCTGATTTTCCGAATATGAAAGAATTAAGAGTGCAGCATCAAGGCAAACCGATACGGGCCTTCTTTGCTTTTGATCCTTCTCGCCGCGGCATTGTGTTGTGTGCAGGCGATAAAACCGGGGTTAAGGAAAAGAAATTCTATAAAGACATGATCAAATTGGCAGATGCTGAATTCCGCAAATATTTGAATGGAGGGGATAATGGCTAATTTAAAAGAGCTGATGGCAAATCAAAGTCCGGAGAGTCGCGAACGCATTGCCAAAAAAGTCGATGCAATGCGGCAGGTTATCGCGCTACACATGTTGCGCGAAGAACTTAACCTGTCACAGACAGAGATGGCGCACGCAATGGGTGTGAAACAGCCAACTATCGCCAGAATGGAACAGGCTGATAATGATCCCCGCCTTTCTACGCTGAAGCGTTACGTTACGGCTCTGGGAGGCGAGATAAGTATCGATGTCAAATTGCCGACAGGCAAAAGAATAGCTTTTGATCTGTGATTAGAAGAGAGAAGCCACATTATCGTGGCTTCTCTCTTTCCAACCCGTTACACCTCTTCCGACGCTTCGCGCATCATCTCATCGTGCGGAACATCATCCAGAATCTGCTCAAAGCTGCGCAGACGCTTATAGATCGACATCAGTTCGATCAGCGTCGACCAGGAGGCGATCAGATACTGGAACGAGCCGCGCACCTGATCAAACACGTTGGTGATCTGGTTGAGTAAGCCCAGCGTGATGGTGCCCGCCACAATGGATGGAAACAGCAGGAACAGACCAAACACGTTATCAACCTGCAGATAGAGAATGCGGGTGATGTTGAAGTAGAGATAGTGAAAGTAGAGACGGAAGTAGTTAACCCGCACCCGACTGAACAACTCCTGAACCGTCTGCGGTGTGGCACGATCGGCATTGTCTTCGCCGTAGACCAGTTCTTTACGGTAGGCGGCTTCAACCCGCTGATTGCGGAACTCCAGCCCCGGCAGCTTGATCCCTACCAGCGCCAGCAAGCCAGTACCAAACACTGACCAGAGCACAGCGGCAATTACCAGTGCGTAAGGAATATTGCCGAGGATGGGAATATCTTTCACGTGATGGGAGAGCGCGACCAGCACCGGTAAAAACGCCACCAGCGTCATAATCGCCTGAATGAAACTGACACCCCAGTTTTCCAGCGTGGTCGCAAACCGCATGGTGTCTTCCTGCACACGCTGTGCGGCACCTTCGACATGACGCAGACGCTGCCAGTTGTGCATGTAGTAGTTATTCATGGCGCTACGCCAGCGGAAAACCCAGTGGCTGATAAAGAAGGAGTTGAGTACGCCAATCACCACTGCGATTAATGCGATGCCGAGAAAAGAGAAAACCTCATGGTAAAACTCCGCAATTTGCACCGATCCCGCTTTGGTTAACGCTTTCTGAATCAGATCATAAAACGGTCCATACCAGGCGTTAATGGCCACTCCGACCTGCACGCCAAACCAGGTAACAAAGATGATCAGCGCGGAGCCCCAGACTGACCAGCGTTGCCATGGATGCGCATCAATTAACCGCCAGGCCCCGGCAAAAATGGCTACCATGATCCAGTAATAGAGGTAGAACCAGAGCTGACTCACGGCGATAAAACGCGCTGCCGTCGTCGGCAGGGGCTGTTTCATTGCTGTTTCAAAGGTGGGCCAGATGCCGGGCAGATGCGCGGCAAAGCCGAACCAGGCAAAAATCGCTACTAAGCTCCAGACAGCCGCAGAGCTGAAAAACAGCGCTGGCCGCGGAAAAAAAGACTTAAACATAGGCACTCCGCTGTTGTGTGTTGCCTGTTATAACGTTTTTGACGGGTCGCTGTCTGTAGTCTGTTGTTTCTGCTAATGACAGGAGGGGGATAGATGTTAATGAAATTGTGCGGTTTTGTTTCCTGGAACTAAATCTTTGTGAATGGCAGTGTTACAATAGGTTGTTTGTTACCGGTAACAAACAGGCTCCTGGCCTGTATCTGCTGATAAAAACCATTACAACGCAACCACCTATTTTTTTCATACCGCCGGTCAGCGCGGGAATGAGGCAATGTCATGTCAGAACAAAAAAAGGGTCATTCACGCAGGGATTTTTTGCTGAAGACAATCACCCTGGCGCCTGCAATGGCGGTAGGTTCCACAGCGATGGGTGCTCTCTCCCTGCCGCTGGCCACACAGGCGGCTGAAACCCCGGCCACGCCACAGCAGGCGCGCGACTACCAGCCGAACTGGTTCACCGCCGAAGAGTTTGCTTTTATTACCGCCGCCGTGGCACGGCTTATCCCCAGCGATGAACGCGGGCCTGGTGCGCTGGAAGCGGGCGTGCCTGAGTTTATCGATCGTCAGATGAATACGCCGTATGCCACGGGGTCGAACTGGTATATGCAGGGGCCGTTTAACCCCGACCTGCCGAAAGAGCTGGGCTATCAGCTGCCGCTGGTGCCACAGCAGATCTACCGCCTCGGTCTGGCCGATGCCGATAATTACAGCAAAAAGCAGCACGGCAAGGTGTTCGCCCAGCTCAGTGGCGAGCAGCAGGATGCCTTACTGCAGGCGATGGAAAATGGCAGTGCTGAATTCAGCCAGCTGCCGGCAAAAGTCTTCTTTAGCTTCCTGTTGCAGAATACCCGTGAAGGCTTCTTCAGCGATCCTATACACGGCGGGAATCAGGGCATGGTCGGCTGGAAGCTGATTAACTTCCCTGGCGCACGCGCCGACTTTATGGACTGGGTAGAGCGCGGCGAACGTTATCCGTTCCCGTCAGTGTCGATTCGCGGGGAGAGAAGCTAAGCATGGCAAACGAAATGAAAAAAGTGGATGCGGTGATTGTCGGCTTCGGCTGGGCGGGTGCCATTATGGCGAAAGAGCTGACCGAAGCGGGCCTGAACGTGCTGGCGCTGGAGCGCGGACCGCATCGTGATACCTATCCTGATGGCTCCTATCCGCAGTCCATTGATGAGCTGACCTATAACGTCCGCAAAAAGCTTTTCCAGGATCTCTCCAAAAGCACCGTGACCATTCGTCATGATGCGTCGCAGACCGCAGTGCCCTATCGTCAGCTGGCGGCATTTCTGCCCGGCACCGGTACCGGTGGCGCGGGTCTTCACTGGTCCGGCGTCCATTTCCGTGTCGATCCGGTTGAGTTGCGGATGCGCAGCCATTACGAAGAGCGCTACGGCAAGAACTTCATTCCGGAAGGCATGACGATTCAGGATTTTGGCGTCAGCTACGATGAGCTGGAGCCGTTCTTCGACAAAGCGGAAAAAGTTTTTGGCACCTCAGGCAGCGCCTGGAGTATCAAAGGCAAAGTGGTCGGCAAAGATACAGGCGGCAACCCGTTTGCACCCGATCGCTCAGATAACTTTCCGCTGCCCGCGCAGAAGCGCACTTACTCGGCGCAGCTGTTTGCTCAGGCGGCAGAGTCGGTCGGCTATCACCCTTACGATCTGCCGTCCGCCAATACCTCGGGTCCGTATACCAACACCTACGGCGCACAGATGGGGCCGTGCAACTTCTGCGGTTACTGCAGCGGCTACGCCTGCTACATGTATTCCAAGGCGTCGCCTAACGTCAATATCCTGCCTGCGCTGCGTCAGGAGCCGAAGTTTGAGCTGCGCAATAACTCTTATGTGCTGCGGGTCAATCTCAGCGATGACAAAACGCGTGCGACCGGCGTGACCTATGTGGATGGGCAGGGCCGCGAGCAGATTCAGCCCGCTGACCTGGTGATCCTCTCCGCCTTCCAGTTCCACAATGTTCACCTGATGCTGCTGTCGGGCATCGGCAAACCCTACAACCCGATTACCAACGAAGGGACCGTAGGCCGCAACTTCGCCTATCAGAACCTCTCTACGCTGAAGGCGCTGTTTGATAAGAACACCACCACTAATCCGTTTATCGGTGCGGGTGGCGCAGGTGTTGCAGTTGATGATTTCAACGCGGATAACTTCGACCATGGGCCGCTGGGCTTTGTTGGTGGTTCGCCATTCTGGGTTAACCAGGCGGGCACCAAACCGATCTCCGGCCTGCCGGTGCCGGCGGGTACGCCCAACTGGGGCAGCAAATGGAAAGCGGCGGTGGCGGATACCTACACCCATCATCTGTCGATGGATGCGCACGGCGCCCACCAGTCTTATCGCGCCAACTACCTTGATCTCGATCCCAACTACAAAGATGCCTATGGACAGCCGCTGCTGCGCATGACCTTTGACTGGCAGGAGAACGACATCAAAATGGCGCAGTTCATGGTCGGCAAGATGCGCAATATCGCGGAAGCGATGAATCCGAAGATGATCATCGGCGGCGCGAAAAAGCCTGGCACCCATTTCGACTCCACGGTTTATCAGACTACCCACATCAGTGGCGGGGCGATCATGGGCGACGATCCAAAAACCAGTGCGGTTAACCGTTATCTGCAAAGCTGGGATGTACCGAATGTGTTTGTACCGGGCGCATCAGCTTTCCCGCAGGGGCTGGGCTACAACCCGACCGGCATGGTGGCGGCGCTGACCTACTGGTCAGCTAAAGCGATTCGCGAACACTACCTGAAAAACCCAGGCCCACTGGTGCAGGCATAAGGACATGGCGATGAAAAATGGCATTCTGGCTCTGATTCTTGGCTCCCTGACGTTCGCCGCCCTGGCGGAGAGCAGCCAGGACGATCTGGTTAAACGGGGTGAGTATCTGGCGCGAGCCGGTGACTGTGTGGCCTGCCACACCAGCAAAGGCGGCGCGGCCTTTGCCGGTGGTCTGCCGATGGCAACACCGATTGGCACCATCTATTCCACCAACATTACGCCCGATCCCGCGACTGGCATTGGCGAATACAGCTACGACGACTTCCAGAAAGCGGTGCGTCAGGGCGTGGCGAAAAATGGCGATACGCTCTATCCGGCGATGCCATATCCCTCTTATGCCGTGGTCAGCGATGAAGACATGAAGGCGCTTTACGCCTACTTCATGCATGGCGTCGCGCCGGTCGGGCAGCCAAACCGGGAGAGCGACATTCCCTGGCCGCTGTCGATGCGCTGGCCGCTGGCGATCTGGCGCGGGATTTTTGCGCCCGACGTGAAAGCGTTCCAGCCTGCAGCCCAGGAAGATCCGGTGCTGGCACGTGGTCGCTATCTGGTAGAAGGACTGGGTCACTGCGGGGCCTGTCACACGCCGCGCAGCATCACGATGCAGGAGAAGGCGCTGACCAACAATGAGGGCAGCGACTATCTGGCGGGCAGCAGCGCACCGATTGATGGCTGGACCGCCAGCAATCTGCGTGGTGACAACCGCGATGGACTGGGTCGCTGGAGCGAAGAGGACCTGCGTCAGTTCCTGCGCTATGGCCGCAACGATCAGACCGCTGCTTTTGGTGGCATGACCGACGTGGTGGAACACAGCCTGCAGCACCTGAGCGAGTCCGATATCACGGCGATTGCGCGCTATCTGAAGTCGCTGGGCGCGAAAGATCCGCATCAGGCAGCCTTCAGCGTCGATGACGCTACCGCCAAAGCGTTGTGGAAAGGTGACGACAGTGCGACGGGGGCAGCCACCTACGTCGACAGCTGTGCGGCGTGCCATAAAACCGATGGCAGCGGCTATAAACGTTTCTATCCGGCGCTGCGCGGTAATCCGGTGGTGCTGGCGGACGATCCGACCTCACTGATCCATATCGTGCTGGTGGGCGGACAGTTGCCTGGCGTTAATGGCGCGCCGTCGACCATTACCATGCCAGCATTTGGCTGGCGTCTTGACGATCAGCAGGTGGCGGACGTGGTGAACTTCGTGCGTAACAGCTGGGGCAACAAGGCGTCGGAGCCGGTCAGCGCGAAACAGGTCGCTGAGCTGCGTAAAGATGAGAAAGATCGGCTGGGCAGTGCAGATATCCGGGTACTGGAAGGCAAATAATCAGCAGTAAAAAAGCCGTCATCATCAGGATGACGGCCTTTTCTTTTAGATATTCTCCAGATCGATACCGCGCGTTTTCGGCCCATAAATCCCTACCGACAGCATCACCATCATCATGCTCAGCACGATAAAGGTAATCACACCTGGCGTACCGGCATACTGCAGGATCACCCCAATCAAAATACTGCTGAATACCGTAGAGAGACGGCTGAAGGAGTAGCAGAAGCCGACCGCCCGCGCCCGAATATGGGTCGGGAAAATCTCGGTCTGATAGGCGTGGAAGCTGAAGGTCAGCCAGGCGTTGGACCAGGTGATCAGGAAGCCGCAGAGAATCAGCAATACCGGCTGCGTCTGGAAGGCGAACAGCGTGCCGAACACCACCGTCATCAGCGACGACAGGACAATCTGCCACTTATTTTCCAGCTTATCGGCGTAGCGGCTACAGATCAGCGATCCCAGCGGATAGGCCAGCGTGATGAAGAAGGCATAAAGCAAACTGTGCGTCACCGTGGCACCGCGGCCTGACAGCAGCGCAGGCAGCCAGTTACCAAAGCCGAAAAAGCCGATCGCCTGGAAAAAATTCATCACCACCAGCATCAGGGTGCGCTTGCGGTAAGCGGGTGACCAGATCTCGCTGAAGCGCCCCCGTTTTGGCAGCTGCGCCGCGGCGTCGTCGGCTGAAAAAGCGGGTCCTGCCGGGATGCCGCAGCGTTGCTCCATCGTGGACAGCACCTGATGCGCCTCCTGATGACGACCCTGCTGCGCCAGCCAGCGCGCCGACTCCGGCAGGTTCCTGCGCACCAGCCAGATCACCAGCGAGCAGACCGCGCCCGCAATGACCACCCAGCGCCAGCCTTCAAGGCTGAACAGCGTTTGCGGAATCAGCCACCACGACATCAGCGCCACGGCCGGCACCGATAAAAACTGCACGAAAAAGGAGAAGGCAAAGGCGCGGCTGCGCAGATGGGTCGGCACCCATTCCGACAGATAGGTGTCGATGGTCACCAGCTCGACGCCCAGCCCGATCCCCACCAGAAAGCGGAACAGAATAATCATCTCTGCGCTCTGCTGGAACGCCATCAGCAGTGAAAACAGCCCGTACCACAGCAGCGCACACATAAAGGTGAGACGGCGACCAAAGCGGTCAGCGTAGGGTGCCAGCAGGCTGGCACCAAAAAACAGACCGAGAAAAGTGGCTGAGGCGAAGGCCGCCTGATCGGAGAAGCCCAGCACGCCTGCCGCACCCGTGTGAAATACGCCCGCCGACAGCAGGCCGGTACTGATGTAGCCGGTTTCAAACAGGTCATAAAGCTCAAAAAAGCCGCCCAGCGCCAGCAGCGTAATAAAGCGCCACAATCCGGCGGAGGAGGGCAGCGCATCAACACGAGCGGCTAAGCTGTTACGGGCCACCGATGAAGCGTTCATCGGTGGCAGGCTGGTGGAGGAGGTGGTCATGTCAGCGTGAACCTCAGGCAGTGTGGAGACGACTCGCAGCCGGTCGGAGGCTTATTAAAATAGTTAACCGTTAGCAAGCGAAGAAATAGCAGAATAGTCAATTCATCCGCCGTTGCCGAGAGGGTCGTTGCTGACTATTTAGCAACGTACGTTGCAGGTTTTGCCATCCGTGGCACTGTGCTTTACGGCAGTTTCGGCCAGACGCCTGGCCCGATCGGCAGACCCAGCAGATACCACACCAGCAGCAGCGCTATCCAGCTGATAAAGAACACCAGCGGATAGGGGAAGATCAGCACGTAATAGGTGCCGAGCTGCGCATCTTTCTGGTAACGCTGCAAAAAGGCGAGAAACAGCGGCAGAAACGGCGACATCGGTGCCAGTGGCAGCACGGCGGAGTCGGCGATGCGGAAAATCATCTGGGCAAAGGCGGGATGGAAGCCGAGCAGCATAAACATCGGCACAAAGACCGGCGCCAGAATCGACCAGATGGCTGAGCCGCTGGCGATAAACATGCAGAGAAACGCCGACAGGAACATCAGGCCAAGAAAAGCGGGCGCGCCGCTGACGCCTGCGCTCTCCAGCACATCAGTCAGCCCGATCGCCATGAATTTGCCCATGTTGCTCCAGTTGAAGAACGCCACGAACTGCGACAGGGGAAACACCATCACGATAAAACCCGCCATGCCCTTCATCGGATCGACCAGCAGCTGCGGGATATCATCCGGACGGCGGATCTGTCGGGTGACCACGCCATAAGCAATCGCCACCACAAAGAAGAACAGAATGATGATCGGCACAATGCCCTGAATAAAAGGCGAGGGAATAATGGCGCCGGTGGCGGGATTGCGCAGCGGTGCATTTTCCGGCACCACCAGCAGCGCCATCAGGGCGATAAACAGCAGCGCGGCGATCCCGGCAGCCCGCAGACCGCGGTTTTCAAGCGGCGTCAGCGCCGCCAGCTTCTCGCCGTTGCCCTGCCACTTTGGCAGTCGCGGCTCGACAAATTTATCGGTCAGCAGCGCGCCCACAATCGTCAGCACAATCACCGACGTGGCCATAAAGAACCAGTTATCGATGACGCTGACATGCACCGTGTCGCTGACCGCTTTAGCCGCTTCAGTGCTGATGCCCGAGAGCAGCACATCGGTGGTGACAATTAGCAGGTTGGCGGTAAAGCCGGAGGCCACACCGGCAATGGCGGCCAGCAGGCCCGCCACCGGATGACGGCCCACCGCCAGAAAGATCAGTGCGCCCAGCGGCGGCATCACCACCAGCGCGGCATCCGAGGAGATATGGCTGAAAAAGGCGATAAACAGCACCATGTAGCTGGCATAACGGCGGCTGACGCGTGACGCCATCTTCACCATCAGCGACTGGAGCAGGCCGACCTTTTCCGCCAGTCCGGCACCAATCACCAGCGCCAGAATCGATCCCAGCGGGGTAAAGCTGCTGAAATTTTTGATGATATTTGGCAGGATCCACTGAATGCCTGCGACGCTCAGCAGGTTATTCACCCGCACGATTTCGCCGTTGCTCGGATTCTTCACCGCCAGATCCAGCGCGCTGATAATGGCGGTCGCCACCATCAGCACCACGATCAGATAGACAAACAGTAAAAACGGGTTGGGGACTTTATTCCCCACGCGCTCGATCCAGCTGAAGAGCCGGCCAGGACTGCGGTTCTCGGATGTTGCTTCCATGGTATTGGTTCTCGTCTTGTGTCCCTTTTATCGGCGGTAGCAAGGCCTGACGCCGGTCGCGTTGTGCGACAGGCGCTGAGTTCAGTTCCGGCACCGCTGAATCGGGGAAGTGTTTGCAATATTTTTTTATAGTGGTCCGCGTCAGAGACACGGCCGTTGGCTCATTCGGCCAGTTTTGTTGGTGTGATCCCCGCCGGGATCGGGCAGTGATAGGGCTGCGCGGCGCGTACCCGATCAAACTCGGCCCGGCAGCCAGCCAGCGCCTGCCGATCCGTTAACAGCGTTAACACCGTGGCCGCCATCACTTTGCCCGCCAGAAACATCCCCTTATGCCCGATACTGGTGCGTCCCTGCGCCACCAGTTGCCAGGTGTGCAGCGGCGTGCCGAAGGTAAAGCAGGGCGCAAAACACTGTGCAGTCGGCGTCACCCAGCTGACATCGCCGACGTCGGTGGAGCCATAAAGCAGTTCACGTGTGACCGCATAGGGCGCGACCTCATCCATAAACAGCTTGTCACCCAGTTGTTCAGCCCAGGCGTGACCTGCTTCACCACCGGTTCGGGCGGCATTGAGCCGGGCATTGCGCAGATCGTCATCAGTGAGCGTGGCACGCAGTTCAGCCGCAAACGCGCGTTCTTCGTCGCTGTAGTCGGGCAAACCAAACTGATGCAAATAACGGTCCATGACCGCTTCCAGCGCGCGATTCGGGACGTAATCCGAGCAGGCTTTGTCAAAACGTACGGTCAGCGTGGTGTCGGTCATCAGTGCTGCCCCCCTGGCGATATTGATCACCCGTTCATAAATCGCCTGCGCCTGTGGCAGTTCCGGGGCGCGGATCAGGTAGAGCACCTCCGCATCGGCCTGCACCACGTTCGGCGATACACCGCCGCTGTTGGTGATGGCGTAGTGCAGACGTGCCTCCTGAACGATATGCTCGCGCAGAAAGTTGGCCCCGGTATTCATCAGCGTGACGGCATCCAGGGCGCTTCGGCCCAGATGGGGAGAATTGGCCGCGTGCGCCGCAACCCCTTTGAAGCTGAACGCCGCCTGAATATTGGCGAGGGTGCGCAGATTGAACATGCCGCTGAACCCCTCCGGATGCCAGGTCACGGCGGCATCAACGTCGTCAAACAGCCCTTCGCGCACCATAAAAGTCTTGCCCGAACCGCCTTCTTCGCCAGGGCAGCCGTAAAAGCGAACCGTGCCACCCGTGTGATGCTGTTCCATCCAGGCTTTCACGGCGCAGGCCGCCGCAACACCTGCCGTGCCGAGCAGGTTGTGACCGCAGCCGTGTCCGTTGCCGTTGGCTTCCAGCGGTTGTGGCCGGGCGCAGCCCGCCTGCTGACTCAGGCCCGCCAGCGCATCGAATTCGCCAAGGATGGCAATCACCGGCTTGCCGCTGCCCGCACTGGCGATAAACGCCGTATCGATGCCACCCACGCCGCGTTCCACTCTGAATCCCTCTTCTGCCAGCGCATCAGAAAGCAGGGCTGACGAGCGGGTTTCGGCAAAGCGGGTCTCCGGTGTGTCCCAGATGGCGTCACTGAGCGTGCTGAAACGAAGCTGATGACGAGCGATATAGTCGGCAATAAAGTCTTCCATCATCGTGAGCCCCCATACTGCGCCTGGTTCAGCGCCAGCGTCGCCAGCAGCGTGATGGCGTCCGGCATCACCCGCTCATCAAAGTCGAATTTCGCATTGTGGTGACCTGCCGCCAGCTCACAGCCAAAAATGACGTAAGAGGCCTGACCGCCGCGCTGCTTTACCCGTTCCATCATGTAGGTCGCATCTTCCGAACCCGCCGCCTGCGCTTTACGATCGACCACGGAGTCGAAGATACCGAGCGCGTCCGCCTGCTGATGGATGAAATCAACCCATGGCTGCGTCGGGGTACAGCTGCGCGCGGCCCCCATCAGCGAGACCTGCTGCTCAACGCCATACATCGCCGCCGCACCGGCAATCACCCGCAGCGCCTGCTGATAGATGTCGTCGTTGACCTGATTGGTCACGCCACGGGTTTCGACTTTCAGCAGGGCGCAGTCGGCTACCACGTTGCGGCCGGTCCCCGCCTGCAGCACGCCCACGTTGACCCGTGCCACGCCGCCGCTGTGCTGGGTTAAACCATGCAGCGCCAGCGTTGCTTGTGCGGCGGCCAGCAGGGCATTGCGCCCCTCTTCAGGACGACCGCCCGCATGGGCACCGACGCCGGTAAAGTGAACATCCAGCTTGGTAGTGGCGAGGAAGCTGTCGCTGCCGCACACCACTTCGCCTGCCGGCACGCCGGTGCCGATATGAATGGCGGTGAAGCGATCAACGTCATCGACTACGCCCGCCGCCACCATCGCTTTTGCGCCGCGCACACCCTCTTCGGCGGGCTGGAAGATCAGTTTAATCGTGCCGCTGAGCTGATCTTTCATCGCCATCAGCACCGAGGCGAGACCCAGCCCGATGGTGGTGTGGCCGTCATGTCCGCAGGCGTGCATCATGCCTGCGTTGCAGGAGGCGAACCCTTCACGCTGCGGCAGATGATCGTCAGCCTGGCTCTCGTTGAGATCCAGGGCATCCATATCGACGCGGAAGCCCATCACCGGGCCAGGACGGCCGGTCTCAAGCGTTGCCACGATGCCGCAGAATCCGCCGGAGAAGTGGCTGATCCACTGCGGCAGCGCGCCCTGTTGCAGCGCGCGCGCTTCCTGCTGCTTCAGCACTGCCTTGTCGGGCAAGCCCATCCGCGCGTCGGCGTCGATGACCTCACGGCCCAGCTTCAGTTGATAACCGAGCTTATGCAGCTCTTCAGCGACGAAGGTGGCGGTGCGGAACTCCAGCCAGCCCGATTCGGCATAGTGATGGAAGTCGCGACGCCACTGTTGCAGCTGTGGCAGCCGGGCGCTGACGTGGTCTGAAAGGGGGTTCATCGGCTCTCTCCTCGTTGTTGATTTTTTATGCACTGTTCCGAATCTACACAATGGTATTGACCGGCATAAGATGCGAATATCTTGTGACTGATAAACAACGGTTATCGCAAAATTATGTCTGCCAATCTCAAGCTCCATCAGCTGCGCGCCTTCGTTGACGTGGCGCGACAGGGCAGTATCCGGGCGGCAAGCCGTCTTTCCGGGCTGTCACAACCGGCGTTAACCAAAGCGATTCAGGAACTGGAGCGCGAGCTGGGGGCAAAGCTGTTTATCCGCCGTCAGCAGGGCGTGGTGTTAACCGATATCGGTGATAACTTTTTTCGGCATGCCAGCCTGGTGCTGGCAGAGCTGCGGGTCGCCGAAGAGGATATTCAGCAGCGGCTGGGACTGGGTGGCGGTCAGGTGAATATCGGCGTCGGTGGCAGCGTGGCGCGCACCATTATGCCGCAGGTGATTAATCAGTTTCATCGCGAATACCCGCTGGTGAAGGTGCGCATCGTCGAAGGCCAGCTGGTGTCGATGGTGCATGAACTGCGCCAGGGGGCGCTCGATTTCACCATTAATACCTACGATCAAAGCCATCTCGATCAGGAGCTGATGTATGAGCGGATGATGGAGCGCGAGTACAAGGTGGTGGTGCGCAAAGGCCATCCGCTGGAAAAGGCGCGTTCTCTGGCGGAGTTACAGCAGGCGGACTGGACGATGCCAACGCCTAAAGGCAGTTACTACCGCTTGTTGCACGATCTGTTTGGCGAGCGCGGCATGGCCCCGAAAATTGTGGTGACCTGTGAAACCTTTATGGCCTGCACCAGCCTGGTCGCGCAAAGCGATTTCATCAGTATTCTGTCGGTCGACGTCATTGACGACCCGATTCTGGGTCGGTCGCTGGTGGCGCTGACGCTCGACGAACCCCTGCCGAAAGCGATCTTCTATCTGATCCAGCGCAAAGACACGACGCTGACCCCAATGAGCAGTTATATGGCACAACTCTTTCGCCGTTATTGCCAGTAAAATCAGTGAGTAAAGTCGATCGTCTACACTGTTAAGGTACTGAAAAAAATCCACCCGACAAATATAGAGGTTACGATGCAAGTCAGTCCTTATCTGTTTCTCTATGGCCGTTGCGAAGAGGCTATCGACTTTTACCTGCAGGCGACCGGGGGAGAGTTGCTCTCTAAAATGAAATTCGGTGATATGCCGGATCAGGGTGAGCAGGTCGGCGATCAGTCTGCCGCGCCGCAGCCGCCAGAAAAGATCATGCATGCCCAGCTGCGTATTGGTGACGGTGAGCTGATGCTGAGCGATGGCAACACCGATCAGCCGCCAGCGTCTGAGCATGCCGGTTACGCGGTCAGTCTCTCAACTACCGATGTCGAAAAGGGTAAAGCCTGGTTTGAGAAACTGTCGGCAGGCGGCAAGGTGACAACTGAGTGGCAGGAGACGTTCTGGTCGAACGGATTCGCGATGTTCATTGATAAGTTCAACATTCCGTGGCGCATCAATGTCGAGAAGCCGCAGGAATAATCGGGCCAGCCGGCGTCGCAATTTGCGGCGCCGTATTAATTAATGGCAACTGCCAGGATTAATGCGCGGCGGCGCTATTCAGGCCGCCGCACGTAATCAGAAGTTATAACCCGCCACCAGGTAGTAACCCCAGCCAGTCGATTTCACTTCAAACGGTCCATTGCCGAAGTTCAGCTCCTGACCATCCGCCCATTGTCCGCCGTTGTGGAAGTAACGCGCCACCGCAGAGAAGTGCCAGTGATCGTAACCCAGTGACAGAATATGGCTGGAGGCGATGGAGTTGCTGGTGCGTGATGAACCGCCTTTATCGCGGAGATCGGAACCCCAGTCGAAGTTGGTGAAGCCCACATAGCCCAGATTACCGCCCCACAGCGTGGTGATTGGCACGAAGTATTTCACCTTGAAGCGATAGCCATCCCAGCTGTTTTCATTCGCCGCACCGTAGTTTTCCCACTGATATTTGGCGTAGACGTTCAGCGACAGGCCGACATCGCTGTGCGTATCGATATCGGTGCCCAGACCCATATACCAGGTGTTCTGGCGGCTATCGCTGTTGCGGCCCATGTCGTAGATGTAGTTGTTAGCGAAATACCACTCTTTGAACGGACCAAAGGCCAGGCTGGTGCCGGTCAGTTTGTCGATAGAGAAGCGCGGCTCAATCTCCATAAACATCGGTGAACCGTGATCAAAAATGCCGTTGGCGTTGCTGTTGCCTGCGCCGAAGAAGTTGGTCAGATCGAGGTAGCCATAAAAATCGAACCAGTCCTTCTTCGCAAACGCTTCATATTCCAGATAAACGTCGTTGTTAAACTGCGGTCCGAAACGGGTGTGGTAGCTGCCTACCACGTTAACGCTCTGATGCCACCAGTCGGAGACATACTGCGGATCGCTTTCAGCGGCCTGCGCAGCGCCACTCAATGAACATGCCAGCACGGCACCTGCTATCAACGTTTTAAATTTCATTATTATCAGCCACATGCTTTTGACCGCCGCACAGCAGACGCAGTCAGAGAGAAATCGGTCCCTTGATGGGAATGAGGGTTTCACAGCAAATAACAGCCAGTTCTTCAGCCCGCGTAGCGTGCCTGTAACAGATCGATAGAAAATAGATTTTGCTCACGTTTGTCAAAAAGTGTTGCATTACAATTCAGCTAAAATGTGATGCGCTTCACAATAATGACCAGGATCGAACGGAACCAGGCAACCGTTTACGTTGTCTGGTTCGTGATCAAACGGGCGGGATCAGGGAAGGGTGACGCGAACCTGCAAACCACAAATGGCACCCTGTGGCGTCATGCAATTGGAAAGGGCGACGTGAATCTGATGCTTCTGTGCGACGTTGCGCACAATGGATAATCCCAGCCCGCTGCCCTGGGCTTTAACGTCAGGTGAACGGGTAAAACGGTCAAAGGCGCGTTCGATAAAGGATTCCGGCATGCCTGGCCCGTTATCGACAATATCGACCACTGTTTTACCTGCGACCCGATGCAGCAGCACATCGACCAGGCTGCCCTCCGGCGTGTGCAACATGGCGTTACCAATCAGATTGTCGAACAGGCTGCGCAGCTCGGAACGGCTGGCCTGCAGACGATACTGCGTGGAGCCATTAAAGCCGATATCGATGCCGCGTTTATCTGCCACTACCATCAGCTGCTCAATGCTCTCTTTCAGCAGATCGTCCAGTTCGATATGCTCGACGCTGGCGACCACGCTCTGGTCATCCTGACGCGAGACATTGAGTAACTGCGTGACCAGATGACGGGTGCGTGTGACGCCCGCTTCCAGCTGGCTGAACTGCCGGCTCGCTTCGCCTGGCTGGATGTGCTGACGCAGATTTTCCAGCTGCAAGGTCACCGCCGTTACTGGCGTGCGCAGCTCATGCGCCGCATCTTCCAGGAACTGACGCTGCGACGACCAGGCCTCACGCAACTTACTCAGCAGCGAGTTGTAGGCGGCCACCAGCGGCAGGATCTCATCCGGCAAGCCTTCGGGTGAGACATTGTGCGGATGATGCGTCTCCTGCGCGGCAATCTGACGCGAAGCGACCTGCAGATCCCGGGTGATCTTGCGCACCACCAGCCAGATCACCAGCAGTGAAAGCGGCATCATCAGGATCAACGGAATGATCGCTGACAGCGCCCGCTTGACCATCAATGCCTTCATGTAGCTGAGGTTGTGCATCACCTGGATAGTTTTTATCTCGCTGCCAGGTAAGCCGGGCCGGGTATAGATGCGCCATTCGCAGTCGTCGCACTGACCCACATGCACGTCGCGATAGCCGCGTTGATTTTGCAGCGGAGCCTGCAGCTCCGGCCATGAGCTGGCCCGTAACTGACCCCGATCGTCCCACAGTTGCACCACAAAGGCGCTCTTCGCCTTGTCAGGCGCAATAAGCATCGGCATCAGGGCGGGCATCTGTTTATTAGTGGACCAGGCATCAGCGATTTTTGCCAGCTGATCGTCCTTCATGGTGCCGACCATATCGCCGTAGCAGCTGAAGAAATACCAGGTGACGCCGCCGATCATCAGCAGATGAATAATCAGCAGCGTAGAGAGTAATTTGTTGCGTAATGAACGCATAAAGGTGAAGGGTTTCATATTGCCGGTACCCGCCAGCCCAGCCCGCGCACGTTGCGGATCACGTCGTTATCCAGCTTGCGGCGCATCCCGTGGATCAGGACATCCACCGCGTTGCTGCTGACTTCATCGCCCCAGCCATAGATGCGATTTTCCAGCTGCTCGCGCGACAGAATAGCGCCTGGCCGCTCCAGCAGGGCGTAGAGCAGGGCATATTCGCGCGCCGTAAGCTGCTCGCGCTGTCCTTTGTAGAGCACTTCGCGGGTCATCATATCCAGCTGCACATCGCCGCTGCCCAGCACCGAGTCTGCTGCGCCGTGGCTGCGTCGGGTAATCGCGCGCATCCGGGCCATGACTTCCTGTAAATCGAACGGTTTAAGCAGGTAGTCGTCAGCGCCGCTGTCGAGTCCCTGAATCCGCTGCGCCACCGTGTCGCGTGCGGTAAGAATCAGCACCGGCGTGGCGTCGCCGCGCCCGCGCGCCCGGCGCAGTACCTGCAGGCCATCATCGCGCGGTAAGCCGAGATCGAGCAGCACGCAGCTGTAGCCGCCTTCGCTCCAGGCATTCTGGGCATAGATGCCATCACGCACCCAGTCCACCGACCAGCCCGCCCCCTCCAGTGCCTGCTGCAGGTTCGCGCCGATCATTTCATCATCTTCAACCAGTAACACGCGCATGGCTGATCTCCTTCAGAAAGATGAGGGGAGTTTACTCACCAATTGTTAGGCCAGAATTATCCGCCGTCATACTTCGCACTGTGGCGGCGTTG
>NZ_JALNPO010000005.1:217282-249047 GCF_024520895.1 Pantoea sp. Fr-CA_6 | reverse complement strand
GCTGCTTTTGCTCACCCCAGTCACTGACTTATGTCAGCTCCTGGGGACTCGCGCAGTTGCCGCCTTGCCACAGCACGGATTATTTTGGCGGACTACTGCCGTCATACTTCGCGCTGTAGCGGCGTTGGCTGCTTTTGCTCACCCCAGTCACTGACTTATGTCAGCTCCTGGGGACTCGCGCAGTTGCCGCCTTGCCACAGCACGAATTATTTCGCGGACCGCCGTCACCGGTATTTTATGGAGGAGTCAGGTGGCCTGATGTCCCCATCCATATCCATTGAGATGCCAGCGATTGCAAGCGTAAATGGGGTGACGTATATTTGAGCAACAGAGTAATGCCAGACATTTCAGCGGTGAATAGTATGTCAGCCCAGGAAGCAAAAATCAGACATCAGCGCGAGTATCAGGAGCGTGTTGAAGCCGTCCGAAATGGTCAGGCTCCAGGCCGCGTGCTTGAAAAACGTCCTCAGGGTATTGTGCCTGCAAAAAGTGGACGCAGCCTCGCATTTTTCTGATGTCACGCCGTGCTGAAATCAGCCAGGTAGTAAAATAAGCTCATCATACAGGTGGGCTTTTTTTATGACATTGCACGCTATTCCTCCAGAAGAACAGATCCTTAAACTTAACCGTTATCTTATTGATAACGCCGGACAACTTCCGTCACCGGTTATTACTGTAGGCGGTCAGGCTGTTATGTACTGGTATCTGACCTACCTGCATCTTTATCCTGATCAGCCTGATGTAACATCCATAACCTCAATTGATGTTGATTATGTCACCCGAAAGGAAGGCGTTGATTTTCTGGCTCAGGAATATCAGCGATATCTCAAACATGTTGACGCCTGACAGGGCTGAATGCCCCCGTCACTTATGATGCAGAAATAAATTTGTCTGACTCAGCGTTTTTATCTTCTGCCTTTTTTCAGCAGCAATCTCTTCACGAACTTTCACACTAAAGCCCCGCTGGCCGCGCGATCCCGCCTCCTTTTCCGCCGTTGCTAATTCTGCGCTAATTTTCTGCTAATTAAGGGATAAATTTTAGCGGGTAGAGTGGCTCCACTGCACATCAGCATCAACAGGAGGAACCATGAATCAGCGCGAGTTTATTCGGAGTTTGCTGGACTGGATTGAGAACAACTTAGGACACGATCTGCATCTGGATGAGGTGGCGCGCCGCTCGGGCTATTCGCGCTGGCATCTGCAACGGCTGTTTCGCCAGCATACCGGCTTTTCACTGGCAGAATATATCCGTCAGCGCCGTTTAACCGAGTCTGCGCTCACGTTGCTGAGCAGCAACGAAGCGATACTGCAGGTGGCGATGAACTATGGCTTTGATACCCAGCAGGCCTATACCCGCACGTTTAAAAACTACTTTATGGTGACGCCTGGCCAGTTGCGCCGTCAGCGTCGCGTCGAGCCGGATCGGCTGCTATTCCCTCTGGCGATGGCCAGCTGATGCCTGATAAGACCTTCCCGTCACAGCCTGCGGACGGGAAGGTCGGCCCGCGCTTTGCGCTTCTCTCCACTTGTTCTTCGCCTCGCCTTTTTTTGCCCATCAGCCACAGTGACCCCGCCCGAACGTGTTAGTTTGTTGCCAGCATCCCTTTACTGTCGGAGTCGGGAAACATGGAAAACGGCGCGAATTTAACCGCCATGTTGGTATTTGCACGGGTTGTGGAATTACAGAGTTTCAGTGAGGCGGCACGCGCACTCGGCTTGTCCAAATCCCATGTCAGCCGGGAGATCGCCCGTCTGGAGCTGCGGCTCGGTATCCGGCTGCTGCAACGTACCACCCGGCGGCTGGCGCTGACCGAGCTGGGCCAGGCGTACTATCCCTACTGTGTGCGGATGCTGGCCGAAGTGCAGCGCGCCGAAGCCTTTGTGCAGCAGGTGCATCAGCAGCCCGCCGGCCATGTCAGGCTGCAGGCACCCGTCACGTTCGGCTGCCAGTGCGTAGTCCCTGTTCTTAATCGCTTTCTGCGTCGGCATCTGCATATCAATGTCGATCTTGATCTGACCGATCGCAGTCACGATCGGCTGGATGATCAGGCGGATCTGGCGATTGTGATCCGATCCCGATCGCCACAGCAGGGCAATTTTCGGGTACTGAGCGAAATCGAGTGGGGGCTCTATGCCGCCCCCGCCTACCTGGCGCAGCGACCCGCCATCACGCATCCTGAGATGCTGCCACGCCACGACCTGCTGCTGTTTCATGGTCCGGCGCACACCGCCGCACTGCCGTTCCGCCGTGATAAACAGCGGCTGGCACTGGATGTACGCAGCCGTTTTCGCGCCAATAACAGTATGGCGCTGCTCAATGCGGCACTGGCGGGGAGCGGCATCGCCTATCTGCCCTCCTACATGGCCCAGGAGGCGATGGCGCGCGGGGATATTCAGCAACTGCTGCCGGAGTGGCAGATGGATCGTCTGCAAAGTTATCTGCTGCTGCACGATACGCCTGAACCGGCGTCGCCCGTGACGCTGCTGTGCGATGCCCTGGTTGCGGCGCTGAATACAGGCTGATTGTTGCCTGCTGACAACAATCAGCGCCACAGAGTAACTATCCCGCCGCGACTTTTGTTACTCCGCTACGCCGGTTAGCCTGTATCCCTGATTACTCACCGGATATCATCATGCAACAGTCACCCGAAACTGCAGAGTTTCAGCACTGGCGACGTAACTTAGGGGTCTGCGTCGTCGGCTCTTTTACCACTATCGTGGCGATGACGCTGCTGCTGCCGTTCCTGCCGCTCTATGTGCAGCAACTCGGCGTTGAGCAGCCTGCCGCTATCGCCCGCTGGTCCGGCCTTGCCTACGGCGCGACCTTTTTCAGCGCCGCACTGACGGCGCCGTTGTGGGGCAGGCTGGCTGACCGCTATGGTCGTAAGCTGATGCTGATTCGGGCCAGTCTCGGGATGGCGATTGCGATGTCGCTGATTGGCATGGCGACCGCGCCGTGGCAACTGGTGGCGCTGCGCCTGCTGGCGGGGCTGCTGGGCGGCTACGCATCGGGATCGACCATTCTGGTGGCGGCGCAAACGCCGAAAGCACAGACTGGCTGGGCGCTGGGGGTGTTGTCTTCCGGCATTATGGCCGGCAACGTGGTCGGACCGCTGCTGGGCGGTGTGCTACCGCCACTGATCGGGATTCGTCAGACTTTCTGGCTGACCGGCGCCGTGATTTTTCTCGCCTTCCTCGCCACTACCTTTTTACTCAAAGAGCAGCCACGTGCTCCCGCTACATCGCGCGCCAGCCAGCAACCGCATCCTGAAGCCGGGCCGGTTAATCACAGCCTGATACGGCTGATGTGGCTCTCTGGCATGTTGCTGATCTTCGCCAGCATGTCGATTGAGCCGATTATTACGCTTTACGTGGGCGAGTTTGTGCAGGGCGACCACCAGATCACCCTGATAGCCGGACTGGTGATGTCCGCGGCGGCGCTGGGCACGGTCCTGGCGGCACCACGACTGGGTCGGCTGGCCGATCGGGTAGGGCACTGGCGGGTGCTGACCGGCGGTTTAGTCGTTAGCGGGCTGCTGCTGATACCCCAGGCATTTATCACGGCGGCCTGGCAACTGGTGCTGCTGCGTTTTCTGATGGGGATGGCGCTGGGCGGGTTGATGCCGTGCATCACGGCGATTATTCGTCATAACGTGCCGGGCTCACAGGTTGGGCGGATGCTGGGATATTCGACATCGGCACAATATATCGGCCAGGTCAGCGGCCCGCTGTTCGGTGGGCTGGTGGGCGGTGCATTCGGGATGCGGCCGGTGTTTCTGGCAACCTGCGTGGTGATGCTGTTTTGCGCCTGGCTCAACTGGCGTGGCATGAAAAAGTAGTGCGATCAAAAAAGGCGGACCGGAGTCCGCCTTAGTTTATTCACAGCTGCGTGAATTACTTCTGGTCTGGCAGCGCGTAGGCAATCACATAATCGCCCAGCCTGGTACCAAACGAGCCGTGACCCCCTGCCGCGATGACAACGTACTGCTTGCCATCCACTTCATAGGTCATTGGTGTCGCCTGGCCGCCTGCTGGCAGACGTGCCTGCCATAACAGTTCGCCGGTATCAGTGCTGAAAGCACGCAGGTAGTTATCTGCGGTCGCACCAATGAAGAACACCTTACCTGCGGTGGTGATAGGACCACCCAGCATCGGCATACCCATTTTGAACGGTAGCGGAACCGGTGCGCTATCGCGAACGGTACCGATACGCTGTTTCCACACCACGTTGTTGGTCTTCAGATCCACCGCGGAGATGTAACCCCAGGCAGGCTGTTTGCATGGCAGACCAAACGGTGACAGGAACGGGTTCAGCTCGACGCCATACGGCACGCCATACTGTGGCTGAATACCGGTTTCAGTACCTGAACCACCTTCAGCGCCTTTCGGCGGCTCAATCGGGTTGCCTGGGCCACGTGGAATCAGCTTAGAGACAAACGGCAGCGCCATTGGGTTAGCAATCGCGATCTGACGATGAGGATCGACTGCGATGCCGCCCCATTCGAACATACCGAGGTTACCCGGGAACACCAGCGTACCCTGCTCAGATGGCGGGGTGAACGGACCTTCATAGCGCAGGCGCTTGAAGATCACGCGGCACACCAGCTGGTCAAACATCGTTGCGCCCCACATATCCTTGTCCGTGAGATTCTGTTTCGGACGGAAGGTCAGCTCAGAGTAGGGCTGAGTGGCGGCAACGTGATCGCCTTTAGCAGCACCCTGTGGCACTGGCGTTTCTGGCGCAGGCACGACTGGCTTGCCGGTACGGCGATCCAGTACAAAGATGTTGCCGGTTTTCGCTGGCGCGTAGACAACCGGTACGGTGTTGCCATCTTTGTCGGTGATGTCAGCCAGCGTAGGCTGCGACGGCAGGTCCATATCCCACAGATCGTGATGCACAGTCTGATAAGACCAGACCAGCTTACCGGTGGTGGCGTTCAGGGCCAGCACGCTGCTCGCATAACGCTCCTGCTCTGGTGTGCGGTTACCGCCCCAGATATCCGGTGTGCTCACGCCCATCGGCAGGTAAACGGTATCCAGTTTCGGATCGTAAACTGCCGGTGCCCATGAGTTCGGAGAGTTCATGGTGAAGGTGTGTTCATCAGCCGGAATGGCATTAGGATCTTTTGCGCCTGGATCAAACACCCACAGCAGTTTGCCGGTATTCACATCAAAGCCACGAATCACGCCTGACGGCTCGCGGGTTGAGTAGTTATCGGTAACCGCACCCGCCATCACGATGGTGGTGTTAGTAATCACCGGCGGTGAGGTCGGCTCATACTGACCCGCAGTGGTGACAGGCTGTTTGTGTTGCAGATCCAGCTCGCCGTTGACGCCAAATGCCGGGCAGCGTTCGCCGGTCTCTGCGTCCAGTGCAAACAGACGACCATCGTTGACCGGCAGATAGATACGACGTGAACACAGCGCAGGCTGAGTGTTCGCTGCATCGGCGGCTGCCGGCACTTCGTGGTAAGAAACACCGCGACAGGTCACGTGCTGGAAGGTCGGGTTGACCTTCATGCCCGGATCAAACTTCCACTTCTGCTTACCGGTGGCCGCATCCAGTGCAAACAGGATCTGGTGTGGCGAACAGAGGTAAAGCGTGTCGCGGATTTTAATCGGCGTGACTTCGTCGGTAATTTCACCCGGATCGTTAGGGGTTTTCATGTCGCCAGTCTGGAACTGCCAGGCAACCTGCAACTCTTTCACGTTCTGGTGATTAATCTGCTTCAGCGGAGAGAAACGGGTTCCCTGCTGATCGCGCGCATAAGCGGGCCAGTCAGCATCCGGGATGTTGCTCAGCGGCGCAGCCTGCGGGGCGTTGTCAGCGGTTTCTGGTACTGACCCGTTGATGACCTGCGGATCGTTGAATACCGCATAGGCCAGCACAATGGCACTGGCAATCAGCGCCACAGCCATGGTACCCAGCGCGGCTTTGCTGCCCGCGTTGAAGCTGCGATAAACAAACGGCAGGATCAGCCAGACACCGAAGATCACCAGCACATCGGTGCGTGGTGCCAGTGCCCAGAAGTCGGTGCCCACTTCCCATACACCCCAGATCAGGGTGCCGATCAGCAGCAGCGCATAGAGAACCAGCGCAGTGCTTTTACGACGGGAAAGCAGATAAGCGGTGATAAGCATCACCACACCGCCAAAAACGTAATACCAGGAACCACCAATGGCGGCTAACCAGCCACCGCCAATCAGCATAAACGCGCCCGTCAGCACTGCGAACAGCACCGTCAGGAAACGAATTACGCCAAAAGATGAGGAGTTTTTCCCCATAATATCGACCTCGTTTCGTTGCCATAAAACACACGAAAACAACCAGATAGGCTGTTTCCAGTTATCAAGTACAAATGATTAGGGTGTTCTGAAGTATCTCTTCCGTTAAGACAGACGATCCCTTTGTGTTAAATGTTATAGCAAAATCAGATCGAGGTTTGATTTTTTTGGCTTAAACCGCTTAACAACTGGAATAAAACGACATTTTATGGGGGATTAAAGGACGTTAAGCGCACCGCCGTGTGCCCTTAACGCCGGAAGGCAGGATTTGTGAATCAGCAGCTAATAAGATCGCCGTCCGAGCGTTGCTGTTGCCAGCCGCTGATATTTATCTCAGCAAACTGCTCAGCTGTTAAGGGCGGCGTATGACTTCGTACGATTACCTCTGCCCCTTTTTCACGAAACGTCGCCATAAAAAAGGGAAAGGTAAACTTCTCATAATTATCATTAAAGAAAGATTCGGTTAAAACAATCCCTGAAAAAGGAAATGATTCCAGTAGTCGCCAGTCTGCACCCGGTGGCGCAAAATCATAAAGCCAGAAATCAAATTTCTTTGTTAATTCAAGCAGTGACGTACTATGTGCTGCCAGACTGGAATAATTAATGCCAATCCGGACACGCGCATTTTGTAAATGCGTATAGGCATCCGGAACCGCGATCATTCCCCGTAATCGAATATCTTCCACCGGCACAACCATTAATGCTGCTTCAGTAGCAATTTGATTGTGTAATGAAATAATGTTGTTTGTATTAAGTATATTGCCGCTATCCTGGTTTTGCTGAAGATAAGGCACGCTATAGCAAATGCCAGTGACATTACGCTTAACGTGATGGATTGGTTCAGTAACATAAGGGTTATATAAACTGTTTTTCATTATCTCTATGAAATTCAATAGAAAGGATTTGTTGTTAATTAAGCATATAAAAAGTCGCATTTTTCTAAACGCGTGAATAAATATAGATCACATGCTTAATCCAAATCATCCTTTTGTTGCCTGAGAAAGTAAATAAACCTGTTAGCAAAGAAACGATAATTCCTTTGGCGTCTGATGATGTGCTGGAATATATTCAATAGTCGGGACCAATAGGCTGGTAATAATCATGAAGGGTCTGACGCGCCTCGGCCGGACAGGGACGCTGCTTATCGCGCAGGGAGGCTGCGCTGGAGCCGCAGGCCTTCTGCTCGCATCCGGTCTGCTATCGTGAAGCCGACAATCACCACACCAATAACACCGCGCAACGACGCGGGTTTCCTCACCTGATTTGGGATAAGACATGGGATTTATGGCATCGGCAGCGGAAGAGTCGCTGTGGCGACATCGGACATTTGTCGCCTTCTGGGTGGCGCGTACCTGCTCATCATTTGGTTTTCAGATGTTCTCGGTCGCAATCAGCTGGCAGATCTATGCGCTGACCAACAGCGCGATGGCGTTAGGGATGATTGGCTTAATGCAGTTTCTGCCGTCGGTGTTGCTGGCGCTGCCAGCGGGCCATCTGGCGGATCAATATGACCGGCGGCGGATCGTGCTGTTGGGTCAGCTGGTGGAATTTGCCGCACTGCTGGCATTAGTGGTGCTTACCTTATTCCATACCCCCGATAAGACCGCGTTGTGGGGGCTGGTGTTTATGATTGCAGTGGCGAAAGCGCTGGAGTGGCCTGCGATGTCTTCGATGCTGCCGTCGCTGGTGCCACCTTCGATTCTGGCGCGTGCGATGGCGATGAACTCCGTGGGCGGTCAGGCAGCGGTTATCGTCGGGCCGACGATTGGCGGGCTGCTTTATGTCGCCGGGCCGCATGTGGTGTATGGCGTTTCCGGGCTATTTTATCTGGTTTCGCTGACGCTGGTGAGTCTGCTGCGTTATGAGCGTCCGGTGCAGGCTCGTCTGCCGATGAATATGAAGAATCTGTTTGCCGGGATTCACTTTATCCGTGAGCGCAAAGATGTACTTGGGGTAATTTCGCTCGATCTGTTTGCGGTGCTTTTGGGCGGTGCAACGGCGCTGCTGCCGATTTTTGCCAAAGATATTCTGCATACCGGGCCCTGGGGGTTGGGGATGTTGCGCGGCGCACCGTCGGTGGGAGCATTGCTGGTGGGCATCTGGCTGAGCCGTCACAAGCTGGAGAAGCATGTCGGGATGATTATGTTTGGCTCGGTGGCGGGCTTTGGCGTTGCGACGCTGGTGTTCGCGCTTTCCACGCAGTTATGGCTGTCGCTGGTGGCGCTCTGTGCATTGGGTGGCTTTGATATGGTGAGTATGGTGATCCGGGGTGCGCTGGTGCAGCTGGATACGCCGGATACCATGCGCGGTCGGGTGAATGCGGTTAACGCGATTTTCATTAATACGTCGAATCAGCTGGGCGAGTTTGAGTCGGGGTTGCTGGCGGCCTGGATGGGTGCGGCACCGGCGGCGGCGATTGGCGGCATCGGTACGCTGGTGGTGGTGGCGCTGTGGATGAAGTTGTTTCCGCATCTGCGACGGCGTCAGAAGCTGGAGAATGAGGTGGATCCGGTTTGATGACTGGCGTTGGGGTTAGGTGAGGGGGGTTGTGAGGTGGTTAACCACGGCGCAGGCGCAGGGAACAAACACCTTTCGCAAAGACGCAAAAGCGCCATCCATTCGCTCATTCGCTTTGAGTTTGTTCGTTGCCTAAGGCTGCGGAGAGATGGATTGAGGCTGGCTGGGTTATTGCGGTTGTAGAATTGTGTGCAGGCATATGCTGCCATCGCTTTAAGTTTGTTTGTGACCAAAGCCTGTCTGCGGCCCTTGAGAGTCCTTTAATGCTTTTCTGATACGAACGGCTCGTTTCCGGCACCTTTAACTGTTCCGCCATTTAGTGATGCTGCGCAGCGGCAATGATTAAAAAATGCCCTTTTCTAATCCCAGTTCTTGATCCTGGCATAGGAGTGAATGACAAATCAGTGCCAATTAAAACCATATTAATGGCACTCAAGAGATCAGTTTTCGTTTACGGAAGGCAGCGTGGGCTGATATTTTTCAGGCTGGTATCTAAAACGGTAGAAGAATGAATGGAGGCAAAGACGCTCGCCGTATCAGTTGCTCATGGTATTGCTTCACTTCCGATGGATTTTTATTTGGGTATTGAAAGAACCTTTCAGGATCTCAACCTGGCAGATGGCGGCAAAAACATTCAGCGCCGTAACTTCGGTGAGGATGAGAGGATGTATCGGGCTTTGAACAAGCTCTTCCGTAACAGAGCCATTCTGGGGCAGATTGCAGAGATGATAATCAAAGACTCTCTTTCCTACCTTCCGGATCCAGCCCTTAAAAAAATCACAGATAAACTCATCGGAGCAGCGTCTTCACTGGGTTCAAGACAGTCCATGCAGCTGGCCATTACAGGTTATCTTGGTTCAAAAGTTGTTGGAGGAATGATGGCCAGCGTGATAACGAAGTTATCACTGCGATTATGGACAGGCACCCTTGCGGGCGGCATAGTTCTGCAGGGGGTGCTTTCGCGTGCTTCTGCAGCTTCACGGCGTTTGAGGCATCAAAATCCTGAATTATGGTCAAGGCTTTATATACTTGATTTTGAAATGCTTTACTTCCTCTTTGAAGAACCTTTAGCCAATTAAATCGAGCTCGGTGAGACTCTACGTAAAAATCCTTCGAAAACGGAGCAATTTCTGGGTGCAATCGAAAATCTTTAGACTAATCAGAAAAGTCATTTCTGAGTTATCAGGGGCGGTTGTTGTCAGCGCTGTAGTGATTGGAATTTTCATCGCAATATTTGCGAATGAAGGAATTATGCGCGTTATCGCCCCCTTACTCGTCTTTATCGCTGGCCTGGTTCTTTACTGGTTAGCCTGGAAGATTTCATCCAAAGAAGATTGAAACCAGGTCACTAATAAACACATTACCATCAGGGATGAAAGACTGTCGCGTATCAGCACAAGATCACCCGGTGCAGGCTCAGCGCGGGCGATTACGCACCTCATCCCTGAGGTGCGCCCGAAGCCGGGCCAACGCTTTGCGTTGTTCAAAAACGCTCCCGGCGTTTTTGTCCGTGGCCCGCGATGCTTTGCTACAGGCATATGTTCCCATCGCTTTAAGTGTTTAAGTTGCCTCTGACTGAAACGCAAACCGGACGAACGCAAAGCTCCGTGACGCCTTTCAAAACGTTCCTGATTTACACGAAAACGCGTTCCTTGCTATAACTTATCTCTCATCGGCAGGCCTGTGGCCTCCTCAGTCAGCTTAAGCGCTTATAGAGGGTACCGTTATGAATCAGACTCACTCCATTCCGGAAATTTATAATCCTGATGTGCCGTATTCAGTAAAGTGCGAGATCGTGGCGCAGCTGTGCCGGGCGCTGGCTTCCCATAAAAACATCCCGGTTAGCGCCCTGAGAAAATATCTTCTGGAAAAAACTCACGTTGATTTCGAAAATCTGGAGGATAACCCGGTAGGAATGCTGCTGCTGTATGAGTACCTTCACTGCCAGCGCCCCTCGGTCTGCGCCCGGAATGAAAAAAACCTTCATTAAGCGCTGCCTCCAGCAGGGGGCCATTTAATCAAATACGCCTTCGGAGAAGAGGGCTGGAGAAGGGGCGGTTGAGTTGTCGCTGGCAACGGTTTCCCGAGCCAGCTCAACCTCAATATTGTCACTGGCCCGAAGGCCAGTACAGGAAGTTACCAGTCATACTGCCATTAAAATCCTGGGGTCAGAGGGGGAGGCCGACCCGCAGGCTGGAGCCATCAGGCCCCGGTTTTTCCCAGGTTGGCGTCAAATGTTAGCCAGCTTTCACGCATGTCCACTACGCTGCGGGTTTTACGGGCCTCATCGATTTTTATTGCCGTGAGGCCCGCTTCCAGCGCGTCCACTACTGAAACTTTCAGCGGTGTTCCCTGTTTAATATGTTTAACGATCTCTTCAGCCATCAGCGCATCAGCGCCGTAATGGCCATCATACGCATTGCCGCTGTAGGCGGTATCGACCTCTTTCTCGCCGCTGCGCGCGTTGTGTACGCGGAAGTAGTTGCGCACGAAGTCGCCTTCCGCCATGCCGTCGGTGCCCATGACACAGAAACGGCGGAACTCATCCGGCACATTCAGATTGGCGTGGAAGGCCAGCGTCGCGCCGCCTTCGTACTCAATCAGGGCAGTCTGGTAGTCGACAATATCGGCATCGCTGTCGAACACCGCATCGGTGCTCGACCAGCCGCTGGGCTTCACGTGATAAAGTTCTGAGTCAGCGGTGATAGCTCCCTGCGGCGCATGAGCGGGAGTAAAGGATTTCCGGCCACCAAAGCTGGCGACGCGGATCGGGCGCTCCTGCAACAGCCCCTGATAGAGATCGATGTCGTGACAGCATTTTTCCAGAATGTACGGACCGGCATATTTCTCCAGACGGCGCCAGTCGCGCTGAAAGAATGCGCCGTGATAAGGCTTGATATGTTCTGTCGCCTCAATCGAGGTGATCTCACCCAACTGACCCGCATCGCGTGCCGCCAGCAGATCGTGATAGAGCGGGGAGTAGCGCAGTACCAGGCCGACCAGAATGCGCGCTTCGCCATACTGACGCACCAGCTTCGCCATCTCCATGGTCTGCTCTTCATTGATCACCACCGGCTTTTCGGTAAACACCGTGTAACCCGCTGCCAGCGCCTGACCCACATGCTCCAGATGCAGAAAGTTGGGAGAGCCAACCAGCACGACATCCATTCCGCCATGTTCCAGCAGAGCATCGATTGACGCAAAGGCCTGGCCGGGCGCGATACCAAAGCTGTGCAGATTAGGCAGTCCGGCGGGTGCCGGATCGTAATAACCCACTACCGAAAAGGCGTCGTCGGCTTTGCTGAACTCTTTGATCACGTGGGACAGTCGAAAGCCGAGACCGATAATGCCTACTTTCATGTTAAACCCCTGCTCCTGAAATCGCATGATGCATAGCCCGCCTGTGATCGGGCGCGCCTGTTGATAATCTGACCACCAACTTATTACGACAGAAAAACTAATGTCAATAACGCACTGCGCGTTTTGCGAGGGGGTTTTTGTTATGACGATGTAAAATAACAAGAAAATTCAGATATGATTTTGCTATATTTATTTGTTATTGCGATTTAAGTTTTTTTATCCTATCGTTCGCTCATTATGGCTATAACCCTTAATCAGGGAAGGAAGCGCGTGCAACCACACTATCTTCTGGGCATTGATGGCGGCGGTACACAGTGTCGCGCGCGGTTAACCGACCTGCAGGGTCGCATCCTGGCGGAAGCCACCGGCGGGCCTGCCAACGTCTGGTCAGACTATGACGCGGCACTGACCTGCGTCGGGCAGCTGATCGAACGGGTATTGTCACAGGCGGGATTAGCCCCGGAGGCGCTGACGCAAACCGCGCTGGTGGCCGGATTAGCCGGTGCGAACGTCACCTCGGTACAGGCGCGGCTCGCCAGCTGGCAACCTGCCTGCGCGGCGTTACAGGTGGTCAGCGATGTGGAGATCGCCTGTGCGGGCGCCCATGGCGGCGCACCTGGCGCCGTCTTTATTATCGGCACCGGCAGTCAGGGAGCCGCGTGGGATGGCGAACAGTTTACGCTGCTTGGCGGCTGGGGCTTTGCCTTGTCTGACCAGGGATCGGGCGCTGAGCTGGGCCGTCGTGCGCTGCGGCTGGCGCTGCTGGCCCATGAAGCGATTATTACCCAGAGCGCTCTTACCCGGCAGCTGATGGCGCAGTTCGACCACAGTCCGGAAACCATGCTGCTCTGGACGCGCTCAGCGACGCCTGCAGACTGGGCCCGCGTGGTGCCACAGATTTTTGCGGCCGCCGACGCGGGCGATGGTCATGCACAGGATCTGCTGCATCAGACCGCAGCCGATATCGGCCTGATGGTCCGCCGTCTGACTGCCCTGAGCAGCGGACCCGTGGCGCTGATGGGGGGACTGGCCACGCCGATTCAGCGCTGGCTGGATGACGGTATTCAGGCCCGGCTGGTGACGCCGCAGGGCGATGCCCTGAGCGGGGCGCTGATACTGGCGCAGCAGCTGACGCCTGCCCGATTACCGATCTGAAGCTGGCTGAGCATCCTCAGCCAGATAACCCGAGGAATTTATGACCGCTCCCAACGTAACCGCGCGCATTCTGCGGTTGATTGTTGAAAATGCGCCGATCAGCCAGTCAGACCTGAAAGTTCGTAGCGGACTGAGCATGTCGACCGTGTCGCAGGCGACTAATCGCCTGCTGGCGCAGGAAATCGTGCAGGAGCTGGGGCTGCGTCGCGTGTCGATGGGGCGGCCAAAAACGCTGCTTGGGCTCAATCCCGATCGCGCCAGCGTGATTGGCATTCAGCTCAATGCAGAACGCAACCTGATCGTCATGACCGATCTCAGCGGCAATCTGCTGGGCGAACAGCAGATGCCGAAAGGCACGCTGACACCGCGCCAGCTCGGCGATGCACTGGCGAAATTCCTGCGCGGCGTTGAGGAGAAGCGGGTGGGCGCCATTGGCCTGGCCTTGTCGGGACTGGTCGATGCCGAAAACGGCTACTGTATCCGATCCAAAGTGCTCGACTGGGACAACGTCCCGATTGCGCGCCTGCTGGAAGAGCGTTTTTCGCTGCCGGTGTTTATCGAGAATGACGCCAACGCCATGGCAATGGCGGCGCTGGTGTTTGGTCAGCTCGGCAACGCGCAGTCGGCGGTGATCGCCACCTACGGCAAAGGGATCGGGGCAGGCATCATCCTGAATCGTCAGCTCTACCGCGGTCGTCACGGCAAGGCGGGGGAGATTGGCAACGGGCTGGTGGGCGACGGCTCACTGCGTCTGCTGGAAGATGTCGCCTCATCGCGTGCCATTCTGCAACGGCTTGCTGACCAGGAACCGGTGGAAGGCCTCACCTTGCAGGCGCTGGATCAGCGGCCAACACCCGAGGTGCTGGCGGTGCTGGAAGAGGCAGGACGCGAGCTGGGAATTTCACTGGCGAACCTGTCGGTGGCTTACGATCCGGATGTGGTTTATCTGGCGATGGAGCCGCACATGGCGTCACGCATTCTGCTCGATCACATCACCCAGAGCTTCCAGGCCTACCGGCTTAAACTGACGCCGCACATGACGCCGCTGCAGTTCCTGACTGAATCGAACCGCATGTGGGCGCTGGGCGCGGCGGGTTTTGCCGTCAACCGGCTGCTTGATCTGCTGGCGGCGCAGGCCGATGAAGAGCCGGTCACCTGAGTTATCCCTCCAATAAAAATGGGCGCCGCGGCGCCCGTTTTTGTTTCCGCGCTTCCTTAGCGCAGGCGCATTCCCTGCTCATCAAACAGCAGGCAGTGTGCGGCAGAAAAGCCCAGTTCAACCTGGGTTCCCAGATCGCGCGTGGTTGCTTCGCGCTCTTCCACCACCAGCATCTCTTCACGCCCGATGTCCAGGTAGAGGTAGTTGGTGTGGCCCAGCATCTCGCCATAGGCCAGCTCGCCGTGAAAGCGCAATGCCTCCGGCGTCTGCGCGGCAGGCTGGAAATGCTCGGGACGAATTCCCAGCGTCACGGTTTGCCCCTCGCGGCAGTCGGCGGCGATTTTCAGCACCAGCCCCTCAATCTTCAGTTCCGGCACCCGCAGCTGCACTTCACCCTCGCCCGTGGCGCTGATTTCCGCCCGCAGGAAGTTCATTTTTGGCGAGCCGATAAAGCCGGCGACAAACAGGTTATCCGGGTCGTGATAGAGCGTCAGCGGTGCGCCGACCTGCTCAATGCGGCCCTGACGCAGCACGACGATGCGGTCAGCCAGCGTCATCGCCTCCAGTTGATCGTGGGTGACATAAATCATGGTGTTGCCGAGCGAGGCGTGCAGCCGCGCAATCTCAATCCGCATCTGCAAACGCAGCTCGGCATCGAGGTTAGAGAGCGGCTCATCGAACAGGAAAATACGCGGATGACGGATAATTGCCCGGCCAATCGCCACGCGCTGCCGTTGTCCGCCAGAGAGCGCGCGCGGCAGGCGGTCGAGCAGTTCGGTGAGATGCAGGCGGGCGGCCGTCCGGGCAATCGCCTCATTGATCTCCGCCTTAGACTTCTTCATTACCTCAAGCGGATAGGCCAGGTTGCCGCGCACCGTCATGTTGGGGTAGAGCGCATAAGACTGAAACACCATAGCAATGCCGCGCTCGGTGGCGGGCTGCTGCGTCATGTCCTGCTCCTCAATCAGCAACTGACCGCTGCTGATCTCCTCCAGCCCGGCGATCATCCGCAGCAGCGTCGATTTGCCGCAGCCGGATGGCCCGACAAACACCACAAATTCGCCGCTGTTGATCGTCAGATCGATGCCATGAATGACATTAACGTGTTCATAAGACTTCTTCACATTCTGCAAGCGCAGGCTGGTCATCGGCTACCTCACTCAGAGTAACTGGCCCATGTAGATGGCATTGCTGCGCAGGATTGGGGTGAACCCCATGCGCTGATAAAAGGCACAGACCTGCTCATTCTGCAGGCTGACGCCAAGATGGACACCGCTGACACCGGCAGCGCGCAGCGCCGCCAGCTCATGCTCAATCATCCGGCGACCCCAGCCGCCTTTCTGTGCCGCCGGCAGCAGGTTGATATGCAGATGAGCGGGCCACTGCGTCACCAGCGTGTCAGCGGCCTGGTCAGGATGGCGTATTGCGTCGAGCACTTTGCTGTCGAGCGGCGCGCTGGCGCTGCGATCACGATATTTCTCCTGCAGCTGCGGCCACCATGCGGCCTGTAGCTGCGCTTCAAACGCGCGGGTATCGGGCGCGGCGACCACATAACCCTGCACCTCACCGTCCCGCTCCAGCACAAAAGCAAAGTCAGGCGCGAAACGCGCATAAGGCACAGCAAAACGCTGGCCGGGATAGTCAGGATCGGAATAGAGCGCGCGGGCATCGCCACCTGCATCGGCTGTTTCCAGGCAGATGCGGTAGAGCGCCGGGTAGTCCGCCGGGGTGGCCGGACGAATGACACCTTGATTCGCCATGGTGAATTCTCGTGAGTGAGTGAATCGGTCAGGGATTGAACAGATCCGCAGATAAAAGTTACGTTAATGAAAGTGGACTTAGTTTTCAAGATAGAATAATTACCTTATCTCACTAACACGGGCGCTTCGGCAATGTTTACCGGCATCGGGATGCACAACTGTGATCGCCAACACGCCCGGATCGTGGCGGCTGGCAGCAGATTCACGGCCAGTGAAAGGGGAAAAGTGTGAGCGTGATAGGATTTTCGTATGTTTTATCAGGAGGTTATTTTGCGATGATTGCACTGGCATCTCCTGCTGCAGAAAAAGTAGCTGGCGACGCACCGCCACGGTTAATCGCGTAAATGCCAGCGCAGTGTGCTGTATTTCACGCCATGCCGCTGTTTATTTGCGCGTGCTCACAGCGTTGCAATTCCCCGCGCAGGCTGTTTGACTTTATTTTTTTATTAAAGTAAGTATGAGTGAGTGCGTTTGTGTGCGGCTGCAGCCTGCAGGATGTCAGGCGGTGAGATGAAAGGATGCCGATCCTGGTCTGAAGAAGGTGAGCATAATGTCTGTTTCCTCCGTTCGTTCGTTCCGAATTCGCAATGTGGGTCGGCTGCTGGCAGCGGGCCTGCTGGCGGGCAGCGTCTCGCATGCCGCCCACGCCGCCGTTACCCTGAATGAGTGGGATATCTACAACTACCCGGAGCAGACTGCCGCGGTGGATGAAGGGATTAAAGAGTTTTCCCAGCAGAATCCCGGCATTGTGATTAACCGCTCGGTTCACTCCTTTGAAGATACCCGTATTCCCCTGAAGCTGGCGCTGACCGCCGGTGATGGCCCGCAGATCGCTCAGGTCAACCAGGGCGGCGGCGATATGGGCTCGCTGGTTAAAGATAAGCTGCTGCTGCCGCTCGACAGCTACGCCGCCAGCAACGGCTGGACCACACGCTTCCCGGACTCGATTCTGAAACGTAACCGCTGGTCAGACAGCGGCGAGTTCGGCAGCGGCAAACTCTATGGCGTCGCCAGCCTGGGCGAGATGGTCGGGCTCTATTACAACAAAGCGCTGCTGGATAAAGCAGGTATTGCCGTGCCGAAAACGCTGGCTGAGCTGGAAAGCGCGATGGCGAAACTGAAGCAGCAGGGCACCGCGCCGATGATGCTCGGTCTGCTGGATGGCAACATGGGCCAGCAGCTGCTCAGCACCCTGTGGCAGGCGCAGATTGAGAGCCACGACCGCAAGACGCTGGATAATCTGATTTACGATGTGGGCGGCACCTTCAAAGACAGCAAGCTGGTCAATGCCGCCTCTATGATGAAGAGCTGGACCGACAAAGGGTACTTCTTCCCTGGCTTCCAGGGCATCGGTCACGACGATGCGGCGACGCTGTTCCAGAACGGCCAGGCTGCGTTCCTGGTCAGCGGCACCTGGTATCTCGGCCAGTTTAAAGACAACAAAGATATTCACTTTGCCGCGATGCCTGCCGGTGAAGGCGTGAAGCAACCGCTGATGGTGGGCGGTACCGATCTGGCGTTCTCCATCACCAGCACTGCCAAAGGCAAAGACCAGCAGGAAGGTGCGGCGAAGTTCATCAACTATATGGTCTCTGATGCCATGGCGAACCGCTGGCTGAAGGTGGGCTTCCTGCCTGCCAGCACCAACAAAGCGGCGAAAATGCCAGCGGACAATCCGCTGCTGGCCGAGGCGTATCAGGTCTGGCTGACACTCAATGATTACGACGGTTTAGGTCACTACGTGGACTGGGCGACACCCACCATGAACGCCGAGCTGAATCAGAACGTTCAGCTGCTGCTGGCAGGCCGTCAGACACCCGATCAGATGGTAGTTAATTTTGATAACAACTATCAGCGTTACCTGAAAACGCTGAAGCATTAAGCCGGAGGCCCGGCGAACAGCCGGGCCTGAGCCTCGTTCTGAACCACGAGTAGAGTTATGTTGAATTTAAGTGGCTGGCGTAATTTTCTCTATGTTCTGCCTGCGGTGCTGGTCTATGCGGTGTTTCTGCTGTTCCCGCTACTGGCCTCGCTGGGCATCAGTTTTACCGAATGGGACGGCACCTCGCTGCCGGTGTTTAGCGGCGTCAGCAACTATCTGCGGATGTTCAGCGATCCGGTGTTCTGGATTGCGCTGGGCAATAACGCCATCCTGATGCTGTTCTATACCCTGTTGCCGATTGGCGTCGGCCTGCTGCTCTGCAGCTTTCTGTATGACACGCGCAACAACAGCGAACGCAGCGTGCTGCGCATTCTCTTTTTCCTGCCCTACATCATGCCGATGGCGGTGCTGGGCGTGGTGTGGCGCTGGCTCTATAACCCGGCGTTTGGTCCGATCGACCAGATATTACGCGCAATCGGGTTGCCCCAGCTGGCGCTCTCCTGGCTGGGTGATTTTACCTGGGCGCTGCCCGCCGTGGGTCTGGTCGCCACCTGGTACTTCTTCGGTTTCTGTCTGGTGCTGTTTATGGCGGGCCTGCAGCGCATGGATCCCTCACTGCTGGAAGCGGCCGATCTCGATGGCTCGTCGCGTCGCCAGAAGTTTATGCGCATTACGCTGCCAGGCCTGCGACCCGAGCTGCGGATTGCCCTGCTGCTGACGGTGATCGCCAGCCTGAAAGCCTTTGACCTGGTCTATGTGATGACGCAGGGCGGCCCGGGCACCTCCACCATGGTGACCAACATCTTTATGTATAAGCAGGGCTTTGATCTGCACTACTTTGGCTACGCCTCGTCGGTGGCGGTGTTCAGCATGGTCATTGTTTTAGGGATTAACTATCTGATCCATCTGGCCTTAAAGGAGCGTTACTGATGCGAAGCACGCCGGTGATTTCACGCGCGCTGATCTGGATCGTGGCGCTGATGACGATTCTGCCGTTCCTGATGGCGCTGATGACGTCGTTCAAAACCCAGATGGAGCTGTTTCAGGGGGTCTTCACGCTGCCCGCCTCGCTGAATTTCAAAAACTACCTGACCGCGTGGCAACAGGGCCACTTCAACGTCTACTTCCTCAACTCGGTGCTGGTGGTGATTCCGGTGGTGCTGTTCAGCGTGCTGCTGGGCATTCTGGCCGGGTTCGGTTTCGCGTGGCTGAAAATCCCTGGTAAAAAAGTCATCGGAGCGATGCTGGCGCTGGGGATGGTATTGCCGAGTGAAGCCTTTATCATTCCGCTCTATCACGAGCTGCGCTGGATGGGGCTGACCAACACCTATCTGGCGCTGATCCTGCCGCAAATTGCCCTGTCGCTGCCCTTTACCACGCTGATGATCGCCAGTGCTTTCCAGCAGGTGCCGAAAGAACTGGTGGAAGCGGCGGTAATGGATGGGGCATCGCGGGTCAAAATTCTGTGGGGCATTCTGGTGCCCGCTATCTGGCCGACCCTCTCAACGCTGGGGCTGCTGCTGTTTATCTGGACCTGGAATGAGTTCCTGATCCCGCTGATTCTGGTCAACAAGGATGAGTTACGCACACTGCCAATTGGCATGATGTTTTTCCAGAACAAAAACACCATCGACATTCCGGTGCTGATGGCGGGCGCGATGATTGTGATTATGCCGCTGATCGTGGTGTTCCTGATTTTCCAGCGCAAGTTCATCAGCGGCGTCACCGAAGGGGCCGTGAAGTAATCTTTGATAGCCCGCACGAAACGGCGCACTGGCGGCCAGACAAAGGTTTGCCGCGCCGTATCGTGCTGCAATTCCTCCTCCTCAATCCTGCGGGAGACGCATGATGCACCTTTCCCTTGCTGATTTTCACCCTGTCGCCGATGGCGAAACCCCGGACACGGCCGTGCTGCAACGCGCTATGGATCAGATTGCGGCGGCGGGCGGTGGCCGTCTGACCCTGCCTGCCGGGCGTTATCGCAGCGGCTGCCTGAATCTGCCCTCTGATTTTGAACTCCATCTTGAAGCGGGCGCGGTGCTGATCGCCAGTCAGCGGCTGGCTGATTACCAGGCGGTACAGGCGCTGAGCTGTGCTGAGAAGTCCCACAATGTGCTGCTCTATGCGCTGGGCCAGCGCAATATCACCATCAGCGGCACCGGCCGTATAGACGGTGACGGTGAAGCCTGGTTTGCCGCTGAGCGTGACGAGCAGGGCTATCGCCTGCCGCGTGCGGACCGGCCGCGGATCATTGTGTTTGAAGATTGTGAGCAGGTAACGCTGACCGCTTTTACCATCGTGCAGGCGCCGATGTGGACGGTGCATCTGGTGAGCTGTCGCCATGTGCATATCGACCACCTCACCATCGACAATGCCATGACCATGCCGAATACCGATGCGCTCGATATCGACAGCTGCGAAGCGGTGTTTGTCAGCAATAGCTATCTCAGTGCTGCCGATGATGCCATCTGCATCAAAACCACCCATAAACCGGCCGCGCTGCGGCGTCCGGCGCGGCAGATTATGATCACCAACTGCCTGCTGCGTAGCTACAGCTGCGCCTTTAAAATCGGCACTGAAACCTGGGATGATGTGGAAGATGTCACGGTGACCGGCTGCACCATTTTTGATTCCAACCGTGGCATTGGCATTCTGTCGCGTGACGGCGGCGCGATGCGGCGTCTGCTGTTCAGTAATCTGACTTTTGCCTGTCACCATGCGCCGCCCTGTCACTGGGGAAAAGCCGATCCGCTGCATATTTCGGTGCGCAGGCGCGATCCCGCCATTACGCCCGGTATCGTAGAGCAGGTGCAGTTCAGTAACGTTACGGGCGTGGCGGAAGGGGCGATTAACCTGCATGCGGCAGAACCGGGCTGGATACGCGATGTGGTCATCAGCCAGCTGCAGATGCGGCAGACCGTGGCACCGGTTGCTCAGGGACACTATGACGTACGGCCGCCCTGTAATCCGGACTCCCCGACCGGCATGGGGCTGGATAACGCCTACAAACTTGACCCGAAAACCGGCGAAGCTTTTGGCGTAGAGCGCTATCCCGGCGGGCTGCCGGGCCTGTTTGCACGCGGGGTGGAGAACCTGCAACTGCACAGCCTGGCGATAGTACGACCGGAATCGTTACCGCCAGGCTGGCACCCCGAGTGCGTGGTGCAGTTGCCGGACTAAATCACAGCGCGGCGGCGATGGCCATACCGAGCTGTTCGGTGCTGGCGCTGCCGCCGAGATCGCGCGTCAGGTGCTCACCCGCTGCCAGCGTGCGTTCAATCGCGTCTAACACCGCATCACCTGCCGCTTTGTAGCCGAGGTGCTCCAGCATCATCGCGCCACACCAGATCTGTCCGATGGGATTGGCGACACCTTTACCGGCGATATCGGGCGCAGAACCGTGAACCGGTTCAAACAGGCTGGGGAACAGGCCTTCCGGGTTGATATTGGCCGAAGGGGCGATGCCGATAGTGCCGGTACAGGCCGGGCCGAGATCGGAGAGGATATCGCCAAACAGATTGCTGGCGACCACCACATCAAACCAGTCCGGATGCAGCACGAAGTTAGCGGTGAGAATATCGATGTGATACTTATCGACGCGAACATCGGGGAACTGACCGGCCATGGCTTCAACGCGGCTATCCCAGTAGGGCATGGTGATGGCAATGCCGTTCGATTTGGTGGCGGAGGTCAGGTGTTTCTTCGGCCGACTCTGCGCCAGCTGATAGGCAAACTTCAGGATGCGATCGACGCCGGTGCGCGTCATCACCGTCTCCTGAATCACCACTTCACGTTCGGTGCCGGGGAACATGGTGCCGCCGACGCTGGAGTATTCACCCTCAGTGTTTTCGCGTACCACATAGAAGTCGATATCGCCGGGCTGACGGTTCGCCAGCGGCGCTTTGACGCCTGGCATCAGTCGCACCGGACGCAGATTCACATATTGATCGAACTCCCGGCGGAACTGCAGCAGCGAGCCCCACAGTGAAACGTGGTCGGGCACCACATCGGGCCAGCCGACTGCGCCAAAATAGATCGCATCAAAGGCTTTCAGCTGTGGAAACCAGTCGTCAGGCAACATTTTGCCATGCTGCTGCCAGTAGTCGGCACTGGCGTAATCGAACCACTCCCAGCGCAGCGGAATGTTAAATTTCTCTGCGGCCGCATTCATTACACGGACGCCTTCCGGCATCACTTCTTTGCCGATGCCGTCGCCAGGGATCACGGCAACAGAGTGAATTTTGTCAGTCACAGGGTACCTTTCCGGTTGATGTTCGAATTGTGTACGCAGTATAACTGTCGCTTACGGGGAAATAATGAGCCTGAAAGGCAATCCAGTGTTGAATAAAAGTAGAGAATCCCGCACCTCCACCGATGATTTAGCCTTCTTTGTTCGCCTGGCTGCGCTGGATAGCCTGACTGCGGCGGCGCGCGAACTGGGACTGTCGCTGGCGGCGGTCAGCAAACGTCTGAGCCAGCTGGAACAGCGGCTTGGTGTGCAACTCCTGCGCCGCACCACGCGACGACTGGAGCTGACGCCGGAAGGGCGCCGTTATCTGGCGGGTGCGCGTCCGTTGCTGGATCAGCTGGCGGCGCTGGAAGAGGCGGTCAGCGGCGAAACCGCTCAGCTGCGCGGCACACTTAACATTAACGCCTCATTTGGCTTTGGCCGTCGGCATATTGCGCCCTGCGTCTCGGCTTTTGCCGCGCTGCACCCGGAACTCTCGCTGTCGCTGCAGCTCAGCAGCCAGCCACTTAATTTTCTTGATGCCCACATGGATATTGATATCCGCGTCGGGGAACCGCCCGACTCACGGCTGGTGGCGCGCAAACTGCGTACCAATCCGCGCATTCTCTGCTGCTCACCCGCCTATGCCGCCCGGCACGGTCTGCCGGAGACAGTGCGCGATCTGGCACAACACAACTGCATTTTACTGCGCCAGCACGACAGCGATTTTACCCTGTGGCGACTGACCAGCGGCGAACAGAGCATCAATCAGAAAGTGCGCGGCAGTCTGATCACCAACGATGGCGAAGTGGCGATGCGGCTGGCGATGGATGGGCATGGCATCTTGCTGCGTTCCTGGTGGGATGCGCAGCACAGTCTGGCGACGGGCGAACTGCTGCCGGTGTTACCCGACTGGCAGGCACCGGATGGCGATATTTTTGCGGTCTGGCAGGCGCAGCGTCAGCTTCCGGCGCGTATTACCGCATTTGTGGGGTTTCTGCAGAGCAATCTGCAATCGGTTGATTAGCCAGGCTTTTAAAGGCAGTTTCTGGCGCGGCCAGACGCCTGCGGACAATAAACATACCGCATTAAGCTGATTCGGTTGCGTCAGCGTGCCGCTGCGTTTACAGCGTTTTAGCGGCTGCGTATGATTCTTATTCTTTTTATTTCCTGCCTGTCCTCTGCGTTGTGGCCAGCCGGGAGCAGCAGGCAGATAGGGGAGTTAAGTATGAAAGCGTTGTTCAGTCCGCGTACAGCGGCACTTACACTGGCGATGGTGACCACCTTCAGCCTGACGGCGTGCCAGATGCCGGCGAAAAAAGTGGATGCCAGCGCGCCGGTGGTGATGCAGCCCTCCAGTCCCGATAACCTGATTCAGCGCGAGCTGGGTGAAGGTTTGTATGAGATGGCCTATCTGCCAGCAAAAAATGCCCTCTATGTCGCCAGCGCGCAGGGATTTAAAGATATCAGCGGCGGCATGATCTACCGTCTTGATGCTTCCACGCTGCAGAGCACCGGCGCGGGACACTTCGACCTGAAAAACTTTGGTCTGATCAGTGCGCCTGACGGCAGCGCGCTCTACGCCACCAACACGCTGGATGGCGGTATCTCTAAAATCGATCCTGATAACGGTAAGGTGCTGAAGCGCCTGATGTTTGACGAGAAAAACGAGAAAGGCATGCCCTATGGCACGCGTGAAATCTTTCTGCATGACGGGCTGCTCTATGTCGGCGGCGTGGGCGATCCGGGCGTGATCTGGGTGGTTGATGCCAAAACCCTGACGCTGAGAACCCGGATAAAAAATGCCGGGAAGTGGGTCACAGGCATCATCTTCTCGCCGGTCAGCGACCGGATTTATGCGGCGAACGGCAGCGGGGAAATCCTGGTGATCAATCCGCGCAATAACAAAATCGAGCAGCGCCTGACGACGGGTGACGGGCAGGAGTATCTGTTCCTGAATATGGCCGAGGATCCGGCAACCGGTCGTCTGTTTGTTACGGATAATTCAAAAGCGAAAAATACGCTGGTGTTTGATGAGCGCAGCGGCAAGGTCATTAAGCGTCTGAATCTGGGCGACTCACTGGGGATTAAGTTTAATGGCAAGCGCAATGAGATTTATATCAGCCAGCGCGAATCGAAGAAGGTGCTGCAGCTGGATGGCACCACCTATGAGGTGAAAAACAGCTGGTCATTTGATAGCCACCCCAACAGTCTGCTGGTCTCACCGGACGGGCAGACCCTGTTCGTCACCCTGAAGCAGGGCTTCAATGACGATCACAGCAGTCAGGGGCTGGATGGCGTGGCGCGTATCACACTGCAATAAGAAAAGGCGGCATCGCTGCCGCCTGTATCTTTACTTAGCCACACCTTCTACCAGCACCACGCGATAGTTCGCGCCTTTCAGACGGTGCGCTTTGGCAGCCTGATATTCCGGGCTGTCATACCAGGCATGTGCGGCTTCGCGGCTCGCGAATTCCAGAATCACCACGCCTTCTGCTTCCTGTCCTTCCAGCGTTTCCAGTTCGCCATAAAAGGCGAGAGGATTGATCTGATGATCGCCGCGAGCCTCGCCCGCTTTCTCGGCATAGATCGCCATTTCGTCCTGGTTCAGGGTGTTATCACGAATAAATACAACATATGCACTCACAGGTCTCTCCTTAAGCTTTTTTATCCTGGGTTTTGGTATCGAAGTCAGCGGCATCATGACGCTCGTGCAGCTGATCGGCCGGGTCGCCCATGACACGGTTGACCTTACGGCCACGAATTACAGCAGGACGCAGCGCGATCTCTTTCGCCCAGCGCACCACATTTTTATAGGACTGCACATCCAGGAATTCGGCACCGCCATACTGGTCATTCAGCACCATGTTGCCGTACCACGGCCAGGTGGCGATATCAGCGATGGTGTAGTCATCACCGGCCAGATAGCGGTTATCTGCCAGCTGACGATCCAGCACGTCGAGCTGACGCTTCGCTTCCAGCGTGAAGCGGTTAATGGCGTACTCAATTTTTTCTGGCGCGTAGTGATAGAAATGACCGAAACCACCGCCCAGGTAAGGCGCTGAGCCCTGTAACCAGAAGAGCCAGTTCAGGGTTTCGGTGCGGCCAGCGATATCTTTCGGCAGGAAGTAGCCATACTTCTCCGCCAGATAGAGCAGGATGTTGCCCGATTCAAATACCCGAATCGGCGGCGTTGCCGAGTGGTCGCTCAGCGCCGGGATTTTCGAGTTCGGGTTTACGTCGACAAAACCGCTGGAGAACTGATCGCCTTCGCCGATACGGATCAGCCAGGCATCATATTCCGCATCGTTGACGTTAAGCGCCAGCAGCTCTTCCAGCAGGATGGTCACCTTCTGGCCGTTAGGCGTGCCAAGCGAATAGAGCTGTAAAGGATGCTTGCCGACCGGCAACGCTTTTTCATGGGTGGGACCAGCGAACGGACGATTAGTTTTAGCGCCGTTACCTTTGGCTTCAGGGTCCCAGGTCCAGACTTTTGCGGGCTGATATGCATTTTCCGACATAATGAAAGTTCGCCTTATGGTGTGGTATTGGTCTGGAGTGTAGCAGGTGCTGCGAAGGGGGTTTAACTCTGCTGGCTGCGCAAGGCCGTGCTGCAGGGGGCTGATGTCAGGCGGGCAGCGGCACTGGAGAAAAGTGAATAAAAGTGTGTCAGGCAGGTGGTTCGTTATCCTGAGCGGAGGTGGCCGTGCAGTCAGCAGCGACTGCACGGCAGGCAGGGTTACAGCAGTTCACGCTCAATCAGTTCGCGGGTTTCTACCGCCTGAACCTTCATCTTTTCCGGGTAGCCAAACAGAGACGCCGCGATGATCGGTTCACCGCCGACTTTATAACTGCGGGTGGCAAAGCCGGTGTCGCGCAGCGTTTTAAACAGGGTGTCGAAGTCCACTTCGCCTTCGCCCACGCCGACATGCTGGTGAATGGTGGCATCCACCCCTGGCGGGTTAACGATGTAGCGACAGTGTTTTGTATGGTTCATGGTGTCGGCGATCAGCATGTGTGACAGATCGTCACCGGCATACTCCAGCATCGGTTTCACATCACCTTTGCCTTTGTCATAAAAGAAAGTGTGTGGCGCGCTGTAGATATACTTCACATTATCGCTGCGGAACGACTTCACGATATCCACAGTTTCGTTGTTCTCTTCGCAGAAATCCCACGGATGGGCCTGGATTTCGACGCGGATGCCTTCACGTTCGATGATCGGCAGCAGCTCTTCCATGGAGCGATAGAACATCTCTTCACAGATTTCCGGCTCGTTAGGCGTGCCGGAGAGTTCGGTGTTGATCACCTGCACACCCATCTCAACCGCGATCTCGATCATCCGCTTCCAGTTCTTCACCGCCGCCTGACGACGCAGCTCATCCGGGCCGGACCAGCGATAGACCACGATAAACGAGGAGATCTCCAGCCCGGTGGCGTTTAACGCATTCTTATACTCGGTGATGATTTCACGGCTGGCTTTAGGATGCTTATAAAACGGGTTGATCTGCGGATGCGGCGACTGTTCGATATATTTGTATCCCCAGTCGGCCACCTGATGAACCATACGGGTGATGCCTAAATCTTTAATCACATCCACATCAAAAGCGATTTTCATCTTTCTGCTCCGGGCACATTAAGGTTGCTGTTCTTCATTGAAGGTCACGCCAATCTGCTGCCTGACGTTGTCCATCGTGGCCAGGGTGGTAATCGCCTGGTCAAGCGAATGGATGGGTGAATCGATCCGGTTCTGACCGATACACCAGGCGAAATGGTTAATTTCATGACAGAGCTGTTCATAGCGGCTGGCAGGCTCCTGCCACTGCAGGCGATGACGCCGATCGCTGGAGGTCAGGGTGAAGTTACCAGGCGCATAGAACTGGCCCGCCAGTTCCAGCGTGGCCTCGCGTCCGGCGATCACCGCGCCGCCTGGCGTGTTGCTGAACAGGGTGGTATTCAGCACCGAATGCATGCCGTGCTGATGGGTAAACAGCATCGACGTCTGACCGTTTACACGCCCAGCCGGGACGGGCTGGCCCCGGGCGACGATCGTGTCAGGCGCACCGCCGCCAACAAACACGCTAAGCGCCACCAGATAGCTGCCCAGATCCAGCATCGGGCCGCCCGCCAGATCGGCGTTGAAGATGCGATGGTCTGGTGTGAAAAACTCGCCATGATCGGCAATCAGGGTGTGAACATCGCCGAGCACGCCATCCTCCAGCAGCTGACGGATAACGTCATATTTCGGTGTGAAGTTGCACCACATCGCCTCCATACAGAGCAGGTTCGCGGCAGCGGCGGCCAGTTTAAGCTGTGTCGCCTGCTGAGCATTCAGCGCCAGCGGCTTTTCAATCAGCAGATGCTTTCCGGCGGCAATCGCGCGCAGACCATCGGGAAAATGGTGGTTGTGGGGCGTAGCGATATAGACCGCATCAACATCCTCCCGCGCCAGCAGCACGTCGATACTGCCCGTGGCATGGCTGATTGACCATTTGTCGGCAAAGGCCTGTGCTTTTGCCGGGTCACGCGCAGCCACCGCCGTGATCTGCTGGTGGGTATGCTTGCGCAGTGCATGGGCAAAATGGTCGGCGATCCAGCCCGGCCCGATAATGCCCCAGCGCAACTGTGGTACCTGGCTGGCAGCGGTCAGGCGTGGAACCGGAAGCGTTGAAGGGAACATAACTTTTCCTTTTATACGTGCAGGCAGGTGCTGCTCAGGGCTCCACTATAGAAAGCCCGCCGTCGTCGCTCTAACCTTTTAATGATGTGATCCCATCAACCCGATCGGCGCAGGATTTTTATCCGTTTTAGCAAATGGGCGTTTTAAAGAGAATGCAGAAAGAAATGAATGTTTCATTTTGCGAGGACGATCAAGATTAACGCTGACTTTCTATCAAATAAATGAGAGGAAATGGCTGTGCCGCGATAGAGTGTTGATGTCTCAGACAACAGAATATATAGGCGTAGCCGTCAGCCAGCGCTACAGAGAGCAGAAGCAGGGAGAAGGATGATGTCAAAAGTGACGATGACCGCTATTGCGCAGGCGGCGGGCGTGGGCGTGGCCACCGTGGATCGGGTGCTGAATGGACGCGCGCCGGTGCGCAGCGTGACCGAGCAGAAAGTGCTGGCTGCGGCCCGCGAGCTGGGCTATCACCTGACGCAGGCACACATCCGGACAACATCGCCGCTCGCTGCGGCAACAGTTCGCGTGAGCTTTATCCTGCTGCCTGCTCGTTATTCGTTTTATCAGCAGCTGGGCGAGATGCTGAAACAGCAGCTGAAGGCTCAGCAGCCACAGGGCAGCGAACCTGAGTTTTGCTGGCATGATATTCACGAAGTGGAGGCGGTGGCGCACTCGCTGCGTCTGCTGGCACAGCGCAGTGATGTAATTGCGCTGGTGGCGCTGGATCATCCGCTGATTCGTCACGCGATTCAGGATGTGTCACGACTGGGCGTACGGGTTTACGCGCTCTTTTCTGATTTCTCGCCCTGTGAGCATGCGGGGTTTATCGGCATTGATAATCAGAAAGCGGGACGTACGGCGGCCTGGATGGCACAGCATCTGCTGCGTCAGCCGGGATGCGTTGGGGTGCTGCTGGGCGATCACCGCTTTACCTGCCAGGAGAGCAGCGAGATCAGTTTCCGCTCTTACCTGCGCGAGTCAGGCATCAGCCAGCGGGTACTGGAACCGTTAAAAACGCATGAGTCGGGTGAAGGAGGCTATCAGGCGACCCGGCAGTTGCTGGACACCCATGATGATCTGGTGATGATTTATGCGCCCTGCGGCGGCATCGAGGGTGTGGTGCGGGCGCTGCGTGACAGCGGACGCAGGCAGATCGATCTGCTGTGCCACGGTCCGCTGCCCGGCGATGAGCTGGCGCTGATTGATGGCACCATTACGCTGATGTTGCGCCATCGTATTGATGCCATGGCTGCGGCGGTGATCGCCACCTGCCTCAACAGCCGGATGGAACAGCGCGACCATTTTGCTCAGGTGACCGTACCCTTTGAAATCGTGACGCGTGAAAACCTGTAGAAAGAGCAGGTTAGCGGGTATTTGATAGAAAACTATCATATAAAGAAATATTTAAACGCGATCTCTATCAAAAAATGAAACTTTCATTGTTGTCTGAGATGAAATTTTCATTTGATACTGCCAGCAGTTCTCACTGCACAGGCAGATATCATGACCTTTCACATTGCTAATGCGCCCTGTAGCTGGGGCGTCGACGATCCCGCTAACCCCTGGCTGCCGCCATGGCAGAAAGTCCTGACTGAAGCCGCTCTGGCTGGTTATCCCAGTATCGAACTTGGCCCCTGGGGCTATCTGCCAGCGGATGCAGCCGAACTGACCCGGCAGCTTAATGCGCATCAGCTTTCGCTGGTGGCGGGTACGATTTTTGATGATTTGGTCAGTGAAGCGAATTTCCCTGAACTGGTGACGCTCACCCACAATCTGTGTCGTACGCTGGCCAGCGTACCAGCCGCCGTCAAAACGCCCGGCGCCAGCGCGCCTTATCTGGTGGTCATCGACTTCGGGAATCCGGAGCGGGCGAAATATGCCGGTCAGTCAGAAAAAGCGCCACGGCTCTCCGCTGACGACTGGCAGCGCATGATGCGACACATCACCATTCTGAGTGAGATTGCCTGGCAGGAGTATGGCGTGCGACCGGTGATCCATCCGCATGCGGGCGGCTGCATTGAGTTTGCCGATGAGCTTGCGCGGCTGGTCAGTGATATTCCGCATCAGGTGGCTGGTTTATGTCTGGATACCGGCCATCTCTATTACGCCGGGATGGATCCGGTCGCTTCACTGCAACAGTACTGGACCCGCATCGATTACCTCCACTTCAAAGACGTTAACCAGCGGGTCTGGCGAGACGCCCTCTCTCGCGGACTCGACTTTTTCACTGCCTGCGCGCAGGGGGTGATGTGTCCGCTGGGGCAGGGCGCAATTGACTATCCGGCGGTGCGCACGCTGCTGACTGAGCGTAACTATCAGGGCTGGATCACCATCGAACAGGAGCGTGATCCGCGCCATGCCGACACCAGTCTGCGGGATGTTAAAGCCAGCCTGGACTATCTCCGATCAACAGGATTCTGAGGACAACAGCATGATTAACGGTAAAAAAGCGGCTAATCGCTCGCTGCGCTGGGGCATGATCGGCGGCGGCGGCACCAGCCAGATTGGCTATATCCATCGCTCTGCAGCACAGCGTGACGGAAACTTTGTGCTGCTGGCGGGGGCGTTTGATATTGATGCCGCACGCGGGCGTGAGTTTGGTCAGGCGCTGGGTGTGGCACCGGACCGCTGTTATCCCGATTATGCCAGCCTGTTCGCCGGGGAAGCCGCGCGTGAAGATGGCATTGAGGCGGTGTCTGTCGCCACGCCTAATAATACTCACTTCGCCATTTGCCGCGCGGCGCTTAATGCCGGGCTGCATGTGGTGTGCGAGAAGCCCCTCTGTTTTACGGTCGAAGAGGCGGATGAGCTGGAGCAGCTGAGCCGGGAGAAGCAGAAGGTTGTTGGCGTCACCTACGGTTACGCCGGGCATCAGCTGGTTCATCAGGCCAGGGAAATGATCGCCGAAGGGGCTCTGGGTGAGATCCGCATCGTTAACATGCAGTTTGCTCACGGCTTCCATAATGAGGCGGTGGAGTTGCAGAGTGAAAGTACCCGCTGGCGGGTCGATCCGCGCTTTGTCGGCCCGAGTTACGTGTTAGGCGACCTGGCGACGCATCCATTGTTTATCGCAGAAACGATGTTGCCACAGCTGAAAGTGACGCGTCTGCTCTGTTCGCGTCAGAGCTTTGTCGCGTCGCGTGCGCCGCTGGAGGATAACGCCTTTGTGATGATGGAGTATGACAACGGCGCAGTCGGCACGTTATGGGCGTCGGCGGTGAATGCCGGATCGATGCACGGGCAGAAGATTCGGGTCGTCGGATCGAAAGCCAGTCTGGAGTGGTGGGATGAGCAGCCGAACCAGTTGCGCTATGAAGTGCAGGGCGAGCCAGTGCGCATTCTGGAGCGCGGCATGGGCTATCTTAATCCGCGCGCGCTGGAAGAGGACCGCATTGGCGGAGGGCATACCGAGGGGTTATTTGAAGCCTGGTCCAATCTTTATCGTCGCTTCGCACTGGCGATGGATGCCACCGATCGCCGTGACACCGACTTCCTGCAGGATTTCTGGTATCCCGACGTGCATGCCGGATTAATGGGCGTGCGCTGGGTCGCGCAGTGCGTGAAATCGGCGGATGCCGGTGCGGTGTGGGTGGCGTGCTGAAGCAGAGGGCGAGCCACAGGATATGGCGAGTGTATCGAACCTTCGATAACGGGTTCGCTCCACAAAAGCAAAAACCCGCCAGAGGCGGGTTCTTTAAATATGGTGCCCGAACCCGGACAAAAATGCCGGGAGCAT